>NZ_JBFNXJ010000014.1 GCF_040812015.1 Chitinivorax sp. PXF-14 | reverse complement strand
CGACATCGATCAACCATGCAATCAGCGTACCTAGACCAGCCTCGATAGCAGACGCAACGATGCTCAGGTATCTGCCGATTGCTGAACGGTTCCCCCCCAACACCGAGTATTCATGCGCCAACACACTCATCCCTCTAATCTTTTCAAGACTAAGCGCTGACCAGAGGGCGGGCTGTCACCAGATCAGAGTATGGGGACGGCGCCGCCAAATATGGCGTAGAGATTGGCGCTTACTGAGCTGCAGAATGAAAAATTATGTGTCGTCGGGTGAAAAATTATGTGTCGCCCGACGCTCTTTTAATCAATCCCAGCTCAACGCCCCACCCGATTGGTATTCAATTACCCGCGTCTCGAAGAAGTTCTTCTCTTTCTTCAAGTCGATCATTTCGCTCATCCACGGGAATGGATTGGTCGCTCCTGGGAACAGGGTGTCGAGGCCGATCTGTTGCATGCGGCGGTTGGCGATGAAGCGCAGGTATTCCTTGAACATCGGCGCGTTGAGGCCGAGCACGCCGCGCGGCATGGTGTCTTCGGCGTAGGCGTATTCGAGGTCGACGGCTTTCTTGAACAGCTCGGTGAGCTCGGCCTTGAAGGCGTCGGTCCACAGTTGCGGGTTTTCGAGCTTGATGGTGTTGATCAGGTCGATGCCGAAGTTACAGTGCATCGATTCGTCGCGCAGGATGTACTGGTATTGCTCGGCGGCGCCGGTCATCTTGTTCTGGCGGCCCAGTGCGAGGATTTGCACGAAGCCGACGTAGAAGAACAGGCCTTCCATGATGCAGGCGAAGACGATGATGGACTTCAACAGCTGCTGGTCGGTTTCGAAGGTGCCGGTCTTGAAGGCGGGGTCGGTCAGGCTGTCGATGAACGGGATCAGGAATTCGTCCTTGTCGCGGATCGACTTGATCTCGTGGTAGGCGTTGAACACTTCGCCTTCGTCCAGCCCCAGGCTTTCGACGATGTACTGGTAGGCGTGGGTGTGGATCGCTTCTTCAAACGCCTGGCGCAGCAGGAACTGGCGGCACTCGGGCGCGGTGATCTGGCGGTAGGTGCCGAGCACGATGTTGTTGGCGGCGAGCGAGTCGGCGGTGACGAAGAAGCCCAGGTTGCGCTTGACGACGCGGCGCTCGTCTTCGGTGAGGCCGTTGGGGTTCTTCCACAGCTCGATGTCGCGCTGCATGTTCACTTCCTGCGGCATCCAGTGATTGGCGCAGGTGGCGAGGTATTTTTCCCAGGCCCATTTGTACTTGAACGGCACGAGCTGGTTGACGTCGGTCTGGCCGTTGATGACACGCTTGTCGACGGCGGAGACGCGGTTGGTGTCTTGCTGGGCGATGTTGTTGTGGTCGTACGCGGGCGCGGCAGCGGCCGGCTGGGCCATCTGCGGTGCGGGCTGCGGGGCAGGGCGCGCGGGGTGGCTGGTGGTGATGTCGTCGTCAAAGCTCAGCATGGTGGAGCGACTCCTTGTTATGTCTTCCCTGATGGGGGATCGGGTGATTCGGGATTGCCGCCGCTCGGTGGCGGCTTGGGACTGTGCTGTGTGGCGCCATTTCGGCGGCCGATGATATCTGAAGCTTGGTCGAGATTCAGGTTGGAGTCAAGTTTCAAACTACAACCTATAGTGTCTTTCCTATTTGTTGATTCAATAAATTGCGGTCGGCGTGTCGGTGTAGCGATTGTCGGCTACGATGAAGGCGACGCCTGTTTCCTCGATTCACCACTGGAGGCCGAGATGACCACACGTCGTACCTTTCTGCTCTGCTGGCTGCCCGTCGCCGGGGTTGCCCTGTCCGGCAGGCTGCAGGCTGCGCCCCCTGCCGATGCGCTGGACGAGCACGACGCCAAGGCCGAATCGCTCGGCTACCGCCACGATGCGAGCCTGGTGGACAAGGACAAATTCCCGGCCTATTCGCCAGGCCAGACTTGCGATACCTGCCAGGTTTTTCTCGGTGATGGCGCTTCGGAGTGGGGCGGCTGCCCGATCTTCCCCGGCAAGCGCGTCAACGCCAAGGGTTGGTGCAGTGCTTATCAGTGAGCGCCTGAACCGTTAGGCGCCGAATCCTGACCGATAGTTCAGCCGACTCGGCAGGGAGTCGGCTGAACTATCGGCCCATGTGGGCCGACGTTGGGACTGCATGAGTGGCTGGCTAAGCCCGGCCCTGCTATCTGGCCATCGCAGAGACGAATCGCCCGGATTGTGCGTTGCCGCTTCATCCGGGCGATTATTGTCGGTGCTGGAAACCGAGCGCTGCCGCACTTGATTTCCCCGGGATTGTGGCTTCGCCGTCACCCCTCCCGCGATGCTTGCCTTATTGGCAAGCCTCACACTGCACTTGTCGGTGCTGGAAGCCGAGCGCTGCCGCACTCGATTTCCCGGGATTGTGGCTTCGCCGCAACCCTTCATGTGAACCCTGCTTACTGGCAGGCTTCACATTCCGGGTTGTCAATCGAGCAGAACTTGGCGCCTTCGGATGCGCCTTCGCCCGCGGCATAGCTGCTGCCGGTGGCCGCTGGCGCAGCCGACAGGCCGCCGTCTACCGGTACGGCGTTCAACTCGCCGCCACGGCCGGTCGATTTCTCGGCGGAGGTCGCTGCCAGCGTGCGCAGGTAGTAGGTGGTCTTCAGGCCCTTGACCCAGGCGTGCTTGTAGAGCTCGTCGAGTTTCTTGCCCGAGGCGTTGGCCATGTACAGGTTCAGCGATTGCGCCTGGTCGATCCACTTCTGGCGGCGTGAGCCGCATTCGACCAGCCACTTCGGGTCGATTTCGAAGGCGGTGGCGTAGATCTCACGCAGGTCTTGCGGGGCGCGGTCGATGCGGCCCAGGCTGCCGTCGAAGTACTTGAGGTCGGAGACCATGACTTCGTCCCACAGGCCGCGTTCCTTCAGGTCCTTCACCAGGTATTCGTTGGTGACGGTGAATTCGCCCGACAGGTTCGACTTCACGAACAGGTTCTGGTAGGTCGGCTCGATCGAGGCCGAGACGCCGACGATGTTGGCGATGGTCGCGGTCGGGGCGATGGCCAGGCAGTTCGAGTTGCGCATGCCGTATTGCTTGATGCGGGCACGCAGGCTGTCCCAGTCCTGGGTGGTGGTGCGGTCCACATCGAGGTAGCCGCCACGTGCCTCGGCCAGGAGGTCGAGCGAGTCGTGCGGCAGGATGCCGCGGTCCCACAGGCTGCCGTTGTAGCTCGGGTACTTGCCGCGCTCTTCGGCCAGCTCGGTCGATGCCCAGTAGGCGTGGAAGGCGATTGCTTCCATCGAGCGGTCGGCGAATTCGACGGCGGCATCCGAGGCATACGGGATGCGCTGGATGTGCAGGCAATCCTGGAAGCCCATGATGCCCATGCCGACCGGACGGTGACGCAGGTTGGAGTTGCGTGCCTTCTTGACCGGGTAGAAGTTGATGTCGATCACGTTGTCGAGCATGCGCATCGCGGTCTTGATGGTGCGGTGCAGCTTGGCGTTGTCGAGCTGTGGCTTGCCATCTGGGCCTTCAACCATGTGGTTGACCAGGTTGACCGAGCCCAGGTTGCACACGGCGATTTCGCTGTCGTTGGTGTTCAGCGTGATCTCGGTGCAGAGGTTCGAGCTGTGTACCACGCCCATGTGCTGCTGCGGGCTGCGGATGTTGCACGGGTCCTTGAAGGTGATCCACGGGTGGCCGGTTTCGAACAGCATGGTCAGCATCTTGCGCCACAGCTGCAGTGCCGGGATCTTCTTGTACACGCGCATTTCGCCGCGCGCTGCCTTGGCTTCGTAGCGCACATAGGCTTCTTCGAAGGCCTTGCCGTAGAGGTCGTGCAGGTCAGGCGTTTCGGATGGCGAGAACAGCGACCAGTCGGCGCCTTCCATGACGCGTTTCATCAAAAGATCCGGCACCCAGTTGGCGGTGTTCATGTCGTGGGTGCGGCGACGGTCGTCACCGGTGTTCTTGCGCAGGTCGAGGAATTCCTCGATGTCGGCGTGCCAGCTTTCCAGGTAGGCGCAGACGGCGCCCTTGCGCTTGCCGCCCTGATTGACTGCGACGGCGGTGTCGTTGACCACTTTTAGGAAGGGCACGATACCTTGCGACTTGCCGTTGGTGCCCTTGATGTGCGAGCCGAGCGCGCGCACTGGCGTCCAGTCGTTGCCGAGGCCGCCGGCGAACTTCGACAGCAGTGCGTTTTCCTTGAGGCCTTCGTAGATGCCATCGAGGTCATCGGCGATGGTGGTCAGGTAGCAGCTCGACAGCTGGCTGCGCAGCGTGCCGGAGTTGAACAGCGTCGGTGTCGAGGACATGAAGTCGAAGGTCGACAGTACGTTGTAGAACTCGATGGTGCGCGCTTCGCGGTCGATTTCGTTCAGTGCCAGGCCCATCGCGACGCGCATGTAGAATGCCTGCGGCAGCTCGATGCGGTGGCCGTGGATGTGCAGGAAGTAGCGGTCGAACAGGGTCTGCAGGCCGAGGTAGCCGAACTGGTAGTCACGTTCGTGCTTGAGCGCGGCGGACAGCTTGGCCAGATCGAACTGCAGCAGGGTCGGGTCGAGCAGCTCGGCTTCGACGCCTTTCTTGATGAAGCCTGGGAAGTAGTCGGCGTAGCGGGTTTCCATCGCCTCGTGGCTGACTTCCTCGCCCAGCACTTCGAAGCGCAGGCGGTTCAGCAGCAGGCGGGCGGCGACGTAGCTATAGGCCGGGTCCTTCTCGATCAGCTGGCGGGCGGACAGCTCGGCCGACTTGCGGACTTCTTCGGCCGGCACGCCGTCGTACAGGTTCTTTTGCGTTTCAGCGAGGATGTGCTCGGCGTCGGTGAACTGCTCGAGGCCCTTGCAGGCGGACTTGATCAGCGCCTTCAGCTTGCCCTGATCGAGCGGCTGGGTGATGCCGTTCTCGACGACATTGATGCTGGTGGCAACGTCGCTCTCGCCACGCTCGGCGCGCTCGCGCGAGCGCATTTCGCGATAGAGGACGTAGGCACGGGCCACGTCGTGCTCGCCCGAACGCATCAGCGCGAGCTCGACCTGGTCCTGGATTTCTTCGATATGGATCGCGCCGCCTTCAGGCTTGCGCCGCATCAGCTGGCGCACGACGACGTCGGTCATCTGTTGCACGAGCTCGCGGATGCGCGCGGAGGCGGCACCCTGGCCACCGTGTACGGCGAGGAAAGCTTTGGTCATGGCGACCGTGATTTTCATCGGCTCGAACGGCACCACGCTGCCGTTGCGGCGAATGGTCTTGTACTCCGCAACGCCGTGTTGGGTTGCGCTTTCCTGTGGATAGGCGGCGCCCGCGGTGGGAGCGGGGGCCGTAAATGCCGTATCTGTCGTGGAGGTGTGCATGCCAGGGGTCTCCATTATAGGTTGTGGATCAGTTGTGGACAGATTGTGAATAACACAAGATATAGTGGTTTATTCTCGTTTTGAAGCCCAATTCTAGTGACTGGCGGGAAAAAATCAACCTGAAAATCTGCGTCTGCCCCCTTGATAAATAAAAAATAATTCCCGATCGGGCATGTGGCCGTCGATGCGCTGGACAGCGCTGTGGTGCTGGCCTGTTCTGCTAGAATGGGGCCTACCCGCGCAGCCATGCCGTTGGGAAAGCAAACCATATGCCTGTTCGCATGCCGGCTTGAGAACAATGATGAAGAACACCGCTACCTTACTGATTTCCTGCCCTGATCGACGCGGCCTGGTGGCCGCAATTGCCAATTTCCTCTACACCTACGACGCCAATATCCTGCACGCCGACCAACACCAGGATGCCGACGAGGGCCTGTTCCTGATGCGCGTGGAGTGGGACCTGGACGGCTTCAAGCTGCCTGTCGACGCGTTCGAGCCAGCCTTCGCACCGATCGCTGAACGGTTTGACATGCACTGGCAGCTCAAGTTGTCGCAAAACCGCACGCGCCTGGCGGTATTCGTGTCGAAATACGACCACTGCCTGGTCGACCTGCTGCACCGCCATGCGAGTGGCGAGCTGCGTTGCGAGATACCGGTGATCATCAGCAATCACCCCGATACCCAGCGCCTGGCGGATTTTCACGGCATCCCGTTCCATTGCGTCGAGGTGACGCGCGACAACAAGGACGAAGCCGAGGCCCGACAGTTCGCGCTGCTCGAACAATACAAGGTGGACCTGATCGTACTGGCGCGCTACATGCAGGTGCTGTCGCCGGAATTCGTGAAGCGCTACCCGCGCCGCATCATCAATATCCACCACTCCTTCCTGCCGGCCTTCGACGGCGCCAAGCCCTACCATCGTGCACACCAGCGTGGCGTGAAGCTGATTGGTGCGACCAGCCACTATGTGACCGAGATCCTCGACGACGGCCCGATCATCGAGCAGGACGTGACGCGCATCTCGCATCGCGATTCGGTCGAAGACCTGATCCAGAAGGGGCGCGACCTGGAGAAGGTGGTGCTGTCACGCGCGGTGCGCTGGCATACCGACCATCGCATCCTCGAATACGCAAAGAAGACGGTAATCTTCGACTGAGATGGGCAACTTTTCCATGTTCTCGCAACTGTTCGACGACCTGCTCAATCTGGCGCGCTTTCGCGTCAAGCCATTGGGCGAGTATCGCCACCCCGCCTGGCAGCTTGCTCTGCTCGTCACTGTCATGGGGGTGTTCTCGGCAGCCGTGTCGGAAGACTTCGAGGCGCCGCTGTTGGTCAAGATCGGTTTCTTCGTGTTTTTCGAATGGATCACGCTGCTGCTGCTCAACACCTTCTTCAGCTGGTGGCTGCGGCAGGGCGACAACTGGCAGGGCAACGAGAGCCTGTGGCCGCTCCTGGTGCTGGCCAACGGGGTCAACCTGCTGACACCGGTGATCGCCTGGTTCGATGCGCCTTTCGACGCCGTGGTGGCGATGGGGCTGGCTATCTACAGCGTGGTGATTCTCATCAACGCGCTGACCCAGGCGACGCAGGTGAGGCGGGCGCACGTGATCGGCGGCGTACTGCTGTTCACGCCGATGGCCTTCATCCTTTATGTGCTGGTGATGGTGGTGGCGTCCGGTTTCGGCTGGATACCGGATGTGCGGAATTAGCCAGACTTCGGCTTGCGGGCGCCATGGCCGGATGTGCTGACAGCTGCCTTGCCCCGTGATGTGCCGGGGCCGCGAGGCTGCCGGATGCGCCCTTTACCCTGTGTGACCCGCTGTCCATAATGAGCCTGGACAGGTTTTCCCGGAGAAACGGATCAATGCGTCGTGTGCTGTTGTTGAGCCTGCCCTTGTGGCTGCTGTCGCTGCCGGCCGCTGCCGCGAGTTGCGGCGAGGTTGTCGGGCGCCTGAATCAAACGCTGCGCCCGGCCGTCAACCAGACGGAGCTGGCCGAGATGCTGGATAGCCTGAACGCCAGCGGCAATCGCCAGCTGCCTGCCAAGTTCGTGACCAAGAACCAGGCGCGTGATGCCGGCTGGCGGCCTGGGCGCGATCTGTGGTCGGTGCCGGGGCTTGGCGGCAAGAGTATCGGCGGCGACCGCTTCGGCAACCGCGAGGGCCAGCTGCCGCCAGGCAAATGGCGCGAAGCCGATCTCGATTTCAAGGGCGGCAAACGCGGTGCCAAGCGGCTATTGTTCAGCAGCGATGGCCGCCGTCAGGTTACGGTCGACCACTACCGCAGTTTCGTCGAGGTGCCCACATGCAAGTAAGGCGTTGCCGTCTGGAGAATATTCGCTCGTTCGACCAGCTCTATGACGAGCTGGTGCGCCAGCTGGCGTTCTCCGGCCATTTCGGGCGCAATCTCGATGCACTGTGGGACATGCTGTGCTGCGATATCGAAGGTCCGATCGAGATCGACTGGCCCACTGCAGCAGCCGACCGCACCCAGCTTGGTGACAAGTTCGAGGCCTTGCGTGAATTGTTTAACGATGTGGTGGATGAACGCGACGATGTGACGATCAGGCTCGGCTAAGGCCGGGCGCCGTTGCCCAGAAACAAAAACCCGGCTGAGTGCCGGGTTTTTGTTTTGGTTGCCGTGGCAGGCTAACCCTGGCCGGAGGCCGCGAAGGCTTCCTGCATCGCCTTGTCGCGCTTGCTCTGTGCCGAGATCATCAGGCGGTTCGACACCACCACGAACACCGTCACCACGGAGATGATGATGGTGGCCAGCGCGTTGATCTCGGGTGTCAGGCCCAGGCGGATCGACGAGAAGATCCATTGCGGCAGCGTGGTGGAGCCAGGGCCCGAGAGGAAGGCGGTGAGCACGTAGTCGTCGAGCGACAGCGTGAAGCTCAGCAGCCAGCCCGATACCAGCGCCTGCGAAATCACCGGGATGGTGATGACGAAGAACACCTTCCACGGGCGGCAACCCAGGTCCATCGCGGCGTCCTCGAGCGAGCGGTCCATCTCGCGCAGGCGGCTTTGCACCAGTACCGCGACATAGGCGGTGCACAGCGTGGTGTGGCCGATCCAGATGGTGACCATGCCGCGCTCGCCGAAGGCGAAGCAACCGGCCGAGTTGAGCAGGCCGAGCGTTTCGTCGCCGCAGCCCAGCGAGGTCTGCAGCGCGACGAACAGGAGCAGCATCGACAGGCCGACGATCACCTCAGGCATCACCATCGGCGCCGTGACCAGGCCGGCGAACAGTGAGCTGCCCTTGAAGCGGCCGAAGCGGGCCAGCACCAGGCCGGCAATCGTGCCGAGCACGACGGCCAGCGTCGCGGTCAGGAAGGCGATCTTGAAGCTCAGCTTGGCCGCTGCGATCACTGCCTCGTCGCGGAAGAGCACCTGATACCACTTGAGCGAGAAGCCGCCCCAGACGGTGACGAGGCGCGATTCGTTGAACGAGTAGATCATCAGGCTGACGATCGGTGCATACAGGAAGAAGAAGCCGAGCAGCATGTAGAGCTTATTGCCCAGCGGCATCTTGTTGGCGCTCATTGCGTGCCTTCCTCCATCTGCTTGGCTTCGAAACGGTGGAACCAGACAATCGGTGCGATCAGCAGGATCATCATGATCACCGTCACAGCCGCGGCCTGTGGCCAGTCGAGGTTGGCGCCGAAATCATCCATCAGCCGCTTGCCGATCATCAGCACCTCGCCGCCACCCAGCAATTCGGGGATCACGTATTCGCCGACGGCCGGGATGAATACCATCATCGAGCCGGCGATGACGCCGCCGGCCGACAGCGGCAGGGTGATCTTGAAGAAGGTATCCCACGGCTTGGCGCCGAGGTCGGCCGCGGCTTCGAGCAGCCTGCCGTCGAGCTTCACCAGGTGGGCGTAGAGCGGCAGGATCATGAAGGGCAGGTAGCTGTAGACCATACCGACCATCACCGAGAACTGGTTGTAGAGCAGCGGGATGGGCTCCTGAATCAGCCCCATGCTCATCAGCAGGTTGTTGATCACGCCGTTGTCCTTGAGGATGCCGATCCAGGCGTACACGCGCAGCAGGAAGGACGTCCAGAACGGCAGCATCACCAGCATCAGCAGGGTATTGCGCGTGGCTTCGTCGGCGCGTGCGATGTTGTAGGCGATCGGGTAGCCGATGAGCAGGCACAGCACGGTGGTGAAGAAGGCCAGTTTGAGCGAGTTCCAGTACGACAGGATGTACTGGCTGTCGGCCACGCCCTGGGCGATGCCCTTCTCGACGAAGGTGTCGGCCTCGTCGAATATCGTGTGGTACTTGCTCGTGTTGAGCGTGATGATGGTCTTCTGGTCTTCGTGCTGCACGATGGCCGTGTACGGTGGCTGCGCCACGTCGGCCTCGGTGAAGCTGATCTTGAGCACGAAGAAGAAGGGCAGCAGGAAGAAGAACAGCAGCCAGGTGTAAGGGACTGCCGTCACCACCGTCCTGCCGCGAGGCAGAATGCGTTGCAGGAGTCCCTTGATCATGATGTCAGCACCACCCCGGCGTAGTCGGTCCACTTGACGAATACCTTGTCGCCCCAGGTCGGCGGCTCGCTTTCGCCCCAGTGGGTGGACGGCACATGGGCCAGAATCACGCGGCCGCCCTTCAGGCGCACATGGTAGATCGAAAAGCTGCCGAGATAGGCGATTTCGGCGACCTCGCCGGCTGCCCAGTTGAACTGGCCGGCAGGCTGCTCGCGGCACACGGTGACTTTTTCCGGGCGCACGGTGAATGCGAGATCCATGCCCAAGGCGCCGGTGATGCCGTGGTTCACATAGATGCGGTTGTCGAGCTCGGGACTCTCGATCTGGATGTGGCTGGATTCATCTTCGACCAGCTTGCCTTCGATGGTGTTGGTCGAGCCGATGAACTCGGCGGTGAACACGCAGTTCGGGTGCTCGTAGATTTCGCGCGGGCCGCCGACCTGCAGCAGCTTGCCCTCGGACATGATGCCGATGCGGCTGGCCATGGTCATCGCTTCTTCCTGATCGTGCGTCACCATGATGCAGGTCACGCCGACCTTTTCGATCACGTTGACGAGCTCGATCTGGGTCTGCATGCGCAGCTTCTTGTCGAGCGCGCCCAGGGGCTCGTCGAGCAGCAGCAGCTTAGGGCGCTTGGCGAGCGAGCGTGCCAGGGCCACACGCTGCTGCTGGCCGCCGGAGAGCTGGTGCGGCTTGCGCTTGGCGTACTTGCGCATCTGCACCAGGTCGAGCATCTGGTTCACGCGCTGTTCGATCTCGGCCTTGGGCAGCTTGTCCTGCTTCAGGCCGAAGGCGATGTTCTGCTCCACGCTCATGTGCGGGAACAGTGCATACGACTGGAACATCATATTGATCGGACGGGCGTAGGAGGGCAGGTCGGTGATGTCCTCGCCGTCGAGGATCAGGCGGCCCTCGGTCGGCTTCTCCATGCCTGCCAGCATGCGCAGCAGGGTGGATTTGCCTGACCCGGAGCTTCCCAGCAGTGCAAAGATTTCGTTGCGCGGAACCTTGAGCTCCACGTCGTCCACGGCGGTAAAGTCACCGAATTTCTTGGTGATGCCACGAATTTCCAGGTAAGCCTGTTTGCTGCCAGCCTGGCTGGCTACGGCATTGTCTAACGGCACAATGTGCGTCTCCGTCTGCACTGGGGACTGTGCTGTTGACATGTGTTTCGCCCGTGTCGGCCGCTCGGCCCGACGCGAAGCAGATGTCAGTAGCACCTGATTCCCCGCTACTCTTAAAAAACGGCGAGGCGGGCTGCCTCGCCGTCCCACGTGGCGGTTACTTGCCGCTCTTGAACTTGTTGAAGTAGGTGGTGACCCGCTTCTGCACTTCCGCTTCCATTGGCTGCTTCGGTTGCAGCTTGGCCAGCGCTTCTTCGCTCAGATAGATCTTGGGATCATCCTTGAGCTTCTTGTCGACCAGCGGCGTCGCCTTCAGGTTCGGGTTGGCGTAGTTCACCTTGTTCGAGATCGCGGCGACGGTCTCGGGCTTCATGATGAAGTTGATCCACTTGTAGGCGTTGTCGACGTTCTTGCTGTCCTTGGGAATGGCCATGGCATCGATCCACAGCTGGGTACCCTTGGTGGGCACCACGTATTCGATGTTCTGCGGCTTCTTGGCTTCCTTGGCACGATCGCGGGCGATGTAGACGTCGCCGTTGTAGCCCATGGCCACGCAGACGTCGCCGTTGGCGAGCAGGTCGATCGGCGCCTGGATGAACTTCTTGACGTCCTTGCGGATCGCGGCCAGCTCCTTGTTGTTCGATTCCAGCGTGTCCTTGCTGAAGTCCATCATGTCGCGGCCCTTGTAGATGTTGTACATCGCGTACACATCCGAACCGCCTTCCATGAAGGAAATGCCGCAGCTCTTGAGCTTCGAGGTGTATTTCGGATTGAAGATCAGTTCCCACATGTCGGCAGGCATCGGCTCGCTGCCCAGGGCCTTCTTCACCTTGTCGACGTTGATGCCGAAGGCCGCGGTGCCCCACATATAGGGGATCAGGTATTCACCGGACGGGTCGGCAACCTTGAGCTTTTCCAGCATCTTGGGGTTGAGGTTGGCCAGGTTGGGCAGCTTGGACTTGTCGAGCTTGAGGTAGATGCCGGACTTGATCTGCTTGGCGGCGAAGTCCATCGACGGATAGACGACGTCGTAGCCGCTCTTGCCGGTCAGCAGCTTGGCTTGCAGCGTCTCGTTGCTGTCATACACGTCGTACTTGGGCTTGACGCTGGTTTCCTTCTCGAAATCCTTCAGCGTGTTGTCGGCGATGTAATCCTGCCAGTTGTAGATGTTGACGTTGCCGGCGGCGAAGACGGCCGACACCGACAGACCGATGACGGCGGCAGCGAGCTTGACCGCAAATTTTTGCTTATTCATGGACTTCACTCCAATTTATAAAGGTCGAACCACAACTTCCCTGGCGCTGCCGGTGCGCTGATGCACCGCCACACGCCTTACCCAATCGGCACCGGACACTCCCCCCTGCCGACAGGCGCAATTACAGCACACCTGTGTAGCCGTGGGTATGCGATCTGGGCTAAAACGGCGGCTTGTTGCACTTGATACAAGCAAATGCCGTGCCTTACATCGCCTCCAGTACCTTGATGCCCAGCATGTCGAGGCCGGCGGCCAGTGTCTTGGCCGTCAGGTCGCACAGCTTCAGGCGGCTCTGTTGAACCGCGCCTTCGCTCTTCAAGACCGGGCATGCCTCGTAGAAACGCATGAACTGGGTCGCCAGTTGATACAGATACAAACAAAGCAGGTGCGGCACCGCGTCGCGGGCCACGGTATATACGCTGTCGCCGAATTGCGCGAGCTGCAGCGCGAGCGCGCGCTCGGCCGGCTCGGTCAGCACCACGGCCGCCTGCGGGTCGAACATGGCACCCTTGCCGAAGATGCTGCGGATGCGTGTATAGGCATATTGCAGGTACGGCGCGGTATTGCCCTCGAAGGCCAGCATCGAGTCCCAGCTGAACACATAATCCGAGGTGCGGTGCTTCGACAGGTCGGCATACTTGACCGCGCCGATGCCGACGGCGCTGGCGATGTCGCGGCGGGCCGCATCGGCCAGCGCCGGGTTCTTGTCGGTGACGAGCTGGTAGGCGCGTTCTTCGGCCTCCTCGAGCAGTTCGATCAGCTTGACGGTGCCGCCCGAGCGCGTCTTGAACGGCTTGTTGTCCTCGCCCATCATGGTACCGAAGGCAATGTGCTCGAGCTGCATGTCGGCAGGGGCGTAACCGGCCTTGCGTGCGATCGTGAATATCTGCTGGAAGTGCAGCGCCTGGCGCGCGTCGACGACGTACATCACGCGATCGAGGCCGAGCTGGGTGTGGCGGTAGCGCACGGCCGACAGGTCGGTGGTGGCGTACAGATAGCCGCCGTCCGATTTCTGGATGATGCAGGCGAGCGGTTCGCCTTCCTTGTTCTTGAATTCGTCGAGAAACACCACCTGCGCGCCCTGGTCTTCGGTCAGCAGGCCTTGCTGGCGCAGGTCCGCGACCACGACGGGCAGGTCGTCGTTATAGGCGCTCTCGCCGCGCACGTCGCCACGGCCGAGCTGAACGTTGAGCTTGCGGTACACCGCCTCGCAGTGCGACAGCGAAATGTCGACGAACTGGCGCCACAGCGCGAGCACTTCCGGGTCACCCGATTGCAGCTTGACCACGTACTCGCGGGCCCGCGTGGCAAAGGCCGGGTCTTCGTCGAAATGCTGCTTGGCCTTGCGATAGAAGGCTTCGAGGTCGTTCAGCGCGATCGCGGCGTCGGTATGCTCGGTCGAGCGGACTTCGAGCAGGTAAGCGGTCAGCATGCCGAACTGCGTGCCCCAGTCGCCGACGTGATTGGCGCGCTGCACATCGTGGCCGAGGAAGGCCTGCACGCGTGCCAGCGCATCACCGATGATGGTTGAGCGTAGGTGGCCGACGTGCATTTCCTTGGCCACATTGGGCGACGAGTATTCGACCATGACCTTCTTCGGTGCCTGTTGCGGCACGCCCAGCTTGGCGTCGGCATGCGCGCGCTCGACGTGGGCACCGAGCCAGGCGGTGGACAGGTGCAGGTTGATGAAACCGGGGCCGGCGATTTCCATCTTGTCGATCACGCCGGCGACATCGACGCTGTCGACCACCTTCTGCGCCAGCTCGCGCGGGTTCATCTTGAGGCGCTTGGCAGCGGCCATCACGCCGTTGACCTGGTAGTCGCCAAACTCGGGTTTGCCGGCGGGTTGCACCAGTGCTTGTGCGTCTGGCGCGCCGGCTGCAGCCAGCGCGGCTTCGAAACGTGAGGAGAGAAGTTGCAACAAGGTCATGGTCGAATCCCGGTGTGACTGTTGTGGGCGTTGCAACTCATTGTATTCAAAACGGCTTGGGCGATCCCGGCCATTTCTGTCGCAACGCACGGCAAAACCGGCGATTTTACTGTGACGGGCGCCCACAGGGCAAACCGCTTGTTGCGCTGCAGCGTATGCGTGGAAAACACGGCTCGATCGGCGTTCATAGCAGGTCTCGCAGGCGGTAGTAGAGCATGCCCAGCGCCAGTGCCGGGGTACGCAGCCATGGCCCGCCGGGGAAGGGGCGGTGCGGCAGCCGCGCGAACAGGTCGAAGCGTTCGGCCTGGCCGGCAATCGCCTCCGCCGCCAGCCGCCCGGCCATGCCGGTGAGCGCCAGGCCGTGGCCGGAAAAACCTTGCAGATAGAACACGTTGGGGGCGAGCCGGCCAAAATCGGGGGCGCGGTTCATGGTGATGTCGACGAAGCCGCCCCAGCAATAGGCGATCTTCGCATCGGCCAGTTGCGGGAATGCGCGCACCATATTGCCGCGCATCACGGTGGGCAGGTTGGGCGGTGTAAGCCCGGAATAGCTGACGCGGCCGCCGAACAGCATGCGGTGATCGGCTGTCACGCGGAAGTAATCGAGCACGAAATGGTTGTCGCATACAGCGATGCGCTGGCGGATCAGGGCGTCGGCACGCTCGGCGCCAAGCGGCTCGGTGGCGATGATGTAGGTCCCCACCGGCATGATGCGCGCCGCAATGCGTGCGGCCACCGGCCCCAGGTAGACATTGCCCGCCAGCACCGCATGGCTTGCGCTGACCTGTCCGCCGGCCGTGTGCACCGTCACCGTGCTGCCGTGCGTCAGCCGCGTGACTTCGCTGTGCTCGTGGATCGCCACCCCCAGCACCGCCGCCGCGCGCTTGAGGCCGAGCGTGTATTTGAGCGGGTGCAGATGGCCGCTGCCGGCATCGTACAGGCCGGCCCGGTAACGCGGGCTGGCGATCCAGTCGCGAATCTCGGCTGGCTCGATGAAGCGTAGCTGGTCGTAGTGGTAACGCGTCGCCAGTGCCGCGTGGTCGTCGCGTAGCGCCCGCACGTTTTTCGCGCCCACCGCCACCGTCATGTAGCCGGGCACGAAGTCGCAGTCGATGGCAAATCGCTCGATACGCTCACGCAGCAGGCCCATGGCGTCGAGCGATACCTGCCAGGCCTGGCGCGCGGCCACGATGCCCTGCGCGCGTTCGAACACCCCGTTGCTGCAGGCATAGCCGGCGATTGCCTGCCCGCCGTTGCGGCCCGATGCGCCCCAGCCGATGTCCCGTGCTTCGAGCAAGGTGACGCGGTAACCGCGTTGAGCAAGCTCGATCGCCGCCGACAGCCCGGCCAGCCCGCCGCCGACCACGCAGACATCGGCCGTGACCGCGCCAGCCAGCGCCGGCTCCGGCACCGGGCGCGAGATGCTGGCCTCGTAGTAGGAGTGGTGGTTGAGCTTGGCGTCCCGGGCGAACATGGCTTAGCGGGTGCTCGCGATGCGTTGGCAGAGATAGGTCCAGACGAACACCGCGGCGGCGTTCGAGGTCAGCTCGGCATGGTCGAAGGGCGGGGCGACTTCGACGCAGTCCATGCCGACGAAGGGCAGGTCGCCAAGCTCCTCCAGTATCGTCAGCACCTGGTTGGTGTCGAGCCCGCCCGGCTCGGGTGTGCCGGTGCCGGGGGCAAAGGCCGGATCGAGGCAGTCGATGTCGAGCGTCAGGTAAACCGGCGGGCGGCCCGCGCCGTCGATACGGCGGCGGATCTCATCCAGCAATGGTGCGAGCTGTGCCGGCGAGCTCAGGCCACGCAGCTCGCGTGCGCCGAACACGCGGCCGCCGACGCTGTTCACATACTCGCGGGCGTCTTTTGCGCCCGCCGAGCGAATGCCGATCTGCACTGTGGCCTCGGGCACCACCAGGCCTTCCTGGATGGCCTCGTAGGTCCAGGTGCCATGGCCGGATGGCTCGCCGAAGTGATCGACCCAGGTATCGCAATGAGCGTCGAAATGGACCAGCGCCAGCGGGCGGCCGTAGTGTTTGCGGTAGGCGCGCAGGATGGCCAGCGTGACCGAATGGTCGCCGCCGAGCCAACAGCAGTGGTGCCGCCCAAGCATGGCTTCCACAGCCGCTTGCAGCCGTTCGCGAGCGGGCGCCAGGGCGGTGTTGGGTAGCGCGATGTCGCCCAGGTCGGTGAGCTGGCCCAGGGGCGAGACGTCGAAATGCGGGTGGATGCCGTCGCACAGCATCTGGCTCGCGGCACGAATCGCGCGTGGCGCGAAACGGGCGCCGGGACGGTTGGTGACCGCGCTGTCGAAGGGGATGCCGACGACGGCGTAGGGCTTGCCGGCATCCTGCATCGGCGCGCCGAGAAAGCCGGGCTTGTGGAGGTAGGCGAAGTCGTAGTCGCTCATGGCTGGCTGGGTGCAAGGGGGATCACAAAAAGGGGCGCGATGATGACGCGCCCCGCGCCCGTGGTGTCAGGCCCGGCCCAGCTCCCTGGCCGTCAGCGCCAGGCAGTGCGCGGCTTTTTCGACCAGCTCGTCGATCTCGCTCTTCGAGATGACCAGCGGTGGCGACAGCAGCATGCGGTCGCCTGTTGCGCGCATGATCAGGTTGTTCTTGAAGCAGAAATCGCGGCACAGCAGGCCGACATCGCCGCCGTTGGCGAAACGTTTGCGGCTGGCGCGGTCCTCGGTCAGCTGCATGCCGGCCACCAGCCCGTGGCCGGCCACCTCGCCGACGATGGCGTTGCCCGACAGCGCCTCGCGCAGCGATTTCTGGAAGTAGGGGCCGGTTTCGTTCTTCACCCGGTCGACGATGCCCTCGTCGCGCAGCGCCTTGATGTTGGCCACAGCCACGGCCGCCGCCACCGGGTGGCCGGAGTAGGTCAGGCCGTGGTTGAAGTCGCCAGCCGCGATGATCGGCTCGGCGATGCGCTTGTGGATGGCGACCGCGCCCATCGGCACATAGCCCGAGGTCAGGCCCTTGGCCAGCGTCATCGTGTCCGGCTCGAAGCCGAAGTGCTGGTGCGCGAACCATTCACCGGTGCGGCCGAAGCCGCCGATCACCTCGTCGGCGCACAGCAGGATGTCGTATTGGCGGCAGATGCGCTGGATCTCGGGCCAGTAGCTCTCGGGCGGGAAGATCACGCCGCCCGCGCCCTGGAACGGCTCGCCGATGAAGGCCGCGACATTGTCGGCGCCGAGTTCGAGAATCTTGGCTTCGAGCTGGCGCGCGCACTGCAGGCCGAATTCGGCTGGCGTCAGCGCGCCGCCGTCGGCGAACCAGTAGGGCTGGTCGATGTGCTCGATATTGGGCACTGGCGATGGCATCTGCTCGTGCATATAGCCCATGCCGCCGAGGCTGGCGCCGGCGATGGTCGAGCCGTGGTAGGCGTTCTTGCGCGAGATCACGTGCTTCTTGCCTGGCTTGCCGAGCGACGCCCAGTACTGGTGCACGACGCGCAGCGTGGTGTCGTTGCCTTCAGAGCCCGAGTTGCAATAGAAGAAATGTTCGAAACCGGCCGGCGCAACCTCGGCCAGCAGCTTGGACAGCTCGATCACCGGCGGATGCGTGGTCTTGAAGAAGGTGTTGTAGTAGGGCAGCTCCAGCATCTGCTTGTAGGCGACCTCGGCCAGGTCCTTGCGGCCGTAGCCGATGTTGACGCACCACAGGCCGGCCATGCCGTCGATGATCTTGTTGCCGTCCGAATCCCACAGGTAGACGCCTTGTGCCTTGGTGATGACGCGGCTGCCCGCCTTGTTGAGCGAGCCCATGTCGGAAAACGGGTGAATGTGGTGGGCGGCATCGAGGGCCTGCCATTCGCGGGTGCTGCGGTCGGCGAAAACGGTGGTCATGAAACGGTCTCCGGAAACATGTTGTGGAGGGCCAGCCCTGGCTGGGCATGGGCTGGCACCAAACGTCTGGATGTGATGTCACCTGCTCCATCGATGCCTTCTGCATCGAGGCGAGAACCCGACGCAATCGGCTGGGCCGATTGCGTCGGTTCTAAACATGCAGCAGCAGGTGCTTGCGCTCCCATGAGCTGATCACGCGCGAGTAGGTGTCGTATTCCTTTTCCTTGACGGCGCAGTAGGCGTTGACGAAATGCGCGCCGAGCACCTCGGCGATGTCGGCGCTCGCCCGCATCACTTCCACCGCGTCTTCTAAGTGGCGCGGCAGCTCGTAGTCGAGGGCATAGCCGCTGGTCGTCATCGGCTCGGATGGCTTGAGCCCCTTCACCATGCCCAGGTAGCCGCAGGCCAGCGTGGCTGCCATGGCCAGATACGGGTTCACGTCCACGCCCGGCACGCGGTTTTCCACGCGGCGTGCGTTCGGGCCGCTGTTGGGCACGCGGATGCCCACCGTGCGGTTGTCGTAGCCCCACTGCAGATTGATCGGCGCGGCGGTGTAACGGCTCAGGCGGCGGTAGGAGTTCACATACGGCGCCATGATCGGCATCACGTGCGGCATATAGGTCTGCAGCCCGGCCACATAGGACAGGAACAGGTCGGACGGCGAGCCGTCCGGGTTGGAGAAGATGTTGCGGCCGGTGGCGGCGTCGGTGACGCTCTGATGCACGTGCATCGCGCTGCCGGGCTCGTCCTGCATCGGCTTGGCCATGAAGGTGGCGTAGATGTTGTGGCGGAACGCCGTCTCGCGCACCACGCGCTTGAACATGAACACGCGGTCGGCCAGGTCGAGCGCGTCGCCATGCAGGAAGTTGATTTCCATCTGCGCCGCGCCGACTTCGTGGATCAGCGTGTCGATATCGAGCTGCATCTTGTCGCAGTAGTCGTAGACATCTTCAAAGAACGGATCGAACTCGTTCACCGCGTCGATACTGTAGGACTGGCGACCGGTTTCGGCCCGACCGGTGCGGCCGATGGGCGGGCGCAGCGGCTCGTTCGGGTCGGTGTTGCGCTCGATCAGGTAGAACTCGAGCTCGGGGGCGACGAGCGGCTTCCAGCCGCGCTTGGCGTAGAGATCGAGCATGCGGCGCAGCACGTAGCGCGGCGAGATGTCGACGGGCGTGCCGTCGAAGTGCGCGCAATCGTGGATGACCACGGCGGTCGGGTCTTCCGCCCAGGGAATCAGCGAGACAGTGGTCGGGTCGGGCACGCATACCATGTCCGGGTCGGTGGGGCCGGTGATGTTGTCATCGTCCGGATAGTCGCCGTTGACGGTCTGGATCAGCACGGCCGTAGGCAGGCGCATGTTCTCGCCGGAGGCGAACTGGCTCTTGGGCAGGATCTTGCCGCGCGCGATGCCGGTCATGTCGGGGATGATGCACTCGACCTCGGTGATGCGGTGTTCTCGGAAGAAATCGTGAATGCGGTCCATGATGCGTGTCTCTTTGATTGTGCGTTGCGAGTGTTGAACGAGGTGGCTGAGGTTCCGCGTCGTTCTTCACTACTCCGGCTTCATCACTGGCAGGCGGCTGGCCTGATAGATGCGGCAGGCTTCGCCGAAGGCCTCAAACAGGCTGGCCGACACCGGGTTGCCGGCAAATCTCCATTCGGGGTGCCATTGCACCGCCAGCGCGAAGGCCGGGCTGTCGACCACGCTAAAGGCCTCGATCAGCCCATCCGGTGCGATGGCTTCCGCCACCAGCCCGGTGCCGAGGCGATCGACTCCCTGCTGATGCACCGAGTTGACCTGGGTGCCGGCCAACCCGGTGATGCGGTGCAGCAGCCCCGCCGTGGTGAACACCACCGGGTGGGCCGGCCCGTATTGCACGTCGAGCTCGGCTTCCTTGTCCTCTCGGTGATCGAGGCGGCCCGGTTGCTCATGGATTTTCTGCAGCAGGCTGCCGCCGAATACCACGTTCATTTCCTGAAACCCCCGGCAGATGCCGAGTACCGGAACGCCCTGGTCGATCGCGCGCCGGATCAACGGCAAGGTGGTCGCGTCGCGATGCGCATCGAGCAGGGTGCCGGGCTCCAGGTCGGGGCCTTGATAGTGCTGCGGGTGGACCATGGACGGGCTGCCGGTGAAGAGCAGGCCATCGACCAGCGACAGCGTGTGATCGATATCCTGAAGCTCGCCCAGGGAGGGGAGCAGGATGGCGAAGGCACCAGCGCCTTCGACAATGGCGGTAATGTATTTCTCGCCAACGAGATGGAATGGATGGGCCCCGAGCATGCGGCGGTCGGCGCAGATGCCGACCACCGGCTTTCGTCTCGTCGGGGTCGGTGGAAACGAACTTTTGATCATTCTCTGAGCGCCTCCAGCGCGGGCAGGTAGGGGTAGCCGAGATCGTGCGCCACGGCCTCGTAGGTGATCTGGCCCCGGTACACATTGAGGCCGTTGCGCAGGTGCGGGTCGCTCTGCAGCGCGTTCCGATAGCCCTTGTCGGCAAGTGCTACGGCGAATGGCAGCGTGGCATTGGTCAGGGCCATGGTCGAGGTGCGTGCCACGCCGCCGGGCATGTTGGCGACGCAATAATGGGTGATGCCATCCACGACATAGGTCGGGTCCTGATGCGTGGTCGGTTTCGAGGTCTCGAAACAGCCTCCCTGGTCGATCGCGACGTCGACCAGCACCGAGCCAGGCTTCATCAGCCCGAGCATGTCGCGCGTCACCAGCTTGGGCGCCGCCGCACCCGGGATCAGCACGGCGCCGATCACCGCGTCGGCCTGGCGCAGCTCCTGCTCGATTGCATCCTGGGTCGAATACAGCGTCCTGATGCGGCCGCCGAAGACATTATCGATTTCCTTGAGGCGCGGCAGCGAGCGGTCGAGGATGGCGACCTCCGCACCCAAGCCCATGGCCATGCGCGCCGCGTTGAGGCCAACCACCCCGGCACCGATCACGGTGACGTGGCCCGGAGCCACGCCCGGTACGCCGCCGAGCAGCACGCCGGAGCCACCCTGCGATTTTTCCAGGGCGCGGGCGGCCGCCTGGATGGACATGCGGCCGGCCACTTCCGACATCGGCGCCAGTAGCGGCAAACCGCCACGGTCGTCGGTCACCGTTTCATAGGCGATGGCGATCGCACCGCTGTCGACGAGGCCGCGCGTCTGCTCGGGGTCCGGCGCCAGGTGCAGGTAGGTGAACAGGATCTGGCCGTGGCGCAGCATGCGGTACTCGACGGGCTGCGGCTCCTTGACCTTGATGATCATCTCGGCGCGGCCGAAGATGTCGGCGGCGGCCGCCACGAGCTCGGCGCCGGCTGCTGCGTATTGCTCGTCGGGGAAGCCGATGGCCGTCCCCGCACCGGTTTCGAGCAGCACCTGGTGGCCGTGCCTGGCCAGCTCCTTGACGCCGGCTGGGGTCAGGCCAACACGGTACTCGTGATTCTTGATTTCCTTGGGTACGCCTATCAGCATCATTGCCTCCTTGTGGAGATCGACTGTGTCGGCCCGTCGGGTCAGACAAGCGTTTGTGGGCTTGCGTCCAATATATTCAACATCTCGTTTGCTTGAAGTGTCAAACTTATTCAACGGTGCGTTGCAAAAAATATTTTTGTGCACCGCAAATGCGCCTTTTATCACCAGTTTAGTGCATGTTTCGGGAAATAAATTTTGCTGGCAGCTGTGAAAATGTTTACCATCCCCGTAAAGTATTTAAAACGCCCAACTGTCTGACGGAAACCGCCATGTCTCTCGAAGTATCGACACGCCTTCGCCTGATCCGCGAGAAATTCGGTCTGTCGCAGCGCGAGCTGGCCAAGCGTGCTGGCGTGACCAACAGCACGATCTCGCTGATCGAGCAAAATCGCGTCAGCCCCTCGGTGTCGTCGCTGAAAAAGGTGCTCGACGGCATCCCGATGTCACTGGCCGAGTTCTTCACCTTCGACGTGAAAGAGCCCGTCAAGCCTTCGCCTTTCTTCAGTAAAGACGAAATGCCCAATATCGGCAGCGATCATGTGGCTTTTTTTCTCGTGGGCCACGGCCTCAAGGACCGCAAGATCACCATGCTGCGCGAGACCTACGAGCCGTTGGCCGATACCGGCGACGAGATGCTGCAGCATGAAGGGCAGGAATGCGGCGTGGTGATCAGCGGCCGGGTCGAGCTGACCGTCGATGGCGATACCCGCGTGCTGTTGGCCGGCGACGGCTATTACTTCGATTCGCAGCTGCCGCACCGCTTCCGCAACCCGGATAACGACATCTGCGAAATCGTCAGCGCGAATTCCCTGTCCAACTTCTGACCCGCCGGCAACACGTCGGCCCCCAAGGAGTCGTCATGCCCAGTAACAAGTCCTTTGCCGATTGGCAGCAGCAGGCCGCCGGCCTGCACATCGAAGGCCGCGCCTTCATCGGCGGACACTACGTGCCGGCCCATTCCGGCAAGACCTTCGATTGCATCAGCCCGATCGACGCCCGCGTGCTGACCCAGGTGGCCGAGTGCGACGAGGCCGACATCAATGCGGCGGTGGCCGTGGCGCGCCAGGCGTTCGAATCGGGTGTCTGGTCGGGGGCCAATCCGCGCAAGCGCAAGAAGGTGATGGGCCGTTTCGCCGAGCTGATCCGGCACCATGCCGACGAGCTGGCGCTACTTGAGACGCTCGATGCCGGCAAGCCGATCGGCGATACGACGTCGGTCGACATCCCCGGTACGGCCTACTGCATCGAGTGGTATGGCGAGGCCGTCGACAAGTGGGGGGGCGAGGTCGTGCCGGCGGACAACCACCTGGTCGGCATGGTCACCCATGAGCCGATCGGCGTGGTGGCCTGCGTGGTGCCGTGGAATTTCCCGCTGCTGATGGCAAGCTGGAAGATCGGCCCGGCGCTTGCCGCCGGCAATTCGGTGGTGCTCAAGCCCTCCGAGAAGTCGCCGCTGACGGCGATCCGTATCGCGGCGCTGGCCAAGCAGGCCGGCATACCCGATGGCGTGTTCAATGTGGTGCCCGGCTTTGGTGTCGCGGGCAAGCTGCTGGCGCTTCACATGGATGTCGATTGCCTGGCGTTCACCGGCTCGACCGGCGTCGGTAAGCAGATCATGCAGTATGCCGGGCAATCCAACCTCAAGCGTGTCTGGCTCGAACTCGGCGGCAAGTCGCCGAACATCGTCATGCCCGATTGCCCCGATTTCAACCGGGCCGCCGCTGCCGCTGCGGGGGCCATCTTCTACAATATGGGCGAGATGTGTACAGCGGGCTCGCGCCTGTTGCTGCACCGTGACATCAAGGACATGTTCCTCGACAAGCTGCTGGAAAAGGCCCGCCGCTACCAGCCAGGCCATCCGCTCGACCCGGCGACCAATATGGGCGCGATCGTCGACCGCATCCAGCTAGACCGCGTGCTGGGCTATATCGAGTCCGGCAGGCAGGACGGCGCACGCCTGCTGGCCGGTGGCCAGCAGGTGAGGCAGGAGACGGGCGGCTACTATATCGAGCCGACCGTGTTCGATGTCTCCGGCACCGATGCGCGCATCGCGCGGGAGGAGATCTTCGGGCCGGTGCTGTCAGTGGTGAGCTTCGATACGCTCGACGAAGCCATCGCAATCGCCAACCAGTCAGACTACGGCCTGGCCGCCGCGATCTGGAGCGCTGACCTGACCACCGCGCACGATGCGGCGCGGCGTCTGCGCGCCGGCACGGTGTGGGTCAACTGTTACGACGAGGGCGGGGACATGAACTTCCCCTTCGGCGGCTACCGGCAGTCGGGCAACGGCCGCGACAAGTCGCTGCATGCGCTGGAGAAGTACACGGAGCTCAAGTCCACCCTGGTGAGGCTACGCTGATGTTGCCGCCCAGCAGTACAAAACCCCGCCAAGGCGGGGTTTTGTTTTTGGCATGATCGTGCTCACACGGGCATGAAATCGGCTTGGGTCTGTGTCTGAAAGGTGGGGCTGCCAAGGCTCGCCAGCGTTTCGCAGGTCTTGCGCGCGGCAATGATCATGTCGGCCGCCTTTTCGGCGATCATGATCGTCGGCGCATTGGTGTTGCCGCCCACCAGTAGCGGCATGATCGACGCGTCCACCACGCGCAGGCCGAACACGCCATGCACACGCAGCTCGGGGTCGACCACGGCTTGCGCGTCGCGCCCCATCTTGCAGGTGCCGATCGGGTGGTAAATGGTCTCCGCCTTGTCGCGGATGAAGCGGCGGATGTCGTCGTCGCTGACCACCGCCTTGCCCGGCACCAGCTCGGCTCCGCGATAACGATCAAACGCCGGGCCGGCGAGGATGCGGCGCGCCAGCTTGACGCCACGTACCATGTGCTCGATGTCCTCGGGGTCACTCAGGTAGTTGGCGCGGATGTCGGGGTGGGCCAGCGGGTCGCGCGACGCCAGGCGAATCTCGCCACGGCTCTTGGGGCGCAGATTGCAGACATGCAGCGAGTAGCCGTCGCCAAGCAGGAAGCGCAGGTCACGCCCATGGTCTTTCAGCCGCCCCGGGGTGAAATGGAACTGCAGGTCCGGCGCGGCTTCCTCCGGGCGGCTCTTGGCGAACGCGCAGCCTTCGGCGCCATTGGTGGTGTACATGCCGTCGCGGAAGATGAGGTAGCGCGCCATGTCCCACGCGCTTCTCAGCACATTGCGCCAGGTGATGCCGTAGGAGACCGACTTGGTGCTGGCCTGCACCAGCGTCACGTCGAGATGGTCCTGCAAGTTCTTGCCCACCCCTGGTAGGTGGTGGACGCACGGAATGCCCTGCGCACTGAGCTCGGTGCCGTCGCCGATGCCTGACAGCATCAGCAGCTGCGGGCTCTGGATCGCGCCGGCGGACAGCAGTACCTCCTGCCGGGCGCGCACCTCTTTTTGCTTTGCCCCCTGGCGGTAGGCCACGCCCACCGCGCGGCGCCCCTCGAACAGGACCTGCGTGGCCTGCGCATCGGTGATCACCGTCAGGTTAGGGCGCTGGCGCACCGGTGCCAGGTAGCCGCGTGCGGCGCTGCAGCGGCGGCCATCCTTCTGCGTGACCTGGAACAGGCCTACGCCTTGCTGCTCGGCGCCGTTGAAATCGTCGTTGCGGGGCAGGCCGGCCTGTTCTCCGGCATCGATGAAGGCACGCGAGAGGATGCTCGGGCTGCGCAGGTCGGCCACATTGAGTGGCCCGCCCGCGCCGTGATGGGCCGATGCGCCGCGCTCGTTGTGCTCCGCGCGCAGGAAGTAGGGCATCACCTCATCGAAGCTCCAGCCCTCGTTGCCGAGTGCCGTCCAGGCGTCGTAGTCGACCTGGTGTCCGCGCAGATAGCACATGGCGTTGGACGAGCTGCTGCCGCCCAGGGTGCGGCCGCGCGGCCAGAACAGGCGGCGCCCGCCGAGGGCTGGTTCTGCTGCCGTGTTGAAATTCCAGTTCAATACCTTGCTGCGCATCATCCACAGGATGCCGAGCGGCATGTGGATCAATGGGTGGGTGTCGGGCGGGCCCGCTTCGAGCAGGCAGACCTTGATCGTCGGGTCTGCACTCAGGCGGTTTGCCAACACGCAGCCGGCCGAGCCGCCGCCGACAATGACGTAATCGAACATCGTATCTCCTCTTGTGATGGGGCAACCTGGAGATGATTGTAGGACAGTCTTACGTCTTTGGCCCCGGTGATTTCCGGCAAGGCCGGTGTGGCTTAGGCTACTGCGCGAATCGCCTCGCGCAGTACGGTCACCATGTCTTGCACCTGTTGTGGCGTCGATACGAATGGCGGCGCCATGGCGATGATGTCGCCGGAAAAACGGAACAGCATGCCGCGCTTGAGTGCTGCCTCGAACACCCGCAATGAGCGCAGGCCCGGCTTGCCGTCGATAGGGGTGAGCTCGACTGCCGCGGCAAGGCCGCAATTGCGGATGTCGATCACATGCGCTTCGCCCTTGAGGGCGTGCACGGCGTCTTCGAGCACTGGGGTCAATGTCTGCACGCGCTCGAAGATGTTCTCGTCGCGCAGGATGTCGAGCGTGGCATGTGCCGCGGCCACGGCGAGCGGGTGGCCGGAATAGGTGTAGCCGTGGAAGAACTCCACCAGGTGGTCCGGCCCCTGCATGAATGTATCGTGGATGGCCTGCTTCACGATCACCCCACCGAGCGGTACCGTGCCGTTGTTGACGCATTTGGCAAAGGTCATCAGATCCGGCGTGACGCCGAAATAGTGGGCACCGAATGGCGCACCCATTCGGCCGAAGCCGGTGATCACCTCGTCGAAGATCAGCAGGATGCCGTGCCGGTCGCATAGCTGCCGCAAGCGCTGCAGATAGCCCTGAGGCGGCACGATGACACCGCCCGAGCCCTGCATCGGCTCGACGATCACCGCGGCGATGGTCGAGGCGTCGTGCAGCGCCACGATACGCTCCAGCTCGTCCGCCAGATGGCCGCCCCAGGCTGGCTGGCCGCGCGAGAACGCCATTTGCTCGAGGTTGTGCGTATGTGGCAGGTGGTCGACGCTAGGCAGCATCGCCGCTGCAAATATCTTGCGGTTGGCCACCATGCCACCCACCGAGATACCGCCAAAGCCGACACCGTGATACCCCTTCTCGCGCCCGATGAAGCGTGTGCGCTGTGCCTCGCCCTTGAGGCGGTGATAGGCCAGCGCGATCTTGAGTGCCGTGTCGACTGCCTCCGAGCCCGAGTTGGTGAAGAACACCTGCTCGAAACCTGCCGGTGCCATGTCCGCGATACGCCCGGCAAGGCGGAAGGTCGGCTCATAGCCCATCTGGAAGGCTGGCGTGTAATCGACGGTGTCGAGCTGACGTTTGACGGCCTCGACAATCGCCGGATGGCGGTGCCCGAGCCCGCTGCACCACAGGCCGGACAGGCAGTCGAACAGGCGCTGGCCTTCGCGCGTGGTGTAGTACACCCCCTCGGCCGATTCGATGATGCGCAGCTCGTGGTGGTCCCTGAAATAGCGGTTGTGCGTGAACGGCATCCAGTAGGGCGAGAGGGTGCTGGCGTCGAGCGACGGCAAAGACATGAATGAACTCCTGGGCTAGCGGCCATCGCTGGCACGCACGGCGGATGGATTTTCATTGTAGGACAGCCCGCCATACATGGATGGCGGGCAACGCGATTGCCGCTGTGGTGGCGCACCATCCGGGGGCGTGCCGTTTGATGTCGCCATATCTTGGGGCCAGGCCGAGCGTGGCGTTCACTGATTACAGGGTGGGGCGCACGGCTGATGCCGGCCCATTCCAGCGAATGGCGCCGCACAGTTTGTCGATCCGGCCGCTGGCCCTATGCTTGCTTTTGCAGAAATGACGCGCCGCACCATCGAGACGCCGGGCGTCACTTGTTCAATTGCAATAGGGAGGTAGCCATCATGCGCCGAACATCGTTTGCGGAACATCCAACCGACTCTGCCGACACGGCAGAACCCGATGCCACCAGTCAAGGCCTGGAGCGCCGCCAGCTGAGGCTGGCGGTGAGGCCCGCCGAATCGGAGCGGATCGATAGCTGGCAGCAGGTGCTGCTTGGGCATCTGCCCGGTTCCTCTGCCGAGCCAGCCTGGGTGAGGGGCCTGCCGAAGAAGCCCACCCGGCATTGAGCCATCGCCAACGGAAGGGCGCCTCGAAACGTCTGCCACGGGCGAAACCCGGCATCAATTTCGTTCTCGGCCTCGCGTGTCCGGTGGATGGGCCTGTGAGCCTTGCCTGACCATCACGTGCTCGCGCTGACGCTTTGAGGCTGCTTACCTTGTTTTCTGAGGGGCGCGATGTCGTGTAATGCCTCGGATCCTGTCGATCGCACGAATCATCTTGCCGGTGGGCAGATGACAAAGCCGCTGGCCGTGCTCAACTACCTGGTGGCCGAGCAATACGGCCAGGAGCCCGCCCGTGTGGCATCGCTGGTGCTGTTGGGCAATCTGCTGAGTCTGGTCGTCATCCCCGTGACGCTGCTGTTCGCTTTGCCGGGCCTGTAGCTAGTGCCCCCCAGGGTGCCGCCTGGCTTTGGCTACATCACCCCGGAGCAAAAAAAGAGGCGCACGCGGCGCCTCGAATTTGTACCTTGAAGAGGTTACAACAACGGAGGGAGATACTTCAATCGGCCGGGACGGCTTAGGCCCAACCGATGTGTTGCATTCTATCGGCGCCTGCCTGCCTCGTCTGTTAAGCCCATGTAAGGCTTTGTAACAGTCTGTAAAGCTGGGCTGCCACCACCAGGCCCTGCGCTATCGCAGATATTCAATCAAACGCTTGTTTGTTCTAAACTCAAGGTTCGCAACCTGGACGACATCCCGATGAAAACCCGATTCACCGAACTGTTTGGCATTGAGCATCCGGTCGTTTGCCCCGGCATGAGCTGGATCGCCATACCCGAGCTGGTCGCCGCCGTCGCCAATGCCGGTGGGCTTGGCATCCTGGCGACAGGGCCGTTGACTGCCGATCAGACGCGTGACGCCATCCGTCGTATCCGCACACTGACCGACAAGCCGTTCGGCATCGGCTGCACCCTGATGATGCCGGGTGCCAAGGAAAACGCCGAAGTCGCGCTGGAAGAGAAAGTCCCTGTCATCAATTTCTCGCTGGGCAAGGGCGACTGGATCGTGCAGCGTGCCCATGCCTATGGCGGCAAGGTGATTGCCACCGTCGTCACCGAAAAGCACGCCAAGGCTGCCGAGCGCATTGGTTGCGACGCCTTGCTCGTTACCGGGCATGAGGCTGCGGCGCACGGCGGCGAGGTGACGTCGCTGGTGCTGGTGCCCGCTGTCGCCAAGGCCGTCAAGATCCCCGTGATCGGTACCGGTGGTTTTGGCACGGGGGGCGGCTTGCTGGCGGCGCTGGCGCTGGGCGCCGAGGCCGTCGCGATGGGGACGCGCTTTGCCATGACACAGGAGAGCCCGCTGCATGCCAATACCAAGCAGGTGATTGCCCAGAAGCGTGTGGCCGATACCCTCTATTCGAAGAATTTCGACGGCATCCACTGCCGGGTGATGAAGACGCCGGTGACCGAGCGCATGATGAAAAAGCCCATGGGGCTGTTCAAGGCGCTGTTCACCTCGCTGACGGTGGCGCGCGGCATGAAGGTGCCGCTACCGAAGCTGCTGCTGGGCACCTTGCTCAAGGGGCCGGCACTGATGCTGCAGATCGCCTATTTCGGCGCAGCCACACCGCGGTTCAAGCTGGCGACGGAGCAGGGCAATCTGCAGACCGGCGTGCAGATGATCGGCCAGGTCCAGGGGTTGATCGACGACGTGCCTGGCGTAGCGGAATTGATGCAGCGCATCGTAAACGAGGCTGCCGATGCTCGTTCCCGCGTCGAACAGGCATTTCTTTAAAATATTGATGCGGCTGTTTTGAGCAATGCAATGATTGCCGCCGCCGCTGGTGGCGCAATCATTGCTTTCTTATGGGTGTGTTTCAGCAATAAAATACCCTTGAAGGGCTTGATGGGCTCCCCCGTCGCATTAAATTGGTGCGAAGCAAAAAATATCTGCCAATTTGTTGTTTTTCTCTATTGCCAAGTGGGCAAGATTGCGTAGAATACGAACACGCACAACGACCGACATCCGGTTGTCCGTGTTGGCCCGTCAAATCAGGCCGGTTGCTTCAAGCAACATCACCCCGTCACCACCCATGACGCGCCTTAAAGCCTGCTAGCAGCACCCTGCAGCAGCGCACGATCCGGCGACCCCGCCGGGACAAGCCAGTTTATTAGGTTTGGAGCGATGCCCCCGTTTATCGGCATCAGTGTTTTCACAATGCTCGTTGTGGAAGCTTTAGGGAGAACAAATTCATGACAAATTTTCAGCCATTGGCCGCTGCTGAGCCGCGTGCCGCACACGATCCGCGCATTGCTTGCGCCGAATGCGGCGAGTTGCACCACCAGAATTCTGCCAGCCGCTTTTGCGTGCGTTGCTGGCGTGTCCAGACGCTGATGTTGGCGCGTGCCAACGCCATCATGCGTGCTTGATATCGGTTTGTTGTAGTGGTTTGTTGTTGGTAGTTCGTTGTTGTTGTTTTAGCAGTCTTACCTCGATCCCTTGGGGCGGCCTTGGCCGCCCACTTTTTTGTTGTCGTTTCAAGCCGCCCGACTCGGTGCTGCTGAATCCCCCTCCGCTGGTGCTCACTGTCTGGTTCTCTCCCGGTGCTCGTTTGCGTGCAGCCTGGCCGCGCCTATAATCCGCGCATGGCCGGCATTTGCCGGCGCCAGCTTAGGACTTCCGCATGAATATCAGCACCGCATTCGACTCCGGTAGTGTCGACATCGTCAGCCTGGAACGCGCTGACGACATCCAGCTCAAGATCCGCAAAGACTCCCAATCCGACTTCCTGCAGTGGTTTCACTTCCGCCTGCAGGGGGCTGCCGGCGAAAACTGCCGCATCCGCTTCCTCAATGCGGGGGAAACCTCGTACGTCAAAGGCTGGGAGGACTACCGTGCAGTTGCTTCCTACGACAGAAAACACTGGTTTCGTGTGCCAACCAGTTTTGACGGCAAGGAACTGACGATCGAGCACTGCCCGCAAAGCAATAGCGTCTACTATGCCTATTTCGAGCCCTATTCGAGCGAGCGGCATCTGGACCTGATCGGCATGGCCTGCGAGTCAGCCTGGTGCGAGGTCGAGCGACTGGGCGCCACGGTCGATGGGCGCGACCTCGATTTGCTGGTGCTGGGCGATGGCGATCCGGCCAAGCGCAAGATCTGGGTCACCGCTCGCCAGCATCCGGGTGAAACCATGGCGGAGTGGTTCATCGAGGGCCTGCTGGAGCGTCTGCTCGATGAAGACGACGCCGTGTCGCGTAGCCTGCTGGCCAAGGCGACCTTCTATATCGTGCCCAATATCAATCCGGATGGTTCCGCCCGTGGCAATCTGCGCACCAACGCGGCCGGCGCCAACCTGAATCGCGAGTGGATGACACCGTCGCTGGAATTCAGCCCCGAGGTTTATCTGGTCAGGCAAAAGATGCATGAGACCGGCGTCGACCTGTTCCTCGATGCGCACGGAGATGAGGCGCTGCCTTATGTCTTCGTGGCTGGCTGCGAGGGCAACCCCAACTACAGCCCACGGCTGATGCAGCTCGAAAATGCCTTCAAGCAATACTGGCTGCAATCCAACCCGGATTTTCAGGATCAGCAGGGTTATGAGAAGGATAAGCCCGGCGAGGCCAATCTGACCTTGGCGACCAATTATGTCGGCCAGCATTTTGATTGTCTGGCCTACACGATCGAGATGCCGTTCAAGGACAACGCCAATCTGCCTGATGAGGAGTATGGCTGGAGCGGCGAGCGTAGTCGCAAACTTGGTGCGAGCGTGCTCCAGCCGATCTTTGGCGTGATCGACCAACTGCGTTGAATGGTCGTGTAAGGAAAAATGGCGGCCAGGCCGCCATTTTTGCATCGACGCGTCAGTGCGCCTCTCGCCGGGCGAAGTGGTGCGGGCGGACACCGAGTGTGAACAAGGTGGCAAAGTAAACACCCGCCCCAAGCAGCACCACGAGCAGCAACTGGCTTGCCCGCAGCAGTGTGGGGGCCGAGGTCCAGCCGCCGATCGCCTGTGCCGCATAGGCGCAGGCCGCCGACATCAGGATGGTGGCCAGGCAGATTTGCCCGAGATAGCGATACCACCCCGGTTGCGGTTGGTAAAACCCCTGCTTGCGGGATTTATGCAGCAATAGCCAGGCGTTGATGCAGGATGCCAGGCCTATCGACAAGGCCAGCCCGGCGTGCTGCAGCGGCTCGATGAAAACAAGGTTCATCAGTTGCGTCAGCCCCAGCGTGATCATGCCGATCTTGACCGGGGTGCGCGTGTCGCCGCGAGCATAGAAGCCTGGCGCCAGAATCTTGATGGAGATGAGCCCGAGCAGGCCGACGGCGTAGGCGATCAGCGCGCGTTGCGTCATCAGCATGTCATGCGCAGTGAATTTGCCGTGCACGAACAGCGTGCCAATCAGCGGCTCGGACAGCACCGCCAGCGCGGCCGTTGCCGGCAGGGCGAGCAGCAGGCACAAGCGCAGGCCCCAGTCAAGAAGCTTGCTGTACTCGGTGGTATTGGCATTTGCGTGATGGCGCGACAGGCTGGGCAGCAGGATAGTGCCAAGCGCCACACCGAGCACGCCGGTTGGAAACTCCATGAGCCGATCCGCGAAGTTCATCCAGGAGATGCTGCCGGTCGGCAGTAGCGACGCGAACATCGTGTTGATGATCAGGCTGACCTGCGCCACCGATACACCGAGTATCGCCGGCCCCATCTTCTTCAGGATACGGCGCACGGCCTCATCCCGCAGCGCCAGGGTGGGGCGTGGAAACAGGCCCAGTTGCCGCAGATGGGGAAGCTGGAAGAATAGCTGCGCCACGCCGCCGACAAATACGCCCCAGGCCAGCGCCATGCCCGGCGGGTTGAAGTAGGGGGCGAGCCAGGCCGCGAATATGATCAGCGATATGTTGAGCAGCGTCGGCGTGAAGGCGGGGATCGAAAAGCGGTTGTAGGTATTCAATATGCTGCCCGCCAATGAGGACAGCGAAATGAACAGGATATAAGGAAAGGTCACCCGCAGCATGTCGCAGGCCATGGTGAACTTGTCTGCATCCTTATAGAAGCCCGGCGCCGTGACATAGATGACGGCAGGCGCGGCGAGCATGCCCAGGAGGGTAATGATCGCCAAGGCGAGCGCCAATGTGCCCGTCACCCTGTCGAGCAGGCCGCGTACCTCATCGTGGCTGCGATTGGCCTTGTAGTCGGCCAGCACGGGGACAAAGGCCTGGGAAAATGCGCCTTCGGCAAATACGCGCCGCAACAGGTTGGGGAGCTTGAACGCGGTATAAAAGGCATCGGTGGCAATGCCGGCCCCGAATGCGTGGGAAATGAAGGCTTCTCGAGCAAAGCCTAGAATGCGCGAGACCAGGGTCATGCCGCTGACCGTGGTCAAGGCTTTCAATAGATTCATAATGTTGGCGGCTGAACTTAAAGCAGCCGAGTATGATACGCCTTTCTTGCATTGTCGGGTGGGTCGGCGTATGATCCACCGTTTTCGTAAAAGCCCTATTCCAAGGAGTCGATGTAGCATGGCAAACAGTGCACAAGCCCGCAAGCGTGCTCGCCAAGCTGATAGCGCGCGCGAGCGCAATGCCAGCCAGCGTTCCGCTTTCCGCACCGCGATCAAGAAGGTTCTGAAGGCAATCGAAGGTGGCGACAAGTCCGCTGCCCAACAACAGTTCCAAGAATCTGTTGGCATCATTGACCGCATCGCGGACAAGAAGATTTTCCACAAGAACAAGGCTGCTCGTCATAAGAGTCGTCTGGCTGCTGCCATCAAGGCAATGGCCTGAGTTCTTCAGGTTTTCAGCAAAAAACCCGGCCTGGTGCCGGGTTTTTTGTTGTCCTGCCTATTCCTGTTGGCTTAATTTGCGGTCTGGGTTTGCGGCACGATGACGGCCTTGATGCCGAGTGCCTTGATTTTGTCCATGGCCTGATCTGCTTCTACCTTGTTGCGGAAGGGGCCGACCTGCACCTTGGTCTCCATGTGGGCGGGAATGCCGCTGGCAACCAGGCGTTCAGTCAGGGCTTTTGCGTTGTCGTAGTTGGCGAAAATACCGACTTGTACGGCATAGGCCGGTACCGTGGCTATTCGAGGTTTGGCTGGTGGTGTGAGTGGGGCGGCAGGCGTAACTTTGGGTTCGGCGGCAGCCTTGGGGGGCGCTGCAGTCTGTGCTGCAGCAACCGTCGGTGTGGAAAGTGGTGTAGGTGCCGCTGCCTTTGGAGGGGCAATCTCTGGTTCTGCCGGGTGCGTGGCAAGTTTGGGCGGCAATGGCTGCGGTTTGGGTAGGCTCGGCTGCGCCTCGACCTTGGGGGGGGGCGGAGTGGTGGGTTTTTCCGGGGAGGGCTCGGCAGCCTTGGTGTTGGTGGGCTTGCCTTGATTGGATTGTGCGGGTTCCGCCGGTTTCTCCGGGGCGGGGGGCTCCGTCGCGGGCTTGCCCTGGTCGTCAGCCGGTTTTGCGTCGCTTGTGCTTGGTTTTGAGGGGGGGGGCGGTTCGGGTTGTACCGGTTTGTTGGCCGTGATTGGTTGTGTGGGGGGCTCGATGACGACCGAGGTCTTCGCTCCCGTGAGCTGTTTCAGATCGATCTTGTCCAAGATCGGCAGCAGTAGGGCGGCGCCGCCAATCAGGGCGACGGCAACGCCTATGCGCTTGACCAGTCGGCGCTTCATCTCCTGTTGCTCGTCGTGCGCGTCCTGGCTGGCTGGCTGCTTGTCTTCGGCCATTCGTTGTTCTCCCTGTGTTTTTGTGTCCGGTTTCCGAGTCGCCGCATAAGGTTTGGGCGGGCGATCAAGCCGTGTTAAAATGTTGGGTCGCGTTTATTTTATAAGCACTTCGGTTGCAAACGTAAAATAAACTTGCAATTCGCTTTCTTTCTTTTTGATTTTATTGGAGATGTCATGGCTGTTGAACGCACACTGTCGATCATTAAACCCGATGCGGTTGCCAAGAATGTGATCGGCCAGATCTACACTCGTTTCGAAAACGCCGGCCTGAAGATCGTTGCTTCCAAGATGAAGCATCTGTCGCGCGCTGAAGCCGAAGGCTTCTACGCTGTGCACAAGGAACGTCCTTTCTTTAAGGATTTGGTCGATTTCATGGTCTCTGGCCCGGTTGTCATCCAGGCGCTCGAAGGCGAGGGTGCTGTTCTGAAGAATCGTGACCTGATGGGCGCAACCGACCCGAAAAAGGCCGAAAAGGGCACCATCCGTGCTGATTTTGCTGATTCCATCGATGCCAACGCCGTTCACGGTTCCGACAGCGCTGAAAACGCCGCTATCGAGATCGCCTACTTCTTCGCCGCGTCCGAAGTTTACGGCCGTTAATTGGCTGGGCTGGTAGTCGTAGTCGCATGAAAACCAACCTGCTCGATTTTGATCTCGCCGGCCTGACTGCCTACTTTGCGCAGATCGGTGAAAAACCGTTTCGTGCCAAGCAGGTGATGCGCTGGATGCATCACTTCGGCATCGCCGATTTCGACGAGATGACGGATATCGCCAAGTCCTTGCGCGAAAAGCTCAAGGCGCAGGCTGGCGTGGCGGTGCCACGCGAGCTGATCGGACAGATTTCCGAGGATGGCACGCGCAAGTGGCTGCTGGACGTCGGTACCGGTAATGGTATCGAAACGGTCTTCATCCCCGAGGATGATCGAGGCACGCTGTGCATATCGAGCCAGGTTGGTTGTGCGCTGGAGTGTACGTTCTGCTCCACCGGGCGACAGGGATTCAACCGCAATCTCTCTGTCGCCGAAATCGTTGGCCAGTTGTGGTGGGCCAACAAATCGCTCGGGCGCGACCCGAAGGGCGACCGCATCATTTCCAATGTAGTGATGATGGGGATGGGCGAGCCCCTCGCCAATTTTGATAATGTCGTCACCGCGCTGAACATCATGCTCGACGACCATGCCTATGGTTTGTCGCGCCGCCGCGTAACCCTGTCCACATCGGGGCTGGTGCCCGCGATGGACCGGTTGCGCGAGGCTTGTCCCGTGGCCTTGGCTGTGAGCCTGCATGCGCCTAACGATGCGCTACGCGACGAGATCGTTCCGATCAACAAGAAGTACCCGCTCAAAGACTTGATGGCCGCCTGTCAGCGTTACCTGGAAATGGCGCCGCGCGATTTCGTGACGTTCGAGTACGTTATGCTGGATGGCGTGAACGACAGTCTCGAGCACGCCAGGCAGTTGATTGCGCTGACGCAGGATGTGCCTTGTAAATTTAATTTGATCCCCTTCAACCCATTCCCGAACTCCGGCTATCAAAGATCGTCGAACGATAATATTCGTCGTTTCCGTGATACGCTGATCGAGGCCAGTTATATCGTGACGACCCGCAAGACTCGCGGTGACGATATTGATGCGGCCTGTGGTCAGCTGGCGGGGCAAGTTCAGGATAAGACCAAGAGACAGGTCCGACGGTTGGTGGAGATCAAACCATGACAAAAAAAACGGGGTGGCTGTGGGCGGCAATGATTGGCGCCTTGCTGGCCGCTCCACCGGGGGCCGTCGCCGACGAGGTGGCCACTCGCAGCGCGAGCCTGCATACGGAGCTGGCTGCACAGTATTATCTGCTGCGTCAGTTCGCGGTGTCGATCGACGAGGCGAATCAGGCATTGCAGGCCGTTTCGTCATACGCGCCGGCTTTGAATATGCTGGGTTTGGTCTATTCTGAGCTCAAGGAGTATGGCACCGCCGAGGACTACTTCCGGCGAGCCTTGTCCGCGGCGCCCAATGATTCCGACGTCAATCACAACTACGGCGTATTCCTTTGCCGCCGCGGTCGGACCGGTGATGGGGTAAAGCGGTTTGAGGCTGCGGTCAGGAATCCTCTGTATGGCACGCCGGAAAAGTCGCTGGTGGCCGCTGCCGAATGCCGGGTGCAAGGCGGGGATCTGGCGTCAGCCAGAGCGGATTTTTCCGACGCGCTGCAACGTCGGCCGGATTATCCCCCTGCCTTGGCTGGTATGGCGCGGCTGAGTTACGACGATAAAAAATATCTGGAGGCGCGGGCATATTTCTCGCGCCTGTTTGAAGTGGTGGATCCTTATCCGGAAGGGCTGTTTTTGGCAGCGCAAGTTGAGCGTCAGCTGGGTGACGCTCAGGGGGAGGCGCGCTACTTGGCCCAACTGAAGAAACTCTTTCCAAAGTCAAAAGAAGCCGCGCAGGCCGCAAATGGACGAGCTGAATGAACCACAACGATATCCCGAGTGAAGAGCGTGACCTGATTCAAGGACCGGGTCGCCGGCTGCGGGCAGAGCGTGAACGTCAGTCTTTGGATATTGACGACATCGTCAGCCAGCTCAAGCTATCTCGCAGACAGATCGAGGCGCTCGAGCATGATCGCTACCATGATTTGCCTGGCACCACTTTTGTCCGTGGTTTCATCCGCAACTATGCGAAGCAGTTGGGGCTGGATGCCGAGCCCCTGTTGCACCAGCTTGAAACCGTCCTGCCGCGGGAGGCCGAGCCCGTGCAACAGGTAAGCGGCCCCAAGCTACGTCTTACCGTCGTGCCCAGCTACCCATCCATGCCTGATGCCGGATCGTCGAAGATGGTGCTGGGCTTCATCGCCGCGGCCCTGGTCAGTGGGGCCGTGGTTTACTACATTCTGCGTCCGGCCCATGAGCCGGAGTTGCAGATGAGTGAGCCGTCCCAGGCGCAACAGTCCGCTGTAGCCGTTGTGTCGGTGCCTCTCGCCACGCCTGCGCCGGTTGAGGCTACGCCAGCCACGGCGGCGCCCGATGCGTCGGCTGCGGCAGCAGCGCCATCCGACTCGCCTGCCGAGCAATCGGCTCAGACCGTTACACCCCCTGCCGCACCCGTGGCAGCCGCGCCGACTGATGTGCCGGCCAAGGTCGAGCCTGCCCCTCGGGGCGCGGGCGAAATCAAGCTGGTTTTCGAAGGCGAGGCCTGGGTGGATGTGAAAGATGGCGACGACAAGCGTGTTGTTTCCAGATTGTTCAAGCCTGGCAGTGAAGAGGTTGTAACCGGCAAGCCCCCATTCAAGCTGATAGTGGGTAATGCGGCTCAGGTGAAACTTACCTATAATGGTCAACCTGTCGATTTGACCCCTAAGATCAAGGTCAACGTTGCCCGCTTCGAGCTGCAATAGCAGCCGAGCCATGTTCTGCCATTCCCGAGGTTCTTGATGTTCCGTAGTGAAATAGTCCGTCGGCACACCCGCCAGGCCATCGTCGGCGGCGTCGTGGTCGGCGGCGGTGCGCCTGTGGTCGTTCAGGCGATGACCAATACCGATACTGCAGATGTCGAGGCTACCGTCAAGCAGACCTACGAATTGTGGGAGGCTGGTGCCGAGATGGTGCGGATCACCGTCAACAGTGCCGAAGCCGCTGCAGCCGTTGCTGACATCCGGGCCCGGCTGGATGCGCTTGCTTGCCCGGTCCCGCTGATCGGAGACTTCCATTTCAACGGGCACAAGCTCCTGGCGGCCTACCCGGATTGTGCTGCGGCACTGTCCAAATACCGTATCAACCCTGGCAATGTAGGCAAAGGATCCAGGCGTGACGAGCAGTTTGCGCAGATGATCGAATTTGCGTTGCGCTATGGCAAGCCGGTACGGATTGGCGTGAACTGGGGGAGCCTGGATCAGGCTGTTCTGGCGCGCCTGATGGACGAGAATGCGGGGCGTGCCAAGCCGTGGGATGCTGATGCAGTCATGCGTGAGGCGCTGATCACATCGGCACTGGAAAGCGCCGGGCAGGCCGTGGCCTTGGGCATGAGCCGCGACGACATCGTATTGTCGTGCAAGGTCAGCCATATGCAGGACCTGATTGCCGTTTATCGAGAGTTGGCGCGCCGTTGTGATTATGCGCTGCACCTTGGCCTGACCGAGGCTGGTATGGGGGTCAAGGGCATTGTGTCGTCTGCCGCTGCACTAGCCGTGCTTCTGCAGGAAGGCATTGGCGATACCATCCGCATCTCATTGACGCCTAAACCGGGCGAAGCACGCACCCAGGAAGTCGTGGTGGCGCAGGAATTGCTGCAGTCCATGGGGCTGCGCGCCTTTACCCCGCAAGTGACTGCCTGTCCCGGCTGCGGCCGGACAACCAGTACGGTGTTTCAGGAGCTCGCGCGCGACATTCAGGACTATCTGCGGCAGCAGATGCCGGTCTGGCGTAGTCGTTACCCAGGCGTCGAGAACCTCAAGGTGGCGGTGATGGGCTGTGTGGTCAATGGTCCTGGCGAATCCAAGCTGGCCGACGTGGGCATTTCGCTGCCCGGGACCGGCGAGGTGCCGGTTGCACCGGTATATGTCGATGGCGAGCGCTATGTGACGCTCAAGGGCGATGCCATCGCAGTGGAATTCCAGTCGCTGGTTAACGAATACGTCGAAGCCCGTTATGGCCTTGGCGAGAAGCTGAAACCAAGAGAGCCGCGCACCATCGCGGTCAAACCCATTGCTTGAATAACAAGATAGTTAGATGTCAGTGAAGATACAGGCCGTTAAGGGCATGAACGACATTCTGCCAGGTGACTCCGATACCTGGCAGTTTTTTGAAGAGACGATCCGCGAATGGGCGGCATCCTATGGCTATCGCAATATCCGCACGCCAATAGTCGAAGATACCAGCCTGTTCGTCCGCTCGATCGGTGAGGTCACCGACATCGTCGAAAAGGAAATGTACAGCTTCGAGGATGCGCTGAACGGCGACAAGCTCACGCTTCGCCCCGAAGGTACGGCATCCTGCCTGCGTGCCGTGATTCAACATAACTTGCTGCATGCCGGGCCGCAGCGCCTCTGGTACATGGGGCAGATGTACCGGCATGAGCGGCCACAGAAGGGCCGCTACAGGCAATTCCATCAGGTCGGTATCGAGGCGCTGGGCTTTGCTGGCCCCGATATCGACGCCGAATTGCTGGTGATGACCGCGTCTCTGTGGAAGCGCTTGGGTCTGCGCAATATCGAGCTGCAGCTGAATTCGCTCGGCACCAGCGAAGAGCGGGCTCGCCATCGTGACGCACTCATCCGTTATCTGGAGCAGCATCAAGCCGCTCTGGACGAGGACGGTAAGCGACGCCTCTATACCAATCCCTTGCGCGTGCTCGATACCAAAAATCCGGCCCTGCAGGATATCTGCAATGCCGCGCCCAAGCTGGCGGATTATCTTGATGATGCATCCCGCGCGCATTTCGAAGGGGTGCAGGCGCTGTTGTCAGCCTGCGATATTGAATTCTCGATCAATCCACGCCTTGTTCGCGGCCTGGATTACTACAATTTGACCGTATTCGAATGGGTGACGACTGAACTTGGCTCCCAGGGTACGGTCTGCGGTGGCGGCCGTTACGATCCACTCATCGAGCAGCTGGGCGGCAAACCGACACCGGCATGTGGCTTTGGCATGGGGATCGAGCGCCTGTTGCTGTTGATACAGGAGCAGGGCGTTGCTACGCCGGACGCGGCTCCCGATGTTTATCTCGTCAGCCAGGGGCAGGGTATCGGTGGATATGTATTCCAAACCGCCGAGGCATTGCGGGCTTCTGGCCTGAAGGTACAGCAGCACTGCGGCGAAGCCAGCTTCAAGTCGCAGATGAAGAAGGCCGACGCCAGCGGGGCGCGCTTTGCCGTGCTGATTGGTGAAAATGAAGTTGGCGCGGGCGAAGTGACGGTCAAGCCGCTGCTTGGCCAGGGCGAACAGCAACGCGTCAAGATCCAGCAGGCTGCTGCACTAATCCTCCAATAATTCAGGGTGCTAGGTAATCATGTACGATCTGCAAGAACAGGAACAGATAGACAACATCAAGGCCTTCTGGAAACAGTATGGCTCATTGATTTCTACCTTCATCGTTGCGGCCATTGTTGCCGTATTGGCAGGGCAAGGCTGGAAGAGCTATCGCTTGAATCGGGCTCAGCATGCCTCGGATGCCTATGTGGCACTGGAGCAGGCGGTGGAGTCCAAGGACGCCGCGAAGATCAAAGCAGCACAGGACAAGCTCCTCGCGGACTTCCCTTCCTCTCCTTACGCTGCCCGTGCCGTATTGATGGAGGCCAAGCGTGCGATGGAGGCTGGCGACACCAAGACGGCGGCGGACAAGCTGGTTTGGGCCATTGCCAACAGTGATGAAGATGGTGTGAAGGATATTGCCCGCCTGCGCCTGTCTGCTGTCCAGCTGGACCAGAAGCAATATGACGCGGCATTGAAGACGCTGGAGGCCGCGCCAGCGGACGCATACTCGGCATTGTTCTCCAACGCGCGCGGCGATATCTATACGGCCCAAGGCAAGGCGGCGGAAGCGGCCAAGGCTTACCAGCAGTCCTTGAACAAGCTCGACAAGGGGGCGCCGGAATATCAGATCGTTCAGATGAAGTTGGACGCACTCGGGGGCGCCAAGTGATGCGGATGGCGCCTAAATTTGCTGTACTCGCTTGTGCGTCGATCGTCTTTGCCGGGTGCGCAAGTACAGACAATGCCCCTGAACCCGCTTCGCTGCCGAACATCACCGAATACGCAAGTGCCAAGGTGCTGTGGAGCCAGGATGTAAGCAAGGCTGGCGAATTCGTATTCTCCCCGGCTGTCGATGGTGGGGTGGTGTATGCCGCAGGAAGAAAGGGGGGTGTTGCGGCCATCGATTTGTCCAGCGGCAAGCTGCTGCGCACCTTCAATACGGCCAAGCCGATCTCGGCCGGTGTGGCCGCGCTCAACGGCAGGGTGATTGCGGCGTCGGAGAAGGGCGACCTATATGCTTTCGATAGCGAGGGGAAGCTGCTCTGGTCTACGCCGACAGGGCGTGAAATCGTCGCCAACCCGACCATTACCGCAGATGTCGTGGTCGTACACAGCAGTAATGGCGATGTCGAGGCTTATGGCATGGCAGATGGGAAGCGCCGCTGGGCAACACAGCGTGCGATTCCGACACTGACATTGCGTAGCTATGCGCCGGTGGTGGCCAGCGGCCCCGTGCTGTACGCGGGCTTGCCTGCGGGCAGGCTCCAGGCCTTGAGCCGCGACGAGGGTACCTCGTTGTGGGAGGCCCAGGTTAGCCAGCCTCGCGGTGCAACGGAGCTCGAACGGGTTGCTGACATCAGCAGCGCGCCTGTGGCGGATGCGAGCAGCGTGTGTGCTGTGTCTTTCCAGGGTAAGGTCGGCTGCTTCGAAGCGAAGAACGGCAACCCGCTGTGGACGCGCGAGGTATCAAGCAGCGTGGGCCTGGCGGGGGACAAGGGCAGCATCTATGTGACCGACGATGAAGGATCCGTGCTGGCCTATGACAAGCGTAGCGGGCGCAACCTGTGGAAGCAGGGGCGTTTGTTCGCGCGTCAGGTCAGTACCCCTGCGGTGTTCGGCCGTTTCATTGCCATTGGCGACTATCAGGGCTATGTGCATCTGTTGTCGGCCGAGGATGGCTCGTTCCAGGCGCGGGTGAAGACGGATGGCTCGCCGATCCTGACCGCGCCGGTTGCCGTCGGGGATACCCTGGTGGTTCAGACGTCGTCTGGTGGCGTATACGCGGTCACCACGCGCTAGGTTGTTGAGGAGTACTGAGAAATGAAACCCACGGTTGCCCTTGTCGGCCGCCCGAATGTTGGCAAGTCAACCTTGTTCAACCGTTTGACCCGCTCGCGTGACGCCATCGTTGCCGATATTCCTGGCCTGACCAGGGATCGGCACTATGGCCACGGCCGTGTGGGCGAGAAGGACTACCTGGTCGTCGATACCGGTGGTTTCGAGCCGATTGCCAAAGATGGCATCCTGCATGAGATGGCCAAGCAGACATTGCAGGCCGTCGATGAGGCGGATGTCGTGATGTTCATTGTCGATGGCCGAAATGGCCTGACGGCGCAGGATGCGGTCATTGCCGACAAATTGCGGCGTTCCGGGCGCAAGGTTTGGCTCGTGGTGAACAAGGCGGAGGGCATGAATCGCGCCGCCTGTACGGCCGAATTCTTCGAGTTGGGCTTGGGTGAGCCGTTGCCGATTTCCGCATCCCACGGGGACGGTGTTCGTGAGTTGATGGAAGAGGTGCTGCAGGATCTGCCAGATACCCCTGAACCCGAAACCAAAGCCGAGCGACACCCGAGGCTTGCTGTGGTCGGGCGCCCCAACGTCGGTAAGTCGACGCTGGTGAACAGCATTCTTGGCGAAGAACGGGTCATCGCCTTCGACCAGCCCGGCACGACCCGAGATAGCATCCACATCGACTTCGAGCGTAACGGCAAGCCTTACACCGTGGTCGATACCGCAGGTATCCGTAAGCGTGGCAAGGTCACCGAGACCATCGAGAAGTTTTCGGTGATCAAGACGCTGCAATCGGCTGAAGATGCCAATGTGGTGGTTCTGGTGCTCGATGCCCACCAGGAAATCTCCGATCAGGACGCTGCCATCGCCGGCTTCATCCTAGAAAGCGGCAGGGCGCTTGTCGTGGCCGTCAACAAGTGGGATGCGTTAGATAGCTACCAGCGTGACCGGATCAAGCGTGAAATTGATCGCAAGTTGCAGTTTCTCGATTTTGCCAAGTTTCATTTCATCTCTGCGCTGCATGGCAAGGGCGTGGCTGGACTGTTTCAGTCGATTGACGAGGCGTATGCCGCGGCCATGGCCAAGCTTTCAACCCCGCGCCTGACGCGGGTGCTGCTGGCTGCCGTGCAAAAGCAGGCGCCCCCCAAGAAGGGCATGTTCCGTCCGAAGATGCGCTATGCCCACCAGGGTGGGGTCAACCCGCCAATCGTGGTGATCCATGGGGCAGCTCTCGATAATGTTCCAGAGAGCTATGTGCGTTATCTCGCACGTACCTTCTCTGATGCCTTCAAGCTGCAAGGCACTCCGCTGCGGGTTCAGTTCAAGCAGACGAGCAATCCGTATTCCGAAAAGGATTAACACTGCGCCACAATTTATGCCATGGGAATGGCATGGCGTCTGGCTTTTCACGCTGAATTGCAGTAGAGTTGGACGTGATAAGAATTTTTAAATTACTCACGTGGAGTGAACAATGAGCAATAAAGGGCAAATGCTACAAGACCCGTTCCTCAATATCCTGCGCAAGGAACATATTCCGGTTTCGATCTATCTGGTCAACGGAATCAAGCTGCAGGGGCAGATCGAGTCTTTCGATCAGTATGTTGTATTGTTGAAGAACACCGTTACGCAAATGGTATACAAACATGCCATTTCGACTGTTGTTCCTGCTCGCTCGGTCAGCATCCCCTACGAGCAACCTTCCCACGGCGCCGACGCTTAAGCGGGAAGTTCCCGCCTCACCCCAAAGCACATTGGAATCAATGTGCTTTATCCTTTTTGAGTTCCACTTGAGTTTATTGCGTGTTTGATCGACACCAAGGTGGTGACGAAGCGGTATTGGTCTGCCTCGACTTCGGCGATGCAGACTATGCCGACAGTGTCGCCGAGCTGAAAGAGTTGGCTTCCAGCGCAGGCATCAGGACGCTGGCTGTCGTGCAAGGCAAGCGGTCCCGTCCTGATCCTGCGTTGTTTGCCGGGTCAGGCAAGGTCGACGAAATCGGGGAGACCGCGCGTGCGTACGGGGCCCAGCTTGTCATCTTCAATCACCAGCTGTCGCCTGCGCAGGAGCGCAATCTGGAGCGCAGGCTGGAATGCCGGGTGATCGACCGCACCTCCCTGATTCTCGACATCTTTGCACAGCGGGCACGTAGCCATGAAGGCAAGGTACAGGTGGAGCTCGCACAGCTCGAGCACTTGTCGACCCGACTGGTCAGGGGGTGGACGCACCTGGAGCGGCAAAAGGGTGGGATCGGTTTGCGCGGTCCTGGTGAAACCCAGCTTGAAACTGACCGTCGCCTGCTCGGCAAGCGGGTCAAGTTGTTGAAGGATAAGCTGGCAACTCTGCGTCGCCAGCGGGATACGCAGCGGCGCTCTCGTGAACGCGCAGGTAGCTTGTCGTTTTCCATCGTTGGTTACACCAATGCGGGTAAGAGCACGCTATTCAACGCCCTGACGAAGGCAGATGCCTACGCGGCCGATCAATTGTTCGCCACGCTCGATACCACCAGCCGTCGCCTGTATCTCGACGACAAGAGCAATTTGGTGATTTCCGATACCGTTGGTTTCGTGCGCCAATTGCCGCACACATTGGTCGAGGCGTTCCGTGCTACGCTGGAAGAGACGGTCCGGGCCGATCTGCTGTTGCATGTGGTGGATAGTAGCCAGGAGTCCCGTGATAGCCAGGTTGCCGAAGTGAACAAAGTGTTGCACGAAATCGGCGCTGATACCGTGCCGCAGTTGCTGGTGTGGAACAAGATCGATCTGAAGGGGATTGCCCCGGCAGTGGAGCGGGACGAGTATGGTAGAATTTCGGCCGTTCGACTGAGCGCCCGGACTGGCGAGGGATTGGGTCTGCTTCGGTCCGCAATATCGGAGTTCGTAGCCGACAGGCAAAATGAACGAAAAGACGCAGTGACTGGTCAATCGAATCTGGATAACTGAACCGGACAACTAAGCACATGGCTCAGAACGACCCTCAGTGGGGAAGGCGCGGGAACGATGGCCCGCCGGATCTTGATGAAATTTTTCGTAAACTTGGTCAGAAGTTGAATTCGATTTTTGGCGGCAAGAGCGGCAATTCCGCTCCGCAAGGGCCCACAAACGGCGGGCGTGTCTTTGCCGGCGGTGCAGGCCTGTTGATATTGATCATCCTCGCTTTGTGGTTCGCCAGTGGCTTCTATACTGTCGATCCGCGCGAGCGCGGCGTGATTACCCGTTTCGGCCGCTATGTGGAGACCACCAGCGAGGGCTTGCACTGGCACTGGCCTTACCCGATCGAACGGCGTGAAGTGATCAATATGACCACCATCCGCACGGTGGAGGTCGGGCATCGTAACGGCGGGCGCACCAAGGTTCCTGAAGAGGCACTGATGGTGACCGGCGATCAGAACATCATCGATCTTCAGTTCTCTGTCCAGTATTTCGTCAAGGACGCCTCCGCCTACCTGTTCAATAACCGTAATGGGGACGTGGATGCCCGCGACTTGGTATTACAGGTGTCGGAGTCCGCAATACGCGAGGTCGTGGGTAAGAACCAGATCGACTACCTGCTCAATGAAGGGCGGGCAGAGGTTGCCGTTCAAGCAACACGGCTTATCCAGCAGATGCTGGACCGATACAACGCCGGCATCCAGATCGCCAAGGTCAATATGAGCAATGCCCAGCCCCCGGAGCAGGTTCAGGCTGCCTTCGACGACGCGGTAAAGGCCGGGCAGGACAAGGACAGGCTGAAGAGCGAAGGCGAAGCCTATGCAAATGACGTCATTCCAAAAGCACGTGGTTTGGCCGCTCGCCTGATTGAAGAGGCCAACGCGCACAAGCAGCGTGTCGTTTCTACCGCTCAGGGCGATGTCAGCCGTTTCAACCAGATCTATGCCGAGTACAAAAAGGCGCCTGGTGTGACTCGCGAGCGCATGTACATCGATACCATGCAGCAAGTTCTGAACAATTCGAGCAAGGTGTTGGTCGATCAGAAGGGTGGCAATAGCCTGCTGTATCTGCCGTTGGACAAACTCATGCAAATGAACAATGCCAGTCAGTCGGTCGCACCGGTGGCGCCGACCGCCAGTGCGGATAATACGCAGAAGGCGCCGGTGGAAGTGTTGACCCAGTCTGGTGATGCCAACCGGCCGCGCGATTTCGGGCGTAGCCGTGAGCGGGAGGGGCGTTGATGGAGTCCAATAAGCTGATGCCGACTATCGCCGCCACGCTGCTTGTTCTGCTCCTGCTGTGGATGAGCGTGTTTCGTGTCGACCAACGTCAGTATGCGATGGTGTTCCAGTTCGGCGAGGTGACTCAGATCGTCAAGGAGCCCGGCCTGCATTTCAAGAAACCGTTGCTGGAAAACGTGCGTTATTTCGACAAGCGTATTCTGACGATCGATGCGGAGGAGCCGGAGCGCTTCAATACGCTTGAGAAGAAGAATGTGCTGGTCGACAGCTTCATCAAGTGGCGCATCGTCGATGCTGAACGTTACTACAAGAGTACCGGCGGAGAAGAGGTCAAGGCGCAGAGCGTGATTCGTGGCGTGGTCAACGCCGGCTTACGCGAAGAGATCGGCAGGCGAAGCGTGTCTGACGTTATTTCTGGCAAGCGTGACGAAGTCATGGAGGCGCTTCGTATCAAGGCCAACCATGAAGTAGCCAAGTCCGGCATTGAGGTCATGGATGTCCGCCTCAAACGGGTCGATTTCCCTTCCAATGTGAGTGGCTCGATTTACGATCGGATGCAGGCGGAACGCAAGCGTGTGGCCAACGAATTGCGCTCGGAAGGTGCTGCCGAGTCCGAGAAGATTCGCGCAGATGCGGATCGTCAGCGCGAGGTGATTCTGGCTGAGGCCTATCGCAAGGCGCAGGAGCTCAAGGGCGAGGGCGATGCCAAGGCGGCTGGAATCTACGCCGATGCATACGGACAAAATCCCGAGTTCTATTCTTTCTACCGCAGCCTGGAGGCGTATCGTCAGAGCTTCCGCAGCCGTAGCGATGTGATGGTGCTTGACCCGAGCGCAGACTTCTTCAAGTATCTGAAGAACCCGGGTAAGGGTGTGACCAAGTAAATGAGTGTCACGCTCCTGTCCGCCCTGGCTCTGATGCTGGTGTTGGAAGGGGCGATGCCTCTGTTGTTGCCCAAGGTATGGCGGGAGACATTCTCCCGCCTTATCACGTTTTCAGATGGCCAGCTGCGCTTCCTGGGCTTGCTGTCAATGATGGTTGGACTGGGGCTGCTGGCCTTTGTCCTCTGAGTATCGAATTTGCGAGAGTTGTAATGCACCGTTGGTTGTTGCCCGAGTACATCGCCGATATCCTGCCGGCTGAAGCGCGCCTGGTTGAGGAGAAGCGCCGTGCCGTACTCGATCTGTTTCATGCAAGCGGTTATGACCTGGTCAGCCCGCCGCTTATCGAATATGTCGAGTCCTTGATCGGCAATGCAGATGATGATCTGGACTTGAAGACTTTCAAGTTGGTGGATCAGCTCAGTGGGCGCCAGATGGGGCTTCGCGCTGATATTTCACCACAGGTGGCGCGACTTGACGCACACCTGTTGAATCGCGAAGGCGTCGCCCGGCTGTGCTATGCCGGTACCGTTGTCCATACGCTGCCGGCCAACTTGCTGGGGAGCCGCGAACAACTCCAGCTGGGGGCCGAGATCTACGGCCATGCAGGGGTGGAGGCCGATCTCGAAGTTATTCAACTGATGTTCGACAGCTTGAAGCTGTTGGGGATTGAACGTGTCAACCTCGATGTTGGGGATATGCGCATCTTCCGTTCGCTGGTCGACCACTTCAAGTTGTCTGAAGATCAGATCGACGGCCTGTTCGGGGCCTACCAGCGTAAGGATGCGGCAGAGCTCGATGTGCTGGTTTCCACCATGGCGGCAGAGACTGGGCGCGTATTCAAGCTGCTGTCGACACTCAATGGCGGGGTCGAGGTGCTTGATCTTGCCGCAGCAAGCCTGCCGCCTTTGCCCGCGATCCAACAGGCACTGGCTGACTTGCGCGCTGTGCAAAAAGCATTCGCGTCATCACTGGACGAGCTATGTTTTGATTTGGTGGAGCTGCGTGGGGCGCATTATCATAACGGTTTGGTTTTCGCGGCCTATGCCGCTGGCTGGCCCAATGCGCTGGCTTGGGGGGGGCGCTATGACAATGCCGGCCGAGAATTTGGCCGGGCGCGTCCTGCGACCGGATTTTGTTTTGACCTGCGGGAATTGACTGGGCGCTTGGCGCTTGGTGAGCCGCAAAAAGCCATCCTGGCGCCATATGCGCCAGAAGATGTCGTGCTGCAGCAGGCAATTCGATCGCTGCGTGCGCAACAGGAAATTGTCGTCGTTGATTTGCCCGGTCATGCAGCGCACCAGGGTGAACTCAACGTCGATCGTGAGCTTCGTAGTGTCGGTGGGGAATGGCAGCTTATTCCCTTCGGCAGCGGCAATTGAATCACAGAGGTAGTCATGTCCAGAAATGTAGTGGTAATCGGCACCCAGTGGGGTGACGAAGGGAAAGGCAAGATCGTTGACTGGTTGACGGATCATGCCGAGGGCGTTGTACGATTCCAGGGGGGCCACAATGCGGGCCATACGCTGGTAATCGGCGGCAAGAAGACCGTTCTGCGCCTGATCCCTTCGGGCATTTTGCGCGAAGGCGTTGCATGTTTTATCGGCAACGGCGTGGTCCTGTCGCCCCAGGCGCTGCTCAAAGAGATTGATGAGTTGCAGCAAGCGGGTGTCGATGTCAAATCGCGCTTGACGATTTCCCAGTCCTGCCCCTTGATTCTGCCCCACCATATCGCGATCGACCAGGCGCGTGAAGCCGCCAAGGGCGAGAGCAAGATTGGTACGACCGGGCGGGGCATCGGGCCCGCTTACGAGGACAAGGTCGCGCGCCGTGCGATTCGCGTGCAGGACCTGTTCCATCGCGAACGCTTTGCCGCCAAGCTGGGCGAAGTGCTCGACTATCACAACTTTGTACTCAAGCATTACTTCAAGACCGATATCGTCGATTTCCAGAAGACGCTGGAAGAGACCCTGCTGTTGGCCGAGCAAATCAAGCCCATGATCGGCGATGTTTCCCGCACCCTGGCGGAAATGAACAAGGCGGGCCGCAATCTGTTGTTCGAAGGTGCACAAGGCACGCTGCTCGACATCGATCACGGTACCTATCCGTTTGTCACCTCTTCCAACTGCGTCGCGGGTGCCGCAGCGCCTGGCGCAGGTGTGGCGCCGCAGATGTTGCAATATGTGCTTGGCCTAACCAAGGCATACACCACGCGTGTCGGCTCCGGCCCATTCCCGACCGAGTTGTTCGATGATGTCGGCGCAGGCCTTGCCAAGCGAGGCAATGAATTTGGCTCCGTAACCGGCCGTCCGCGCCGCTGTGGCTGGTTCGATGCGGCAGCGTTGAAGCGTTCGATCCAGATCAATGGCGTTTCGGGTTTGTGCGTAACCAAGCTTGATGTCATGGATGGCATGGAGCAAATCAAGCTCTGCGTCGGCTATGTCATTGATGGTAAGCAGGTCGACATTCTCCCGCCTGGCGCAGATGAATTGGCTGGGTGTCAGCCCATTTATGAAGAATTGCCCGGCTGGAGCGACAGCACCGTTGGTATCAAGCGCTTCGAAGATCTGCCAGAGAACGCCAAGCGCTATCTGAAGCGAATTGAAGAGGTGTGCGGCGCACCGGTCGATATCATCTCGACTGGTCCTGATCGCGACGAAACCATCGTGTTGCGACACCCGTATCTGGCCTGATTTCAGGCATGCGAGAGGGCGGCGTGAGCCGCCCTTGTCATTTATGGCGACTGCCTCTTGATCTCTCCGCTCTTCCGTCTGGTATTCAACGACGAACGCCTGCTGGTCATCGATAAGCAGCCTGGGGTCGATTTTCATCGTGGGTTACACGACACCAGTCTTGTCGACGCCGTGCGTGATGCTACCGGGCTGGCCGAGCTATATCCAGTGCACCGCCTGGATACGATGACGTCCGGCCTGCTGCTGTTTGCTAAGAGCAGGGAGGTCGCGCGGCAAATGGGGCAATTATTCGAGTCGGGGCAGGTGGGGAAATACTATCTGGCCTTGTCCGCCAAGGCGCCTCGCAAGAAACAAGGGATGATTCGCGGCGACATGGAGCAGGCTCGCCGCGGGGCTTGGCGACTGAGCCCGAGCCAAACCAATCCTGCCTTCACCCAGTTCTTCAGCTTCTCTGTCTCCGCCGGATTGCGTCTGTTCCTGTTGCGGCCACTGACCGGCAAGACCCATCAACTCAGGGTTGCCATGAAAGCGCTTGGCGCACCCATTCTTGGCGATGCTCTCTATGGCGGCGGTAGCCTCGATCGTGGCTATCTGCATGCTTACGCAATTCGTTTCCTTCTCGATGGCCAGCAGTATTGCCTTACCTGCCAGCCGAAAACCGGTGAACATTTTCTCGCGATGTCTTGCCGGCAACAAATCGAGCTGATTGGCGACCCGGGCGCACTGGCGTGGCCCGCCGTCAAGCATCCGAAACAGTCTTGATTCGATACCGACCCGTCGTTCCGTCTGCCGCCATATCTCGGATGTGACATTCTCCATTTTCGTTGTGCCCGTGCGCCGCACATCGTCTTTGTTTTGCTCGGATTTTCAGAGTGTTAGACACTATGACAAACCCTTGTGGGGATTGGATAATCCAGCTAAAAAACATATGACAAGTCTCTATCTAGAGCTTATACTCGGATCAAATTAGAGCAATAGCTTTAGCGAGAATAGATTTGAGGGGCTCCGTTGACGCTGCCGGCCATGACCAAAGCGCGCGGAAAGAGAAACTGTCAGGAGAGCGAAATGAAGGATAACTATAAATTTGTCGGGCACTTTTACGACTTTCTAAGCAATATGTATAGCGGCAAGTCCATCCAGCACTGCAAGGTCGCCATGCTGGATCACCTCAAGCCCGGCGATAAGGTACTGTTCGCAGGGGTGGGGCACGGCATTGATGCGGTATACGCTGCCAAGCGTGGTGCCGAGGTGACCGTGGTCGATCTGTCGGAAACCATGCTGCGGAAGTTCCAGCGCAACCTGGAGAAAAATGGCGTCAAGATCCATATCCGCCAGGTTCACAGCGATATCCTTCAATTCCAGGAGCTCGAACGCTACGACATGGTCGTTGCCAACTTCTTTCTGAATGTCTTCCAGCGCGACATGATGCTGAAGGTGCTGCAGCACCTGATCAAGCTTGGCAAGCCCGGCGCCAAGGTTGTTGTCGGTGATTTCTCCTATCCTACCGGCAATGTCCTGTCGAGAGCGTTCAAGGTCATTTACTGGTATGGGGCCGTGGGGTTCTTCTGGATCTTCACCAAGAACGCTTTCCACAACATCTACAACTACCCCGAAACCATGCGGCAGCTCGGCCTTGAGGTCACCGAGAAGAAACATTTCCGCCTCCTGCTACTCAATTGCTACTGGTCGTTGCTTGGGCAAAAGCCGGCCTGAGTGCAAAGCTGATTTCACTCAAAAAATCATAGTTGAATGAGGGGAATGTCATGAGAAATCAAGCGTTAACGCTTGACGGGGCAGCGCTTACGCCGTCAATCAGTACTTTTAGCCATGGTGAGCGGGTTGCTTACCTGATGGAGCACGGCGTCCATTCTCAGTCGTTCTCCACCATGCAGTCCGACATGGAGTACTTCGACGTGCCGGGCATTGGCTATATCGCCTATGCCCGGTACTGGGGGATGCAGTTCGTGCTGGGCGATCCGGTATGCGAGCCGAAGTATTTCGAGCCGATGCTGACCAAGTTTCTCAAGCGTTTTCCCAATGCGTTGTTCGCCCAGGTGAGCAAGCCGATTGTCGACATCCTGCACCAGTCCTTTAGTTACTATGGCACCCAGTTTGGTTCCGAGTCCAAGGTCAGCCTGAGCGACTGGAATCTTCGCGGGTCAAAAAAACAGATTATCCGTACCGCAATCAATCAGGCCCGCGCCCAAGGGATCGAGATCAAGGAAGGGCCGTTTGATCGCTACACCAAGAAGATTTCGGAAGCCTGGATAAAGACTCGGCGCTGCAAGAATAACGAAATCCGCTTCCTGATCCGTCCGATGTTGATGGATTACAAGGAAAACACCCGCTATTTCTACGCCTATCACAATGGCGAGGCCGTCGCATACATCTTTTTCGACCCGCTATACAAGAACGGCAAGCTGATTAGCTACGTCCCCAATATCTCGCGCTCCTGTGCCAGCTTCAAACAGGGCTTGTGGTACGCCATCATGGTTCACGCGATGGAAGTGTTCCGCAGTGAGGGCGTGCCCTATGTCGATTTGGGGCTGGTGCCGCTGATGCTGGCGGACGACTACGAGCCCCAGGAGTCGAAGATCCTGCGCAAGATGATGGCTGTCATCCGTGAGCGCGGCGACATGCTCTACAACTTCAAGGGGCTGGAGTTCGCCAAGGCGCGCTTCAATGGGGTGGTCGAAAAGACCTATTGCTGCCATCGCAATGCACTACCTGGATTGGCCATGGTAGCCATGTTCCGGCTCACTCGCATCATCTAGACAACAACAAACAGGCCGGATGGCCGCACGCATCGTCTTGGGGGAATCATGGCAACTTCCGCACCAACTTTTGTCGGCAGGGCGCTGGCCGGCAAGCGAGTCTTGATTACTGGCACCAGCGGCTTTCTCGCCAAGGTTGTGCTCGAGAAGCTGATACGGGAGGTGCCCGATGTGGGGGGGATTGTCCTGCTGCTGCGTGGCAGCCGAGACAATCCGACGTCGCAGCAACGCTTTGAACGCGAAGTACTGACGTCGTCGATCTTCGATGTGCTGCGGCAGCGCAGCGCGGAAGGTTTGAAGACGTTTTGCGAGCAACGCATCCACTGCGTGACTGGCGAAGTGACCCAGCCACGGCTTGGTCTGAGCGAGCGGGAGTTCAATCTACTCGCCGGCCGTATCGACGTGATCATCAACGCCGCAGCGAGCGTGAACTTCCGCGAGGAGCTGGATCAGGCCCTGGAAATCAACACCTTCAGCGTGATTCACCTCGCCGAGCTGGCGCGACTGGCGGGTGACATCCCGCTGGTGCAGGTGTCGACCTGCTATGTCAACGGCTTCAATAGTGGTGCCATGCATGAAGAGTTGGTGCATCCGACCGGCTTGCCCATTCCGTTCAACCAGGAAGGTTTCTATGAGGTAGAGCGGCTGATTGGGCAGCTCCAGGAGAAAATCGGTGTGGTGCGCGCCAAGTGGGGCGACACCGGCAGGCTGAGCGAGAAGCTGATCGACCTTGGTATCAAGGAGGCCAATGCCTACGGCTGGAACGATACCTATACCTTTACCAAGTGGTTGGGCGAGCAGGTTGCGCTAAAGGCAACGCGCCGTTCGACATTGACCATTCTTCGTCCATCCATCATCGAGAGCACGTTGTTTGAGCCGAGCCCCGGCTGGGTGGAGGGCGTCAAGGTGGCCGATGCCATCATCCTCGCTTATGCGCGCGAGAAGGTGAGGTTTTTCCCGGCCAAGACTGACGAGATCATCGACATCATCCCGGCCGATCTGGTCGCTAACAGCGTTCTTTTGTCCGCCGCCGAGGCGATACTTGAGCCCGGTAGACAGCGCATCTATCAATGCTGCAGCGGAAGCCGCAATCCCATCCAGTTGGGGCAATTGATCGATCTGCTGCAGGATGAAGCCCGACGTAACTGGCAGCGCTATGATCGGCTGTTCTTCAAGGCCCCGAGTCGGCCGTTCCGCACCACCAGCCGGACGGTATTTCTGGCTGGGCTGGCTGCGGCCAAGGCAGCGTTGACCCTGTTCGATGCGGGCCGCAAGCTGATTGGCGTGAAAACGCCGTTGCGCGCCTTCGAGAGTCTGAAGGCCACGCAGGGGCTTGCCGTGGTGTTCTCGTTCTATACCTCGCCGAGCTACTGCTTCTACAACAGCAAATTGCTGGCACTCGCGGCACGTGTCGGCGAGTCGGGGCGGGGCCGCTTCCCGGTCGATTCGGCATTGATTGACTGGAAGCACTATCTGGGCGACGTACACATGGCGGGGCTGAACCGTTATGCACTGAAGGAAAGGCGTAAACCGGTAGCCGACACCACTGGCGTGGCCCAAGCTGCGCTGAATCCCGCCGAGGCCCGCTCCTCCTGATCCCCTGGGCACATGCCGCAGCGGCACGGGGGGGGCTATTTCCTTCTGTATATCGGGGCGCTATGGCGCCCCGAGCTTTTGGCTGCGCGGTATGGCATGACAAATGCTTGTGGTGAAATAGTGCTACCCCCCAACTAGAATGCCATCACGGGCCTGCAACTGTTTGCGGGCCGGCGTTGCTTGTGGCGATGTGCTCGCATGCCGTCGATGTGTCGGCATGTTGTCGCGGGTGACGTGTATCCAGCAGTTTGTACATCACTTCGATTCTTTCCTGACACGGCAGGTGGATTGCGATGGTACGACTTCCCATGCATTTCTCCCGGCGCCTGACATTGCTGCTGACGCTCGTGGTCGTCGCGTTGTCGGTCGGCTTTGCCTTCCTGACCTGGCGGGCGCTCGACGACACGACATTGCGCATCAAGCGGAATTTGTACGGTGAGTTGCTGGGGCAAACCGAGGTATTGCTCGATCGTCTGGTCAGGAGCCGTGCGGCACTACTCGACAGCCAGCTTGAAGCCGTTGCGGCGTTGGCGGGGGACGGAGCGAGTGCGCTGTCGCGGCACGTCAGTCGCGGTGGTGACCTGCAGGAGGCACTGCCAGGGCTACTTGGCTCGCTGTCATCCCGCGACACCATGGGTCTCACCGTTTTTTACTACGACACCAAATCCGGCCATGTCACGCTGATGCCCTATGGTGGGGGGCCGCTTGAGCGAGGCATCGAGCAGTTCTCGACCTCCCTGGTAGGGATGGTGCAGGGTGGCTTCAAGGCCGGCGACATCCGTGCTGGTGACCTGCATGCGGACACCGTTGGCAGCAGCCGCCGAGCCGTGGTTGAGCTTGTCTCGCCAGTGGTCGTCAGGGGCGAGGCGATCGGCCTGTTTGGTGCCGTGTTGCCGCTGTCCAATGTCGAACGCGAGTTCGAACGCCAGGGGGCAATTCCTGGCAGCTATACCTTCTTGATCGATGCACGTCGCCATTTGATCGCCGCCACGACGGAGGCAGAGGCCGATCTCGGGATTGCCAGTGCGGAACTGACGCCGGTCATTCCGCAGCAAGGCAATGACACCGAGCGGGTATTGAAAAGTATGGCACTGGGCGATGCCGGTGTGCTCAAGGCAAACCTGCACGGCGTGGACAAATTTCTGGCATTCCATTCGCTGCGGGTGACGCCGTGGCGGCTGGGGGTCGTGTTGCCGGCAAGTGTGACGGCATCAACGTCCGACCGGCTGACGCCGATCGTCGCCGAGGGGCAGCAGCGTGCCATGCGGGCGATTGCCGTTGGCAGCGGCGTGGTGCTGCTGCTGGCGCTGTTGATGGGGGCGTGGCTGGCGGGCCATATGTCCAGGCCGCTGGTCATGCTGTCGGAGGCCGCCAGGCGAATCACTGCGGGTGATTATGCCCAGCGTGTCTACCTGAGGCGGGATGACGAGTTCGGGCCGCTGATCGGAGCCTTCAATGCGATGGCCACCAAGATCGAGCGCACCATCTCCGACTTGGGCAGGACCGGGGCAGAACAAGCCGAGACGAACCGCCGCCTGCAGGACAGCGTGGTCGCGCTCGAGTCGCTGAATACCGCTTTGCAGGCCGAATCGGCGCAACGGCAGCAGGCCGAGCGGGCGCTGCGTGAAAGCGAGCGACGCCTGCGTGACGTGATCGACCATTCACAGTCGTTGATATTCCTGAAGGACTTGCAGGGACGCTATCTGCTGGCCAATCAGTCCATGTACGACCTGCTCGGGCTCGATGAAAAGGCCGTGCTGGGGCAGGCTGATACCGATTTGTTTCCGCCGTGGGTGGCGATGCAATTGCAGAAGCATGATCAGACGGTACTTGCGACGCGGGCGCCGGCTGATTTTGAAGAGCAACTCAGCCTCGGCGGGCCGACCAAGGTCTTTCTCGCCAGCAAGTTTCTGCTGTTCGATGCAAACGGCCGGGCCTACGCGCTAGGTGGCGTTGCGACCGAAATTACCGCACGCAAGCAGGCGGAAGCCGGACTGGCGCAGGAGAAGGTGGCACTGGATCAACTGGTCGAGGCGCGCACCGAGGCGTTGCAACATCTCAACCGCCAACTGGCACTTGAAATCGACGAGCGCAACCAGGCGCTGGAAGCGCTGCGTGAATCCGAGCTGCGCTACGCCATGTTGGTGCAAAATGCGTGGGACGGTGTCGTGGTGGTGCGCAACGGGATGGTCGAGTTCGTCAACGACGCGATGATCAACATGATGGAGACCAAGGATGCCAGCCTGTTGCTTGGTAAACCGTTCACCTCCTTCCTCCCCGACGGCCAGCGCGATGTGGTCGTCGCGCGCCACCAGCGTCGCATGGCCGGCGAGCCGGTGGAGTCGATCTATGAAACCGAGGTGGTGACGACCACGGGCAGGAAAATCGAGGTGGAGATATCGGTTGGCACCACGCTGTATCGCGGTGACGTCAACACGGTAGGCATCTTGCGCAGCATTGCCGAGCGCAAGGCTGCCGAGCGCGCGCTGCAGCGTGCCAACGAAGAGCTGATGCGGCTCTCGGTCATGGATGGATTGACGCAGCTGTACAACCGGCGCTACCTGGTCAGCGCAATGACGAGCGAATTTGCGCGGGCACGGCGCCATGAATCGTCGCTCGCGCTACTGATGCTCGACCTGGATCATTTCAAGACGATCAACGACCGTTATGGCCATCAGGCAGGTGATGCCGTCATCGCCCACGTGGCCCAGTTGCTGCTGTCGCGAACCCGGCAAAGCGATGTGGCGGCGCGTTATGGCGGCGAAGAGTTGACGCTCCTGCTGCCGCAGACGGATATGGCTCAGGCGGCTGTACTGGCCGAGTCGTTGCGGGAATTGATCGAGAGGTCGCCCTGCGTCTTGGCGGATGAAACCCGGGTCACGGTGACCGTCAGTATCGGCGTGGCGGGTTATCCGGAATGTGCCGCGCAAACAATCGAGCAATTGCTGGGAATTGCCGACCTCGCCCTGTATCAGGCCAAGCACCTGGGGCGCAATCGTGTCGAGGCCGCCGTGCGCAGCGGTTCAGGGCGGGACGCAGGCTGAGCCGCCGGCCAAGCCGGCGCTGGGCCGGCTTGTGTGCGTCTCAAGCACTAGAACACGCGGCGTTCCAGGCTAGCGCGATGCAGGATGGTGCTTGAAATCTCTTCGATCGATTTGCTGGTGGTGTTGAGGTAAGGCACGCCTTCCCTGCGGAAAATCGCCTCGACCTCGCCGATTTCAAAGCGGCAATTGTCCAGCGACGCATATTTGCTGTTCGGTTTGCGTTCGCTGCGAATCTGCGCCAGCCGTTCCGCTGCGATGGTGAGGCCGAACAGCTTGTGCTTGTAGGGCGCCAGCGCGGCGGGCAACTTGATTTCGCCAAGATCTTCCGGGATCAACGGGTAGTTGGCGGCCTTGATGCCGAACTGCAGCGCCATGTACAGGCAGGTTGGCGTCTTGCCCGAGCGCGACACGCCGACCAGAATCACATCGGCGTCGGCCAGGTCGCGTGGCTTGATGCCGTCGTCGTGCGCCATGGAGAAATTCACCGCCTCGATCCTGGCGTTGTACTCCTGGAAATTCGCCACGCTGTGGGACTTGCCGACCGTGTGCGAAGAGGGCCGGCCGAGTTCCTTTTCGAGGGGGGAGATGAAGGCTTCGAAGAAATCCAGACAGAGCGCGCAATCGAGCTTGAATGCCTCGCGAATTTCGTCGTTGACGAGCGAGCTGAACACGATGGGGCGCTCGTGCTCGTTTTCTGCCGCCAACCTGATCTGTTCCGCCGCGGCATGGGCTTTTTCCGCCGAATCGATGAATGGCAGGGTGACACGACGGAACTCCATCCCCTCGAACTGGGTGAGCAGGCTGTGGCCCAGCATTTCCGCGGTGATACCGGTACGATCGGATACGACGAAGACAGAACGGCGATGCGGCATGGTTTACCCCGATTGTTGTCAGATTGCTGAGGCCCGTATTGTAGTGAGGGAACGGCGCCATGGGTTAGAACAATTATTCCACGCCGAGCAAGGCGGGTCTGCAATAAACAGTGCCAAAACAGGCATAAAAAAGTTAAAATCCCGCCTCTACGATTTCCCCACAATTACAGGAATTTGATGATGGCAGAGAATTACGTCATTTGGTTCGACAAGCTACGCATGACCGACGTAGACAAGGTCGGCGGCAAGAACGCATCGCTGGGCGAGATGATTTCCCAGCTCGCCAACACCGGCGTGCGCGTTCCTGGTGGCTTTGCTACCACGGCTGAAGCTTACCGCGACTTTCTGCAACACGAAGGTCTGGCAGCTCGAATCGAAGACGCGGTCAAGACCCTGAACGTCGATGACGTTGCCACCTTGGCCAAGGTGGGCGCGCAAGTCCGCCAATGGATTGTCGATACCCCGTTCCCTGCCAAGCTCGAAGCGGAAATCACCGAAGCGTACAACAAGATGGTCGCCGATTCCGGCGCGGAAATCTCGGTAGCCGTACGCTCGTCCGCCACAGCGGAAGACCTGCCTGATGCCTCATTTGCCGGCCAGCAGGAAACCTTCCTGAACATCCATGGCCTGCAGAATGTCATGTCGGCCATGAAGCATGTATTTGCTTCGCTGTACAACGATCGCGCCATTGCTTACCGCGTCCACAAGGGCTTCACCCATGCTGAAGTCGCCCTGTCCGCCGGCGTACAGCGCATGGTGCGTTCCGACAAGGGCGCATCGGGCGTGATGTTCACCATCGATACCGAATCCGGTTTCGAAAACGTGGTCTTCATTACCTCGTCCTATGGTCTGGGCGAGACCGTGGTGCAAGGCGCCGTCAACCCTGACGAGTTCTATGTGAACAAGGCCGGCCTGCAGGAAGGCCGTCCGGCGGTTCTGCGCCGTAACCGCGGTTCCAAGCTGATCAAGATGATCTTCACCGACAGCCGCGAGGCCGGCCGTTCGGTCAAGACCGTTGAAGTACCAGCCAGCGAGCGTGGCGTGTTCTCGATCAACGATGCCGAAGTCGAGGAACTGGCCAAGTACGCACTGATTATCGAGAAGCACTATCAGCGCCCGATGGACATCGAATGGGGTCGTGATGGCGTGGATGGTAAGTTGTACATCCTGCAGGCACGCCCGGAAACCGTGAAGTCGCAGGAAAACCGCGTGGAAACCATGCGTCGTTTCCGCCTGCTGACCCGCTCCGAGATTTTGGCCTCCGGCCGTGCCATCGGTCAGAAGATCGGCAAGGGCGTGGTGCGCATGATCACCGACGTATCGCAGATGGAGCGCGTGAAGGAAGGCGACATCCTGGTAACCGACATGACCGACCCTGACTGGGAGCCGGTGATGAAGCGTGCCGCGGCGATTGTGACCAACCGTGGCGGCCGTACCTGCCACGCGGCCATCATCGCGCGTGAACTCGGCGTGCCCGCCGTCGTGGGCTGCGGCGACGCGACCGACGTGCTCGAAGACGGTATGGAAGTCACCGTATCGTGCGCCGAGGGCGATACCGGCAATATCTACAAGGGTCTGCTTGAGGTCGAAGTGCTCGACCTGCAGCTCGATAAGATGCCGACGCCCCCGGTCAAGCTCATGATGAACGTGGGCAACCCGGAGCTGGCGTTTGACTTTGCTCAGCTGCCGAACGAAGGCGTCGGCCTGGCCCGCCTCGAATTCATCATCAACCGCATGATCGGCATTCACCCGAAGGCACTGCTGGCCTATCCAAACCTGCCCAGCGACGTCAAGGATGTGATCGAAGACCGCATCGGTGGCTACGCCAGCCCGGTCGACTTCTACGTCGAGAAGCTGGTCGAAGGCATCGCCACCATTGGTGCCGCATTCGCACCGAAGAAGGTCATCGTGCGCATGTCCGACTTCAAGTCGAACGAGTACTCGAACCTGATCGGTGGCCAGCTGTACGAGCCGCACGAGGAGAACCCGATGATCGGCTTCCGTGGCGCATCGCGTTACGTCAGCGAGTCGTTCCGCGACTGCTTCGAGCTCGAATGCCGTGCACTGAAGAAGGTCCGCAACATCATGGGCCTGACCAACGTGGAAGTCATGATCCCGTTCGTGCGTACCGTGACCGAAGCCAAGCAGGTTGTCGAGTTGCTGGCGCAAAACGGCCTGAAGCGCGGTGACAACGGCCTGCGCCTGATCATGATGTGTGAAATCCCGGCCAACGCAATTCTGGCTGAGCAGTTCCTCGAGTACTTCGATGGCTTCTCGATCGGCTCGAACGATATGACGCAGCTGACGCTGGCGCTGGATCGCGATTCCGGCGGCCCGATCGCATCGCTGTTCGACGAGCGTAACGATGCGGTCAAGGCCATGCTGTCGATGGCGATCAAGGCTTGTCGCAAGCAGGGCAAGTACATCGGCATCTGCGGCCAAGGCCCGTCGGACCACCCGGATCTGGCCAAGTGGCTGGTCGAGGAGGGTATCGAGACGGTATCGCTGAACCCGGATACCGTGGTCGAGACCTGGATTTACCTTGCCAAGGAATTGAGCAAGTAAGCGGTCTCACCGTTGCAAGAAGGGCGCCTTGATGGCGCCCTTTTTTGTTGATCGTGAGGGCGGGGTTGGAGCTAGCGGGGATTTCACCAATGCAGCTCAGTTTGAGGGGGGAGGGCTTTTCCTGTAGAATACCGAATTCAATTTAGCCAGTATCAACATGACTAAATACATCTTCGTAACCGGCGGCGTTGTCTCCTCTCTGGGTAAAGGCATCGCCGCCGCGTCACTTGCAGCGATCCTCGAATCCCGCGGCCTCAAGGTCACCATGATGAAGCTGGACCCGTACATCAACGTGGATCCCGGCACCATGAGCCCGATGCAGCACGGTGAAGTCTTCGTGACCGAAGACGGCGCGGAGACCGATCTCGATCTCGGCCACTATGAGCGCTTCATCCATGCCAAGATGAAGAAAGCCAATAACTTCACGACGGGCCAGATCTACGAATCGGTAATCAAGAAGGAGCGTCGCGGCGACTATCTTGGCAAGACGGTGCAGGTAATTCCGCATATCACCGATGAGATCAAGCTCTTCGTCAACCAGGGCGCGGCCGATGCTGAATTGGCTGTGATCGAGGTTGGCGGCACGGTCGGTGATATCGAATCCTTGCCCTTCCTCGAAGCGATCCGCCAGATGGGCGTAGAGCTGGGGCGGGAGAACACCTGCTTTGTACACCTGTCCTATGTGCCTTATATTGCTGCGGCCGGCGAGATCAAGACCAAGCCGACGCAGCACTCGGTCAAGGAATTGCGTGAAATCGGCATCCAGCCTGACGTGCTGATCTGCCGTGCGGATCGCATGGTGCCGGACGATGAACGCAAGAAGATCGCGCTGTTCACCAATGTGGCGGAGCGCGCGGTGGTGTCCTGCCCCGACATGGATTCCATTTACAAGATTCCACGCGTACTTTCCGATCAGGGTATCGACAACATCATCTGCAAGCAGTTGCAGCTCGATCTGCCCAAGGCCGATCTGGGCCTGTGGGACCGCATCGTCGAGGCGATCGAGAACCCCGCACAGACGGTCAACATCGCGATGGTGGGCAAGTATGTCGACCTTACCGAGTCCTACAAATCCCTGATCGAGGCGCTCAAGCACGCCGGCATCCATACCAAGAGCGACGTCAAGATTCACTACCTCGACTCGGAAGAGCTCGAGACGGGGGATCTGGTTGACCTGAAGGGCATGGATGCCATTCTGGTGCCGGGCGGTTTCGGCAAGCGTGGCGTCGAAGGCAAGATCCGCGCAATTCGCTATGCGCGTGAGAATAATGTTCCCTACCTGGGCATCTGCCTGGGCATGCAGCTGGCGCTGATCGAATATGCCCGCGACGTGGCCGGCATGGCTGGCGCCAACTCGACCGAATTTACGCGTGACACGCCATTCCCTGTCGTTGCGCTGATCGACGAGTGGATCAACCACGATGGCCAGGTCGAGACTCGCGACGAGAACTCCAATATGGGCGGCACCATGCGCCTGGGTAGCCAGGATTGCGATCTCGAGACCGGCTCGCTGGCGGCGCGTATCTATGGCTCAACGCGGATCGTCGAGCGCCATCGCCACCGCTATGAAGTCAACAACCATTACCTGCCGCGTCTACAAACGGCCGGGCTCAAGGTGAGCGGCCGCTCGACGGATCCGAACCATCTGTGCGAGACCATCGAGTTGCCCGATCACCGCTGGTTCTTCGGTTGCCAGTTCCATCCCGAGTTCACCTCGACACCCCGCGACGGTCATCCGCTGTTCAAGGCTTATGTCGAGGCTGCCATGGCTTATGCGCGTGAGCATGGGCGTGACGGCCTGAGCTGCTGATCGAAGGTGACGCAACCAGCTCGTACCGGTTGCGCGTTGCATGCCAGGCCACTGGAGCCACTCCGGTGGCCAACATAACGAGGTAACACCATGAAGCTGTGTGGCTTTGATGTCGGGCTCGATCGCCCGTTCTTCCTGATTGCCGGCCCCTGCGTGATCGAGGGTGAGCAATTCGCCATCGATACGGCAGGCCAGCTCAAGGAAATTGCTGCGGAACTGCAAATCCCGTTCATCTATAAATCCAGCTTCGACAAGGCCAATCGCTCCTCCGGCAAGTCGTTCCGTGGCTTCGGCATGGACGAAGGGCTGCGTATTCTGGCCAAGGTCAAGGAACAACTCGGAGTGCCGGTGCTGACCGATATTCACGAGGTCGATCAGATCAAGCCGGTGGCCGATGTTGTCGATGTCCTGCAGACGCCGGCTTTCCTGTGCCGTCAGACCGACTTCATCCGTGCCTGCGCGCAATCCGGCAAGCCGGTCAATATCAAGAAGGGGCAGTTCTTGGCGCCCCATGACATGAAGAATGTCATGGACAAGGCGCGTGAAGCCGCGCGTGAGGCGGGCCTCAAGGAAGACAACTTCATGGCGTGCGAGCGCGGCGTCAGCTTCGGTTACAACAATCTGGTGTCGGACATGCGTTCGCTGGCGATCATGCGCGAAACGGGGTGCCCGGTTGTGTTCGATGCAACCCACTCGGTGCAGTTGCCGGGCGGGCAGGGCGCCGTCTCGGGTGGGCAGCGCGAATTCGTGCCGGTGCTGGCGCGCGCGGCCGTTGCTGCCGGTATCTCGGGCCTGTTCATGGAAACCCATCCCAACCCGTGTGAGGCGTTGTCCGATGGGCCAAACGCATGGCCGCTCGGCCAGCTCAAGTCGTTGCTGGCGACGTTGAAGGCGCTGGACGGCATGGTCAAGCAGGCCGGTTTTGCCGAAAACGCCCTGCTGGGTAACTGATTCCGGGTGTTCACCGATAGACAGCAGAAGGCGTCGCCTGCATGCTGCAAACACCCCACGCGCCGTAATACAAACGATTATTCACTTCTTGCATAACAAGGTTTGAGAGATGAGCTCTATTGTAGAAGTTGTAGCACGTGAGATTCTGGATTCGCGCGGCAATCCGACCGTTGAAGCCGATGTCCTGCTCGAGTCCGGCGTGATGGGCCGCGCAGCGGTACCGTCGGGCGCGTCGACCGGCGAAAAGGAAGCCGTCGAACTGCGCGATGGCGACAAGGCCCGCTACCTGGGCAAGGGCGTGCTGAAGGCCGTCGAGAGCGTCAACACCGAGATCTGCGAAGCCATCATCGGCCTCGATGCGGCTGATCAGGCCTTCATCGACAAGACGCTGATCGAGCTTGACGGCACCGACAACAAGAGCCGCCTCGGCGCCAATGCCATTCTGGCCGTCTCGGTTGCTGTCGCCAAGGCCGCTGCGGAAGAGGCTGGCTTGCCGCTCTACCGTTATCTCGGTGGTGCTGGCCCGATGGCCCTGCCGGTGCCGATGATGAACGTCATCAACGGCGGCGCACACGCCAACAACAGCCTGGACATCCAGGAATTCATGATCATGCCGGTGGGCGCCAAGACCTTCCGTGACGCACTGCGCTGCGGCGCCGAGATCTTCCATCACCTGAAGAAGATCATCGACGCCAAGGGCATGCCGACCACTGTTGGCGACGAAGGCGGTTTCGCACCGAACCTGAAGTCGAACGAAGAAGCCCTGGCGCTGATCAGCGAGGCGGTCACCGCTGCCGGCTACACCCCGGGCGAGGATGTGATGTTCGCGCTCGATTGCGCCAGCTCCGAGTTCTACAAGGACGGCCACTATGTGCTCGAAGGCGAGGGCGGCCTGAAGCTGACCTCGGCACAGTTTGCCGACTACCTGGCAACGCTGGTCGACAAGTACCCGATCATTTCGATCGAAGACGGCATGAGCGAGCACGACTGGGATGGCTGGAAGCTGTTGACCGACAAGCTTGGCAAGAAGGTGCAGCTGGTTGGCGACGACGTATTCGTAACCAATCCGAAGATCCTGGCCAAGGGCATCGAAACCGGTATCTGCAACTCGCTGTTGGTGAAGATCAACCAGATCGGCACGCTCTCCGAAACGCTGCAGGCCGTCGATCTGGCCAAGCGCAACCTGTACACCTCGGTGATGTCGCATCGTTCCGGCGAGACCGAGGACAGCACGATTGCCGACCTGGCCGTGGCGACCAACTGCATGCAGATCAAGACCGGCTCGCTGTCGCGTTCGGACCGCATGGCTAAATACAACCAGTTGCTGCGTATCGAGGAAGAGCTGGGCGACGCTGCCTACTATCCTGGCCGCAAGGCTTTTTATCACCTCAAGTGATACGTAGCTTGAAATAATCTGGGAACCCTGCAACACTCGCGGCAATTTTCATTCAATGCTACGGGTGTTGCGGGTTTTTTTATGCGCTTTTTGACGTTGATCCTGGTTGTGCTGATTGCGTTGCTGCAATATCCACTATGGGTGGGCAAGGGCAGTTGGCTCAGCGTGTGGAAAAACGACAGCGAGTTGACCCGCCAGAAAGTGGCGAACCAGCAATTGCAGGCGCGCAACTCGGCGCTCGAGGCCGAAGTCAAAGACCTCAAGCAAGGTTACGACGCGATCGAAGAACGCGCGCGCAACGAGCTGGGCATGATCCGGCAAGACGAAGTCTTCTTCCAGGTGATCGAGGTTCCTGCGGCTTCCCCGGCCGTGCCTCCAGCCAAAACGCCCGCACGATAGTTTTTATCTGGCCTGCCGGCGTTGTAAACGTTAGTCTCCCATCTAATATGTGATGTAGTGCCCGTCTGCGCGGGCTTTGCCAACTCTAGAGCAAGGTTGAACGAATCCGTATGGAGAAATCGGTTAACCCGTCACTGGTCGCGCGCGAAACGCTGAAGTTGATGGCTCAGCGCAAGGTGATGCCCGACCCGGAGAACTATCGCCGCATCTACAACGAGATTGCCGGTATCGAGGCGGCCGACGACAGCGCGCTCGTCTCGGCCTTGATGCAGCCCCTGCGGGAGGGGGCGGGCAGCAGCCCGGTGCGCCAGCGTGCCCTGCGGGAGCTCGAGCAGGCGGTGCAGGACAAGCGCTGGACCGATTTTTTCTCGCTCTATGAAGACGAGCTGCTGCACAGCATTGCCAGCGGGCATTTCGCCCGCCCTTGGGCCGAGCTCATCCGGGATTTGATCCGCGAGTGGGATCTGCATCGGCCCGGATTTTCTTCCTCCAAGAAGAAAGAAGCCCTGGAGCGCGTACTGACCAACTTTGGCGCCGACCTGTCGTCCCTCAACGAAAAGCTCACCGGCATGCTGAAAGGCTGGGCGGAAGGCGGAACACCCTCTGCCGGTGTCGAGGTGCTCGAGGCGGACGGGGAAACCGGCGTGCTGAATGCGGCTGCTCCGGCCAGCCCTGCTGCATCGGGGGCCACCGCGCCGGGCGGCCCTGTCGTGGCACCGGCTGGCACCAATTTTGGCACCTGGGTCGAGCTGCTGGGCCTGATACTCGATATCGGCGTGGTGGCGCGGCTCGGTGGCCTGCCGCATCTGCAGGAAGAGGCGGCCGCGCTCAAGGTGGCCGTGGCCAATGTGCGCGACGAGGGTGGCCTGTTGCATTTCGCGGCGAAGCTGCGCAAGTTCTGCACCCGGCTCGAGTTGCAAAACGATACCGAAGAACGCCTGCTTGGCGGCCTGCTGCGTCTGCTCGAGCTGCTGGTCGAGAACATCGCCGAGCTGGTGATCGACGACAAGTGGCTTGAGGGGCAGCTTGTCGTTGTGCGTGATCTGATCGTCAAGCCGCTGTCGGTTGGCCGCATCTACGATGCGGAAGCCAGCTTCAAGGAGGTGATCGTCAGGCAGAGTGTGCTGAAACAAGGCTTGAATGAGGCCAAGGCGACGTTCAAGAATATGATCGCGACCTTCATTGACCGGTTGGGCGCGATGTCGAGCACGACAGGCAACTATCACGACAAGGTCACCACCTACGCCGAGCGCATCAAGCAGACCGACGACATGGTTCAGCTGAATCGCCTGTTGTCCGAGTTGATGAACGATACCCGCTCCATGCAGGTGGATATGCTGCGCTCGCGCGACGACATGCTTGAGGCGCGCCGTCAGGCGGACGAGGCCGAGCGACGTATCGATGCGCTCGAGAACGAGCTCAAGACGATCAGTGAAAAGGTGCGCGAGGACCATCTGACCGGCGCGCTCAATCGCCGGGGGCTGGAGGAGTCGTTCCGTGCCGAGCTGTCGCGCAGCGAACGCGAAGACATGCCTCTGTCGGTCGCGATCCTCGATATCGACAACTTCAAGCAGCTCAACGATCGGCTCGGCCACATGGCCGGGGACAGCGCGCTGGTGCACCTGGTGAAGGTGGTGAAGGATACGCTGCGCCCCACCGATGTTGTAGCCCGCTATGGAGGGGAGGAATTTGTCGTGTTGTTGGCGAATACGCCGCTGGAAGAGGGGGTCAATGTCATGGCGCGCCTGCAGCGCGAGCTCACCAAGCAATTTTTCCTCTACAACAATGAGCGCCTGCTGATCACATTCAGCGCTGGTGTGGCTACCTATCGTGCCGGGGAGGAGCAGGAGTCGGTCATCGGGCGTGCCGACGAGGCGATGTATGTCGCCAAGAAAACCGGCAAGAACAAGGTCGTTGCCGCCGGGTAGCCGCCCCACCGGCAATTATTGCCGCTCTCACCGCCGTTTTCGTCTGAAAAATATCGCCGCTTCTGCGGCGATATTTTTTTATCCAATAAAATCATTGATTTGAGCATGGTTTTTGACTGTTGCCAGGACATGGCACGGTTCATGCATTACATCGGATACCTTACTCAGGATGAGTCCGATGATCGGCAAGATTGACCGCGAATTCGCGTTTATGGAACAGGCAATGAAACTGCGCACCTATCGCCAGGAATTGCTCGGCTCCAATATCGCCAACGCCGATACGCCTGGCTACAAGGCCAAGGACATTGACTTCGCTGCTGCGCTGGCCAATGCGCAAGGCATCAAGAACGACACATTGAAGATGGCCACCACTGACCAGCACCATCTTGGCCTGGCCGGTGCCAGCAACCCGCTCGATGCGAAGGTGTTGTACCGCACGGAGAAGCAGGCCAGCATCGACGGCAACACGGTCGATACCGACACCGAGATGGCCGATTTTACTGACAACGCCGTGCGCTATCAGGCGGAGCTGACCTTTATGACCAGCCGTATCCGCTCGCTGACCAGTGCATTGCAGACCCGATAAACAAGGCGACGATTAGCATATGTTCAAGGTATTCGACATCGCCGGTTCCGCCATGGCAGCCCAATCGCAGCGCCTGAATGTGGTGGCGAGCAACCTGGCCAATGCCGACAGTGCGACGAGTGCCACGGGCCAGCCCTACAAGGCCAAGCAGGTGGTGTTTGAAACGACGCCGCTGAACAAGGCGCAACCGAGCGTCGCCGGCGTGCGCGTGCGCGAGGTCATTGAAGATCCGGCCCCGGCCCGGATGATTTACGACCCGAAGAACCCGCTGGCAAACGATCAGGGCTACGTCACGATGCCCAACGTCAATCCGGTGGAAGAAATGGTCAACATGATTTCCGCATCGCGTTCATACCAAACGAACGCGGACATGATGAATACCGCAAAAACCATGCTGCTGCGCACCTTGCAGCTGGGCCAGTAAGGAGCTAACCATGGCTGACGTGAACCCCGTCTCCGGCGCAGGCAGCGCTGCCAGTACAAGCAGCACCAAGCAGACCAAGTCCACCAATTCGATGGACGAGACGCAGGACCGCTTCCTGCGCCTGCTGACTACGCAGATGCGTAACCAGGATCCGCTCAATCCGCTCGACAACGCTCAAGTGACGACGCAGATGGCGCAGATCAACACGGTGACCGGCATCACCAAGCTCAATGAGTCGATCGCCGCGCTCTCCAAGAACATGGTCGCCGGCCAGGCGATGCAGGCCGCGAGCGTTATCGGCCGTCAGGCGCTGGTACAGGGCAATCAGCTCGCGCTGACCGGCAGCGGCGGCACCTCGGCGGGCATCGATTTAGCCAAGGATGTCGACAGTGTGGCCATCTCGATTGTCGATGCCGACGGCAACCAGGTGGCCAAGCATGTGCTCGGCGAACAGAAGGCCGGCATGATGCGCCTCGATTGGGATGGCAAGGACGACAACGGCAATGCCTTGCCGGCTGGGACCTACCGCTACTCGGTTCAGGCCAAGGCGGCGGACGGCTCACTGGTTGATGCGACCAAGTATGCGTTCGGCAAGGTGGGCAGCGTGCTGCTCGGTGATGATGGTGTGAAACTCGATATTGGCTCGCTCGGCACCGTCGCGATGACCGATGTCAAGCAAATCGTGTAACCAGGAGTTAGAACATGGGTTTCCAGCAGGGTTTGTCCGGCCTCAACGTCTCGGCCAAGAATCTGGACGTGATCGGCAACAACGTGGCTAACGCCAACACGGTAGGCTTCAAGAATTCCCGCACGGAATTTGCCGACATCTTCGCCACCACACTGGTTGGCCTGTCCGGCACGCAGTCCGGTATCGGTGCCTATGTGAGCCGGGTATCGCAGCAGTTCACGCAGGGCAACATCACCTCGTCGGCCAATCCGCTCGATATCGCGATCAACGACAATGGCTTCTTCCGCATGTCGTCGCCCGCCGGCGCCTTGAGCTACACCCGCAACGGCCAGTTCAAGCTCGATCAGTTCGGCTTTATCGTCGACAATCGCGGCAGCTACCTGACCGGCTTTGGCGTGACCAAGGCAATCGATCCGCTGAACGGCGTGGCAACCGACGTTGCCGACCGCGGCAAGCCGATTAACCTACGCATCGACCCCAACGGCAACTCGGCGCCGCAAGCGACTGGCGCCAGCATCGGCTCCGATAATGGTGCCTTGTTCAAGGTCAACCTGGATGCGCGCTCGGCGGTGCCGACGGCGAAGAATGCCTTCCTGTCGTCCGCCACGCCCGTGGGTGGCCCCCTGGGTAAGCCCATCCCCGATGCCTCCAGCTACAACACGGCCACGTCGCTGCAGGTCTACGACAGCCAGGGCTTTGCCCACTCGCTGACGACGTTCTACGTCAAGACCGAGACGCCCAACGAGTGGGCGGTCAAGATGGTGGCCGACGGTGCCAGCGCGATCAATGTGCAGGTGCGCGAGCCGGGTGGTGCGACCTTCAAGAACCAGGTCGACGCAACCGGTGCTGCCTACGACAACACGGGCGCCGCGTTACCCGGCCTGGCTGATCTCCGCCTGGTGTTCGACAACAACGGCCAGTTCGTTGGCTACAAGATTGCCGGCGCAACCGGCCCCCTTCCTGGTGGTGTCTATCCGCCGACAACGCCCCCCGATATCTCGCTGAACCTGACCGGCATCGCGAGCGAGCTGACCAATATCAACCAGGTCAAGGGCGTCAACACGACGGTTACCTACGGTGCCACCACGCCGCTGACCTTTCCGCTCAACTTCGCGTCCTCGACCCAGTTCGGTTCCGGCTTTACCGCCAAGACCCAGCAGGATGGCTATGCACCGGGGCAGCTGGCCGGCTTCGCGATTTCGCCGCAAGGCGCGATCACCGTGCGCTACACCAACGGTCAGACGCGTACCGAAGGCTTTGTGCGCATGGCCAACTTTCCCAACCAGCAAGGCTTGCAGCCCGCCGGCAACAATCAGTGGGTGCAGACCTTCCAGGCCGGCGCGGAGCAGACCGGCCTGCCCGGCGACGCCGGTTTTGGCACGCTGCAATCGGGTGCGGTGGAGGATTCGAATGTCGACCTGACGGCCGAGCTGGTCAATATGATCACCGCGCAGCGCTCGTATCAGGCCAACGCGCAAACCATCAAGACGCAGGACTCCGTGCTGCAGACGCTGGTCAATCTGCGTTAAGCACACTAGGGCTATAGAGCATGGATCGCCTGATCTACGTCGCGATGAATGGGGCGAAGCACCTGCTGTTGCAGCAGGCTTCGACTGCCCAAAATCTGGCGAATGCCAGCACGCCCGGTTACAAGGCAGAAGAAAATGTGTTCCGCGCCTTGCCGGTGGTTGGCAGCCCGGCCTTGCCGACCCGCACCTTCGTGGTGGACCAGACCACGGGCGCGGATTTCACGCCCGGCCCGATCCAGTACACCGGCCGCGAGCTCGACATGGCGATCAAGGACCGCGGCTGGTTCGCAGTACAAACGCCCAATGGCGAGGCCTACACGCGCCACGGCGGCTTCGAGATCGACGCGACCGGCCTGCTGCGCACCAGCAACGGCTTGACCGTGCTTGGTGACGGTGGCCCGATTACCGTGCCGGAGAACAACCGCATCGAGGTGGGGTCGGATGGCACGGTCGTCGCGATCCCGCTCGATGCCCCACAAAACCGCGCAGAAATTGGCCGCCTCAAGCTCGTCAACCCGGCTGAGCGCAATCTGCAAAAAGGCAGCGATGGCCTGTTCCGCACCCGCGATGGCCAGCCGGCCCAGGCGGACGCCAATGTCCGCGTCTATGGCGGCGGGCTCGAGGCGAGCAATGTGAATCTCGTCGAATCGCTGGTCAATATGATCAGCAATTCCCGCCAGTACGAAACCCAGATCAAGCTACTGCAGACGGCCGACCAGGATGCGCAGCGTGCAGCGCAGATCCTGACGCTGAGCTGAGCCACCAGAGGATAGAAGAACATGATAAGAGCGCTTTGGGTTGCCAAGACCGGCATGGATGCCCAGCAAACCAATATCGACGTGATCTCGCACAACCTGGCCAACGTCAGCACTACCGGCTACAAACGCGAACGCCCGGTGTTCGAGGACCTGATTTACCAGACGCTGCGCCAGCCCGGCGGCCTGGCGACGCAGCAGAACGAGATCCCGACCGGCTTGCAGCTTGGTGTCGGCTCCCGTGTCGTCGCCACGGTGCGCAATCACACCGAGGGTACGTTGCAGAAGACCGACAATCCCTTCGATATTGCGATCAACGGCCGCGGCTTCTTCCAGGTCCTGCTGCCGGATGGCACCACGGCTTATACGCGGGATGGCTCCTTCGAGGTCAACAGCCAGGGGCAGATGGTGACATCGAGCGGCTACCCCTTGCAGCCCGCTATCACCATTCCGTCCAACGCCCAGCAGGTGACGATAGGTAGCGATGGCACGGTGACGGTGCTGCAGCCCGGCAATGTGCAGCCGACGCAGCTGGGCCAGATCCAGGTTGCCGACTTCATCAACCCGGCGGGGCTGCAGTCGCGCGGGGAAAACCTGTATAGCGAAACCGCGGCCTCCGGCGCGCCACAGGTCAATGTGCCCGGCACCAACGGCTCGGGCGTTCTGCTGCATACCTATGTCGAGAACTCCAACGTCAACGTGACCGAGGAGCTGATCAGCATGATTCAGGCCCAGCGCGCTTTCGAGATCAACTCGCGCTCGATTCAGGCATCCGACCAGATGCTGCAGAAACTCACGCAACTCTAATGGTGATGGAGGGCTCATGCGCCTACTCATCGGATTGATCGGCTTGGCACTGCTGGCAGCTTGCAGCAGCACGCCGAAAAGCATCGTTCAGCTCCCTACCTCGACACGGCCGACTGCCGCGGCGCAGCCGGTTTACGGCAACGGGGCGATCTTTCAGGCTGGCGCGGCCTCGCGCGGCGGCCTGTTCGAGGACCGCGTGGCACGCCAGGTCGGCGACATCCTCAATATCGCGATCGAAGAGAAGCTCAACGCCAGCACCAAGTCCAACAGCAATGCCGATCGCACCGGCGCAATCACGGCATCGGCCAACCCCTTCACGGTGCCATATTCGGGTGGGGTGCTGAGCAAGCTCGCGTCGCTCAACATCAAAGCGTCGTCCGACAACAAGTTCGAGGGCAAGGGCGAAAGCAACGCCAGCAACGTCTTCACCGGCTCGATCACCGTTACGGTGGTCGAAGTGCTGCCCAACGGCAACCTGATCGTGGCCGGCGAGAAGCAGATCGCAATCCATAACGAGCACGAATTCCTGCGTTTTTCCGGGGTCGTCAACCCGTCCGACATCAAGACGGGCAACACCGTGTCGTCCACCAAGGTGGCGGATGCCCGCATTGAGCACCGTGCGACCGGCGTTGTTGGCGATGCGCAGGATGCCGGCTGGCTGCAGAAATTCTTCCTGTCCGTGATGCCGTTTTGAGCGGGAGCCTGTTCATGCGTAAGTTAATCGTCCTCTCCCTGCTGGCCGCCGCCGTGCTGGCAGCCCCGGTGCAAGCCGCGCAGCGCATCAAGGAGCTGGCGACGATACAGGGGGTGCGCCCCAACCAGTTGGTTGGCTACGGCCTTGTTGTCGGCCTCGACGGCACCGGCGACCAGACGACCCAGACCCCGTTCACCACACAGAGCTTGGTGACCATGCTGAACCAGCTCGGCGTGCAGCTGCCGGCCGGCACCAATCCCCAGCTCAAGAACGTGGCTGCGGTCAGCCTGACCGCATCGCTACCGGCGTTTGCCAAGCCGGGCCAGCCGCTCGATGTCACCGTGTCGTCGATCGGCAACGCCAAGAGCCTGCGTGGTGGCACCTTGCTACTGGCGCCGTTGAAGGGGGCGGATGGGCAGATCTATGCCATGGCGCAGGGCAATATCCTGCTGGGCGGGGCCGGCGCATCGGCCGGTGGCTCCAGCGCGCAGGTCAACCAGCTCAATGCTGGCCGCATTCCGGCTGGGGCCACGGTGGAGCGCGCGGTACCGAGCTATCTGGGGCAGGGTGACTATATCAATGTGGAGCTGCAACAGTCGGACTTCACCACGGCCAATCGCGTGGTCGATGCCATCAACGCCGCTATGGGCCCGGAGACCGCGCGGGCGCTCGATGGTCGGCAGATCCAGGTGCGTGCACCACTCGATTCGAACGAGCGCGTGCAGTTTCTCGCACGGGTGGAAAATCTTGCCGTCGACCCGGCAGATAATGCCGCCAAGGTGGTCATCAACGCCCGTACCGGCTCCATCGTGATGAACCAGGCGGTGACGCTCGAGCCCTGTGCGGTGGCGCATGGCAACCTGTCGGTGTCGGTTGGCGCCAAGAACGACGTGAGCCAGCCCAATGCCTTGTCCGGCGGGCAGACCACGCCAGTGCAGAATGCCGATATCTCGATCAAGGCCGACCAGGGGCGGCTCGTTCAGCTGCAGCGCGGGGCCAAGCTGGCCGACGTGGTCAAGGCGCTCAATACCATTGGCGCCACGCCGCAGGACTTGCTGTCTATCCTGCAGGCAATGAAGGCCTCCGGCGCGCTCCGGGCCGATCTCGAAATCATCTGAGCCAGCCCTTGGCAGACCGTGTCGCCTGACGTGAAGTGGCTGGCCTGCATCTTGCTTATGTTCGGTTGAACATTCAGGAACACCGACATGCGCACCTCCTCACTTCCACTCTCTTTAGGCGCTACATCGACACCCGCTGTCGATCTGGGTAATCGCCTGAGCCTGGATGTCGGCAGCCTCGATGCGCTCAAGCAGCAGGCCAAGACGGACAATAAGGCTGCCCTGAAGGGTGTGGCGCAGCAGTTCGAGTCGCTGTTCCTGCAGATGATGCTGAAGAACATGCGCAATACCGTGCCGGAGAGCGAGCTGTCTGGTAGCAACGAGCTCAAGACTTTCACCGGCATGTTCGACGACCAGCTGGCGCAGAAGATTGCATCGGGCCGTGGCATCGGTTTCGCGGACATGATCGTCAAGCAGCTGAGCCGTGAGCATGTGTATCAACCCGGCAAGCTGCCGGCCGATGCCTCCCTGCCCAAGGCCGTACCGGTCAAGCCGGTGGCCGACAAGGCCGGGGTGGCCATTTCGGGCCATGCGACGGCCACGCAGTTCGCCGACACCATGCTGGCCCAGGCCAAGCCTGCGGCGGATCAGCTGGGTGTGTCGCCGCACGTGCTGGTGGCCCAGGCCGCACTCGAAACCGGCTGGGGCAAGCGCGTGATTCGCGATGCGAATGGCGGCGACAGCCACAACGTGTTCGGCATCAAGGCCGGCAAGGACTGGACCGGGCCGGTGGCCGAGGTGACCACCACCGAGTATGTGAACGGCAAGCCGGAGAAGCGGGTCGAGCGTTTCCGCGTCTACGGCTCGCACGAGGAAGCCTTTAACGATTACGCCAAGCTGCTGGCCAAGAACGGCCGCTACCGCGAGGCCCTGAACCAGGGAGACGATGCGGCGGGCTTCGCCAGCGCGCTGCAGCAGGGCGGTTACGCGACCGATCCGCAGTACGCGGCAAAGCTCACGCGCGTGGCAAATCATCAGGTGCTGCGCCGCGCGGCAATCGCCGCCTACCAGCAGTGGACCTGATGCGATCAATTTTCCCGGCTTGTTGCCGATAAGTGTGTTGATGCACCAAGTTGATGGTGCAGGGAGCAAATGATGGCTAGTGGTATCTTCGGGGTTGCACTGACAGGGTTGAATGCCGCACAGGCAGGCCTGCTTACGACCTCGCACAACGTCGCCAATGCCAATACCGATGGCTATAGCCGCCAGGAAATCCGCCAGGAGGCATCCAAGCCGCTGTTCACCGGTGCCGGGTTCTTTGGCCGTGGCGTCGAGGTGACCAACGTCGTGCGTGCTTATGATGATTTCCTCAATCGCTCCGTGCTGTCGGCCGAATCACAGCAAGGCTATCTGCAAGGCTTTCAGGACCAGGTCAACATTCTCGACGGCATCGTGGCCGATCCGACCGTCGGCCTGTCGCCGTCCGTACAAAGCTTTTTCACCGGCGTGCAGAGCGCTGCCTCCAAGCCCGCCGATATTCCCTCGCGGCAACAGATGATCAGCCTGGGCAACACCCTCGCATCGCGCTTCCAGCAGATCAATGGCCGCTTGCAGGAAGTCCGCCAGGGGGTGAACGACCAGATCACCGCCACGATATCGCAGATCAACGCGCTGGCGGGCAAGGTGGCCGATCTCAACAACGAGATCGCCGCGCGCACCTCGGGCGCCGGCCGCGATCCCAACGACCTGCTCGACCAGCGCGATGCCGTGATTGGCGAACTGAACAAACTCGTCAAGGTGACGGTGTCGCCGCAGACTGATGGCTCGTTCAATATTTCGATCGGCACCGGCCAGACCCTGGTGCTCGGCGGCACCACCAACAAGTTCGCCGCCGTGCCCGCAACGGCCGACCCGGAAAAGATCAGCGTGGCGGTGTCGCAAGGGCAGGTCAGCATTCCGTTGGACGATAGCCTGCTGCAGGGCGGCAAGCTGGGCGCGTTGCTGAATTTCCGTACCAACGCGCTCGACCTCGCACAAAACTCGCTAGGCCGCGTCGCAATCGGCCTGGCGCGGACGATGAACGAGCAGCAGGGCCTGGGGCAGGATCTCGACGGCAATGCGGGGCTCAATATGTTTGCCGTCAGCTCGCCGCGTGTCGTGTCCTACGGTAACAACGGCGGGAACGGACTGATGAGCGCGTCGCTGTCGTCGGTGGGCGAGCTGACCACCAGCGACTATCGCGTGATCTACAACGGCGCGGCGGCCGGCTACGACGTCATTCGTCTTGCCGACAACGTCAAGACGACCTATACCAAGGCCCAGGTCGAATCGGCTACCGGCGTGACGCTCGATGGTGTCAATTTCAAACTGGCCTCGGGCGCCCCCAACCAGGGCGACTCTTTTCTCGTGCAGCCGACGCGCAACGGCGCCCGCGATATTGCGATGCAGATCACCGATCCGCGCCGCATCGCGTCCGCCGCGCCGTTCCGCACCGCGGCGACGGTGGGCGGCGCAACGCCCAACCAGGGTACCGGACAGATCGACCTGGGCGTGGTGAACGCCGCCAATGATCGCGTGGTCATCAAGTTCACCTCGGCCGGCACCTTTACCGTGACCGACGCGACGACCGGCGCCGCAGTGCCATCGCCGAGTGCAGCCACGCCGTTGACGCCGGCATCCTATACCTGGAACTATCCGGCCAATGCGACGGTGACCGTGAATGGCTGGCAGACCACCCTCAGCGGCACGCCTGCCGCCGGTGACCAGTTCATCGTCGACAAGACCGTGGCGTCGCGCGGCAGCGCAAATGCCGGCACCGGCAACATTGCCGAAGTGGTGCCGGACCCAGCCGCACGGCCGGCCGGTGCCCCGGCACCCCAGCCGCCGCTGTCGGTGTTCATGCCGCATATCGAGAACCTGAAGAACAACGTCACGATCAAGTTCACGTCGACGACGACATTCGACGTTGTTGACAACTCGACGCTACCGGCGCCGACAACCTTGGCCACCGGGCTCAACTACGATCCCACCAAGACCAACGCCGTGTCGTTCAACGGCTGGACGGTCAAGCTGTCGGGTAACCCTGTCGCCAACGATACCTTCACCGTCGGCCCCAATACCAATGCCGATTCAGACAACCGCAATGCGCTGGCGATGGCAGCGTTGCAGACGACCAATGTGCTCGGCGATGCGTCGGCGTCCTACCAGTCGGCCTATGGTCAGATGGTCAGCAATGTCGGCAACCAGGCGTCAGAAATCAAGATAGGCTTGAAGGCTCAGGATACGCTGGTCAAGGAAGCCAATAGCAACAAGAGTTCCTTCTCTGGCGTCAACCTCGATGAAGAGGCCGCCAATCTGCTGAAATATCAGCAGGCCTATATGGCGGCGAGCAAGGTTATTTCGATTGCCCAGGAAGCGTTCAAGAGTATTCTGAATATTGGCGGTTGATGCCGGCACGAGCCGGCAGCAGCAACAGCTAGGAAATCATCATGGCAATTCGCGTCAGTACCTCAAACATTTACGCGCTCGGTGTCGACAGCGTGCGTCAGAACCAGGCCGATCTGGTCAAGCTGCAGCAGCAGGTTGCTACCGGCCGCAGGATACTCACGCCCTCGGACGACCCCGTGGCGTCGGCGCAGATCCTCAGTGTGAACCAGGCCAATGGGCTCAACGACCAGTTCAAGACGAATGGGGACAATGCCAAGTCCACCGTCGCCTTGAGCGAGGGCTATCTGCAGTCGATGACCAGCCTGCTACAGGACGTGAAGACCCAGGCCGTCTATGCCGGCAACCCGAGCCTGACGCAGACCGACCGCGGCGCGCTGCTGTCCGAGCTGCAAGAGCGCTACAAGGAGCTGATCGGCTTGGCGAACTCCACCGACGGCAATGGCCAGTACCTGTATTCCGGCTACCAGGGTTCGACCCGCCCGTTTGAAGAAACGGCGCCCGGTGTGGTGACCTATATGGGCGACCAGGGGCAACGTTCCATCCAGGTCAGCCCATCGCGGGCCTTGCCGGTGAGCGAATCCGGGGTGAACGTGTTCCAGCGCATCAAGGAAGGCAATGGCACGTTCGTGCTCAAGGCCGGCTCGAATCTGGTCACGCCCGGAGCGAACCTCGGCACCGGCATCGTGGGCCCCGGCACCGTCGTCGACGTCAACAAGTGGCGAAACAGCAGTGGCGATTTCAGCATCCGCTTCGATATCGATGCGACGACCACGCCGTCCACCACGCATTACGACATCATCGATAATTCGACCAACCTGTCCGTCATCACAGGGGGTGCGCCGGCGACCGTGCCATTCCCGACCACGCTGCCGGTGTATCAGCCCAATGCGACGATCTCGATGCCCAACCAGGGCATCACCTTCACCGTGGATGGTGCGCCGGCGGCAGGCGATCAGTTCACCATCAAGTCGGCGCAGGACAAGCAGGTGTTCGACACACTGACGGACTTTGCCAACCTGCTCAAAAGCGCGAAGGATAACCCGGTCAACGTTGCCAGCTATCAGAACAGCCTGAATCTGGTGATGCAAGGCTTGGACAACGCCCTGACCAACGTCACGACGGTACAGGCTGATGTGGGCACGCGCCTGAAAGAGGTCGACAGCGTGCGCGATACGCTCGACGATCTGACCGTGCAGTATTCGACGCAGCTGCGCGATCTGGGGGACCTGGATTACGCCAAGGCGATCAGTGATTTTTCGCTGACCCAGACCTATCTCGAGGCTGCACAAAAGACGTTCGTGCAGACGCAGAAATTGTCGCTGTTCGAGCAGATCTGACGCCCCCTCCCTGACAGCACAAAGCCACCAGAAACGGTGGCTTTGTCTTTGGCGCGGGGCCTGGCTCAGGCGAACCAGTTGAGCCAGCCATCGAGTCCGACATGGGTCAGGGCATAGGCAGCCTGCTGGCGCACGATGGGTTTGGCATGATAGGCGATGCCGACGCCGGCCGCGGCCAGCATCTTCAAGTCATTGGCGCCGTCGCCGAGCGCGATCACCTGCTCGGGCTGCAGGCCCAGATCGTCGCGCACGCGGGCGAGCCAATCCACCTTCGCCTGGGCATCGAGAATGTCGCCGACGAGCTGGCCGGTGAGCTTGCCATCGACCACTTCCAGTGTGTTGGCATGAGCATGCGTGAGGCCCAGTCTGGCTTTCAGGCGCTCGGTGAAGAAGGTGAAGCCGCCCGACACCAGCAAAGACTTGAGGCCGGCCTGATGGGCGGTTCTCAGCATGCGCTCGGCGCCCGGGGAGAGCGCTAGCCGTTCGTCGTAGACGCGTTGCAGTGCCGACTCGTCGAGCCCCGCCAGCAGGCTCACTCGTTCGCGCAGGCTCTGGCTGAAATCGATCTCGCCACGCATCGAGCGCTCGGTAATGGCCGCCACCTTGTCCTTGATGCCCTGCATATCAGCGATTTCGTCGATGCACTCGATGGTGATCAGCGTGGAATCCATGTCCATCACCACCAGCCCGAAGTCCTTCAGCTGCTTGCCCGCTTGCACGAATGCATGGTCGTACTGGGTTTCGTCGCAGAAGGCGGCGACTTCGGCCTGGCTCGATGGATCTGCATCGACGAGGCGGAAGGCCTGCCGGCTCGCATCCGGCTGCAGGATTGCCTCGATCGCGCTGGCGCCGCTCAGCTGGGCAAGGCGCTTGAGGTTTGGGGTGGCGACTTCAGCCGCCTGGACAATGAGTTTCGTCATACTGGAAGGTCCGTCATCTGGTGGCGCTATGCCAGCGCCTTGAAAAATGCCTTGAGTGCCTGAACGCGCTGCGGCAATTCAGGCATCTTCTGTTCGATCTTGAGCTTGTCCTGCCCGGCCAGTTTGTATTGGCGCCCGCTCTGCACGAGCTGGATGATCCGTATCGGGTCGATCGGCGGGTTGGGGATGAACTGCACGTGCACGGCCGACTCGGTGGCATCGACCTGCTTCACACCGAGCGGTTTGCCCTGAATGCGCAAGCGGTGGCAATCGAGCAGCGTCTTGGTGGCTTCCGGTGGCAGGCCGAAGCGGTCGATCAGCTCCTGATACATGTCGTCGAGTTCATCGAAGGTATCGCAGTTCGCCAGCCGTTTGTAGATGACCAGGCGCTCGTGCACGTCGGGGCAGTACTCATTGGGAAGCAGGGCAGGGGCGTGCAGATTGATTTCGGTGGTGATCCCGAGCGGCTGGTTTAGATCGGGCTCGACGCCTTTCTTCAACGCCCTGACAGCCTCGTTGAGCATGGCGTTGTAGAGGTTGAAGCCGATCTCCTGTATCTCGCCCGACTGGGAGTCGCCCAGGACTTCGCCCGCGCCGCGGATTTCCAGGTCGTGCATGGCGAGATAGAAGCCGGAGCCCAGTTCCTCCATCATCTGGATGGCTTCCAGCCGCTTCTTGGACTGGGCCGTCATCGCTGTTTCTTCCGGCGTCAGCAGATAGGCGTAAGCCTGGTGGTGCGAGCGGCCAACGCGGCCACGCAGCTGGTGCAACTGGGCCAGGCCGAAGCGATCCGCACGGTTGATGACGATGGTGTTGGCATTGGGGATGTCGATGCCGGTTTCGACGATCGTGGTGCAAAGCAGCAGGTTGAAGCGCATCTGGTGGAAGTCGCGCATCACCGCCTCGAGCTCGCGCTCGCGCAACTGCCCGTGCGCCACGCCGATACGGGCCTCGGGCAGTAATTGCGACAGCTTCTCACGCATGTTCTCGATCGTTTCGACCTCGTTGTGCAGGAAGAACACCTGCCCGCCACGCTTGAGCTCGCGCAGGACGGCTTCACGAATGATGCCGTCGTCGGTGCGTGACACGAAGGTCTTGATCGCCAGCCGCCGCTGAGGCGCGGTCGCGATGACAGAAAAGTCGCGGATGCCTTCGAGCGACATGGCAAGCGTGCGCGGTATCGGCGTTGCGGTCAGCGTCAGCACGTCCACCTCGGCGCGTAGCGCCTTGAGCTGTTCCTTCTGACGCACGCCAAAGCGGTGTTCCTCGTCGATGATGACGAGTCCGAGGTTCTTGAACTTCACATCCGGCTGCACCAGCTTGTGGGTGCCGATCACGATATCGATGCTGCCGTCCGCGAGCCCCTTCATTGCGGCCGATACTTCCTTGGCCGTGCGGAAGCGTGACAGCTCGGCGACCTTGACCGGCCAGTCGGCAAAACGGTCGCTGAAATTCTGCTGATGCTGTTCGGCCAATAGCGTGGTCGGCACGAGCACCGCCACCTGCTTGCCTCCCATCACGGCCACGAAGGCTGCGCGCAGCGCGACTTCGGTCTTGCCGAAGCCGACGTCGCCGCAGACGAGCCGATCCATCGGCCGGCCCGAGGTCATGTCGGCGATGACGGCCGCGATGGCCGAGGCCTGATCGGGGGTTTCCTCAAAGCCGAAGCTGTCGGCAAAGGCCTGGTAGTCATGCTCGCCGAGCTTGAAGGCATAGCCTTGGCGTGCCGCGCGTTGCGCATACAGATTCAGCAGCTCAGCCGCCGTGTCGCGCACCTGTTGGGCCGCCTTGCGCTTGGCTTTTTCCCAATGACCGCTGCCAAGTTTGTGCAGTGGTGCATCTTCCTGCGCGGCGCCGCTGTAACGGCTGATCAGGTAGAGGTGCGAGACGGGAACATACAGCTTGTCGCCGCCGGCATACTCCAGCAGCAGGAACTCATCCTCGCCGTTGCCGAGGTCGAGATTGACCAGCCCCATGTAGCGGCCGATGCCATGCTGCTCGTGCACGACGGGGTCGCCGACCTTGACCTCGGACAGGTCGCGCAACAGCGTTTCCGATGCCGGCTTGCGGCTCTGCCGGCTCTCGCGGTTGCGCGTGACATGGGCATAGAGCTCGCTCTCGGTGATGATGGCGTGCCGTGTCTCGGACAGGATGAAACCGGTCTGCAGCGGGCCAACACCGAGGCTGAACGGTGCGCCGGTGGCTTCCGCCTCTGCCCAGGTCTCCAGCAGTTCGGGCTTGAGGTCGTACTCCGCGAGGAAGGCCGCCATGGTCTCGCGGCGCCCCAGCGATTCCGCCAGCAACAACACGTGGCCATCATGCCGGGAAAGAAACTGAGTCAGCGCCGCCAGCGGATTGTCGGCCCGACGATCGACCTGCACGGCAGGTAGGGCCTGGCTTGGCGCGTGCTCAGACGGCACAGTGGTATTGCCGGACAGCTCGAAGCGGCCATAGGTCTTCAGCGTGGCGAAGAAGCGGTCGACCGGCAGATAGAGCTCTTCCGGTACCAGCGCGGGGCGCTGCTTGTCGCCCTGCATCAGGCGATAGCGCGATTGGGTGTCTTGCCAGAAACGTTCGGTGGCACCCAGCAGGTCGTGGTGCTGGGTGACGATGACGTCCTTCGGCAGGTAATCGAACAGCGTGGCGGTCTGCTCGAAGAACAGCGGCAGGTAGTATTCGATGCCCGCTGGCGCCAAGCCGTTGCTGACATCCTTGTACAGCTGCGAGCGCGACGGATCGCCCTCGAAGCGCTCGCGGAAATTCCTGCGAAACAGGTTACGCCCGGCCTCATCGAGCGGAAATTCGCGCGCCGGCAGCAGGCGAATCTCGCGTACCGGGTAGATCGAGCGCTGGCTGTCGACGTCAAAGGTGCGGATGGTCTCGATCTCGTCATCGAACAGGTCGATGCGGTAGGGCAGGGTGGAGCCCATCGGGAACAGGTCGATCAGGCCGCCGCGCACGCTGTATTCGCCGGGGCTGTAGACCTGGGTGACGTGCTGGTAGCCTGCCAGTGTCATCTGCGCGCGCAATGCGTCGAGATCGACCTTTTCCTTCGCCTTGAGAAAGAAGGTGTGCGCGGCCAGGTACTCGACTGGCGGCAAGCGCATCAGCGCAGTCGAAGCCGGCACGATGAGCGCGTCGAACTGCCCGCTTCTGACTTGCCACAATGTCGCCAGCCGCTCAGAGATCAAGTCCTGGTGTGGGGAGAAGTGATCGTAGGGCAGCGTTTCCCAGTCCGGCAGCTGCAGCACGCGCGATTGCGGAGAGAAGTAACGAAGCTCGTGCAGCAGTCGCTGCGCATCCTGGCCTGTCTCGGTCACGATCAACAAGGGCGCGTGTGACGCCAGGACGGATTTGAGCTGCCATGCGTCCGCACTGCCGTGGGCGGCGGGGAGGAGCGTCTTGAGGCCGGGCTTGGGGCGCGAGAGGGGCGATGTCATCTGGAACAATGCACGGGCGCTACGAAACCGCACATTATACCAGCGTCGGCCCGGCTGTTACGGGCGTGCCCGCCTACTTTTGCGCCGTACCGGCCGCGCCAGCATCCTTCTGCAGGCGCCGGGCACCGTCAAAACGCTTCTGCCAGTATTGGTCCTTCATGTTGACGATTTCCACGCCTGCCCCGGCGGTGGGGGCGTGGATGAAGCGGTCGTCACCGAGATAGATGCCAACGTGCGAGAACTTGCGCTTCAAGGTGTTGAAGAACACCAAGTCGCCCGGCTTGAGCTTTTCCTTCTCTACCGTCTCGCCTAGCTTGCTGATCGCCAGGGCATTGTGTGGCAGTGCCATCTGCAGCGACTGCCCAAAGACATAGCGCACCAGGCCCGAGCAATCCAACCCCGATTCGGGTGACTTGCCACCCCATTTGTAGGTCACCCCGACCAAGGCAAGCGCCTGCAACACCAGCTCTTGCGTCTTGATGTCGGCCTTGTCGCCAGCCGCCGCGGGGCGATCGATTGCGCTACGCTCCGGGCGTGCTTCTGTCGCTGATGTCTGGCCACTGCCGGCCTGTTCCGGGGCATCCGCAGGAGGGGCTGCACTGGCCAGTGCAGCGGTCAACAGGAGGACGGTTCCGGCATATCGGAGTCTGCTCATAGGCTGGGAATGTATCGGAACGGGAAGTGGCGTGTAAAGTCTGGAGCTGGCACCAGGTCATGCATGAAACCGCTCGGGACTTGAAGCTTACCACTTGTCGGTATTGCTTTTACATGGCGACGGCAGGTGACATACAGTTATTGAAAATACAATTGGAGACCGTGGAAATGCGCCTGCAACGAGGTTTTACGCTGATCGAGCTGATGATTGCGTTGGTCATCATCGGTGTTCTGGCAGCGATTGCACTTCCTGCATATACGGACTATGTGACGCGTAGCCGACTGACCGAGGCATTTGCGTCCTTGTCTGATGTTCGTACCAAGCTGGAACAATGGTTTCAGGATAACCGGACATATATTGGCGGGTGTGCAGCGGGTACACCAGCAGCTCGAGCAATTACCCTCGCGTCCAATTTTGCGGTTACGTGTGATTTGGCTGCTAATACTGCAACGGTCACTGCCACGGGGTCTGGGACTGTTTCCGGGTTTGTGTTTACGGTTGATCAAGATGGCAATAAAGCAACCACTTCTGTCGGTACCGGTTGGGCTGGTGCGCCCAGAAATTGCTGGATCAGTAAAAAGGACGGGACATGTTGATCCTGCGGAGGGCGCGTGGCTTCACGGTAATTGAGATAGCTATCACATTGGTGATATTTGGCGTGCTTTTGGCTGTCGCACTGCCGTCCTACACCGACTGGCTGCAAAATTCTCGCGCTCGCGATATGACCGAATCCTTTATGTCCGGGCTGATGCTTGCAAGGACGGAGGCAATCAAACGGGGAACCAATGTACGTTTGGATGTAGTAGGCACCCGGGGGTGGACGGTTTCTGATGTCGCCAGCCAGGCAGTGATCCAGAACCAACCGGCTCTTGAGCACCTGGGCACGGTTTCTGTCACGGCCCAAGATAGCGGTGGCGTAGCAGCCACATCTGTCATCTTTACCGGGCTTGGTGTCCTCCTGACGCCGGCACAGAACAATGCCGTTGCCAGTCCCGTGTCGCGTATTGATATCCAGGTTGACGCATTGGCCGAGGCTGATCGGCGTGAATACAGCATTCTGATTGCTCCTAACGGTAGCATTCGCTGGTGTGACCGGAAAATGCAAGAGATAGAGGATCCCAGATCGTGCGATCGCTAGTGATGGAAAGGCCGCAGCCTGCGCCTGCCCGGCTTGATTTGGCGATTATCAATGGTCGCGAGCGCGGGGTTGCGCTGATCGAGGCCTTGGTTGCCATTGTTGTGTTTGCTATCGGTGTACTTGCTCTTGTCGGCTTGCAAGCCAGATCAGTTGGAGATGTCTCTGAATCGAGATATCGCTCGGAAGCCGCATATCTGGCGAACCGGCTCATAGCGCAGATAATGACGGACCCACAAAACATTGCCAATTATGTAACGCCCGGGGCGCTTACGGTAAATAGCCGTTTGCAGCCATGGGTGAATGATGTCGTCAATCGCTTGCCTGGGGCATCCGCCTATCCACCGATAGTGGCAGTTGTGCCGGGAACGCCGATTCCCTGGCCACCTCAGCCTGGAACATTTTTAACGCCTTCAACGGTAACGGTGACAGTGCGGTGGGCGCCACCCGGTACACGACCTGGAGCAACTGCTACCCACACATTTGTTGCTACATCTGTCATTTCCAGAAACCCTTCGAATTAGGATGGCAGTACTCATGGTTAAGCTATCGTTACCCTTACAGCATTGCCATACTATGGCGTTGTTGAATCGGCGAAGCCAACGCTATCACGGTGGTTTTAGTCTGGTTGAATTGATGGCTGGGCTGGCTGTTGGGTTGCTGGCAATGTTGGCTGTTTTTCAGGTATTTAGTTTTGCGTCGACGCAATCCCGTACCACCAGTGCTGTAGCAGACGCACAACAGGCGGGGGCTCTTTCCCTGTATTTGCTGGAGCGAGAAGCCCGGCAAGCTGGGTATGGTTTCAATCTGGAAGATGGGATCGGTTGCACCGTTCAGGCTCAAAATGGTAACGGCGCATACACCTTTACGCTGTCCCCAATTGTAATCCAGTCGGGAGGGGCTGCCGGTAGCGATACTCTCACTGTCATGCGGGGCTCTGGTGATCGACCTGTTTGGTCGCCTCTTTCCAGCCCGTATGATGGATCAGGTGCCGCCATCGCCCTTATGAATAGCTTTGGTTTTCGACTGAACGATTTTGCATTGATCGTGAGCCCAACCTTGGGCTGTACGCTCATGCGTGTCACTGGCGTCGTTGGAAATGCGCTTACACATACGGCCAATACCTTCAATGCCGCGGCACCTGGGATTACATATGACGTTGCGCCGGGTGGTGCTGGAATCCAGGCCAGTGTAGTCGATCTTGGGGGGGCTCCTGTCATTAGCCAGTTCAGTGTTCAGTCAAGCAAGTTGATGGTGGCTGATGTACTCAATGGTGCTGCCCCTGCGTTATATGCGGACAATGTCGTTGCACTAAAGGCGCAATATGGGTTCAACGCCTGCCCGGCGACAAGCAGCTCTGGTGACGTCGTGACGAGCTATAGCGGCACAATGATTGATGCCGACGGAGACGGAGTGGTAGGAAATCGCGGTGACTGGGCCAGAGTCAAGGCAGTAAGAATTGGTGTCTTGGTGCGTGGAACTCAATATGAGCGTGATGTTGTGAGCCCCCCCAGTATTGTACTGTGGCCAACCACGACTACATTGCCAACATCGATAGGCCCGAGCATTGCTCTGACTGATACTCAACGTCACTACCGTTACAGCGTCTTCACCACAATTGTTCCCATTCGAAATATGCTGTGGTCGCGTGGCATGCAGTGGAGTGCTTTGCAAAAATGCAACTAACTGACAGACAAATATTGGTGGTACCCAGGCAGGGGTATCGTAGGCATAGCGCCGGTGTGGTGCTGTTTGCGAGCCTGATTGTGTTGATCATCGTTACGTTGGCCGTACTATCCACTATTCGGCGAGTGGATAGTTCAAATATGTTGGCAGGTAGCTTGGCTTTTCGTCAGGCTGCACTGGCAGCCACCGAGCAAGGTTTTGACCGTGCATACCGGGTATTGATGGGGAGCGCTGCCGCTTCGCTGCAGAACAATGGAACGGGTAACGGATATCGAGCATCGGCTACCAATACCGACGTAAATTGGCGTTCTGAAGATACATGGGCCAACGCCTCTACGCGAGTGACGGATTCCGGTGGTAATCAACAACAGTTTCTGATCGAGAGGCTTTGTTCTGCCTCTGGAGATCCTGCTGCCAATTTGGCAATACAGTGTGCTCGGGCTGGTGCGGGAGTAGCACCGAGTAGCCTTATGGAGCACACGCAAGAGGCATTTGTTCCTCCGGTTACTGCTCCAATTATATATCGAATTACGGTGCGTGTGCTTGGCCCTAGAAATGTCACAAGCATTGCTCAGGCTTTTGTAACGAATTGAGGCTTTCGCCTGCTCGAACTGAAGGATGGGGATCGAAATGAGCGCGATAACAAAGCATTACCAGCACGTATGGGGCTTGACGCTGTGCTTGGCCGCCATACAAAGCCAACAAGTACAAGGTGCAGCAACGGACTTGGCTGACGCGCCCCTGTATACCGCTAGTACGGCAAATGCGATTAAACCCGACATCATGTTCATGCTTGATGATTCAGGTTCAATGAGCTGGAATTATGTACCGGATTACGTTAATGACAACTTGTGCGTTAACACGGTAGCGACCAGTGCTACTACCGGCTTGGGGGTATGCCAGTATGGCCTGCCACCATTCATGAGTCCTGACTTTAATAAGCAGTACTACAATCCTGAAATTTACTACCGTCCGCCGCTAAAGCCCGACCTTACTGGGCCTTATGACCCCCAGAATCCAACTTCTGCTCAGACTGACGTATATGGAGTTCAACAAACTAATTTCCAAGGTTATTCGGCGGGCACCGTTAATCTGACTACTCAGTGGCCTGATGTACGGTGGTGTCCAAGTTCGACATTTTCATCAGCCACGTGCAAGTCGAATCCATCCGGAGATTTTTCGTATCCCAATACGGCATATCGCTATCCAAATAGCCTGTATTCCTACCCCCGGACAAACAGTAGCGGCAGTAGCTGGAGTAGCTATACGAATTATGTAGTGAATGGCGCGCCTTACTATTATCGAATTAATCCGTCCGAATATTGTACTGATAGCAACCTGACTACCTGTATCTATGCTTCTGCACCATCAGGTAGCTACACTTATGCGGCTCGTGTGAGATGGTGTACAGACTCCACTTTGACGAACTGTCAGGCTAAGCCTTTACCTAATTACCCATACCCCCGCTTTGTTGGTCGGTTGACAAGTAACGCCAACGGCATCATCACGGTTGGCACTGTCCCTAATAGCTATACCGTTAATAGCGTGTCGGTAGGCTCAACCGTAATTACCTCCGGTGCCGTTTCATCCGGGACTGGCGGCAACCCAAGTTCGACCTTGGCTACGGCGATTAAAGCCGCAATCAATAGCAAGGGTATTTACACTGCATATAACGATGCAACATGCAGTGATCAACCAACGGTGATCTGTATTAAGGCTGCGAGGTCCGCTGATTTCTCCGCTGTACTCTCCGTTTCACAGTCAGGGACAGGCGTTTCCGTCAGCGGCATGACACCTTGGGACAAGACCTATTCCTTTAGTCGCGTTGACATTGTGTCAAGCCGGACGACTTATCCGAAAGGTAGCGCACGCATTGACTGTACTGAGACAAATACAAACACGTGCAGCTATGCCGAAGAGTTGAAGAACTTTGCTAACTGGTTTTCCTATTACCGTACCCGTATGCAAAGCATGAAGACTGGCGCAGGCTTGGCATTTCAGTTACTGGATGACAAGTATCGTGTTGGTTTTGCGACGATTAATCAGAATAGTTATTCCAGCACTACAGGGCTTCAGCTTTATGTCGATACGTTTGATAGCACGCAGAAGCCTGCATGGTATGCGGCGCTGTACGCGGCCTCTCCGAACAATTCGACGCCGCTACGCTCGGCTTTGAAGCGGGTTGGGGACTACTACAAAGGTGTACTTAGCGGTGCGCCAGATCCTATCCCCACAAATGCAAATGGCACGCAGTTGGCATGTCAGCCGATGTATACCATCCTGACGACGGACGGCTATTGGAACGATAATTTTTCTGGAATAGGCAATCAGGACAATAGTTTAACTGACACGTCTGGCTATATATCCAGAGAATCTGGAACTTATGATGGTAATGTTTCTGGTGCCAGCGACACACTTGCCGATGTGGCCATGTATTACTACAAGACTGATTTACGCCCTTCGCTTGCAAATCAGGTGGCTCGCTCAGCGACTGATCCAGCTATTCATCAGCATATGACTACTTTTACCTTGGGTCTTGGGGTTGATGGTTATATGAAGTATGACCCGATCTATGGTCTGGTAGGATCTGATTTGAGCGGAGACTTTGCCAAGATCACGCGTGGCGATTCGGGCTGCGCATGGGCAAGCGGAGTATGTAATTGGCCCAAACCTGTTGGAGATACCCTTTCGGCGGTGGATGATTTGTGGCATGCCGCAGTAAATGGTCATGGTCGTTACTATAGTGCTGCTGATCCCGTGGCACTCCGCAACGGCATTGCGGATGCACTGAATAGAATTGGTGCCGCAAGAGGGACTGGTGCCGCAGCGGCAACGAGTACACCAAATATTACGCAAGTCGATCGAGTGATCCTGAGTGCCTCTTACAACTTGGATCCCGGTACCGATGACTGGAGTGGTGAAGTTGAGTTGAGTGTAATCAACCTCGACACGAAAGATGCTGACCCTCATTATGTATGGCTCGCCCAAACCAAGCTCGATACGCTGTCGCCAGCCAGCCGTAGGGTGCTGACGTTCAATGGAAATGGGGCCTTACCAAAGGATTTTTTTTGGTCTTCGCTTACATCGACAGAGCAGGCCTATCTAACTAATAAGGGTGGGTTGTTAACCCAGTATGCTTTGCTACCAGCGTCAGATCAGGCAAATTTGAACAGTGGCGAAAATATACTTAACTTTATCCGCGGAGATCAGACTTATACCACCAGCCCAAGTCAAATCATGCGTAAGCGCCAACATAAGCTTGGGCCAATAATCAATGCCCGACCCGCTTATGTCAGAGTGCCTAACAAGAATTACGCCGATGCGGGCTACGGCGATTATAAAACCCAGCAGGCTGGTCGCCCTGCGCGTGCATACATCGCGGCAAATGATGGCATGTTGCATGCCTTCGATGCGAACATGACATTTCTTACGTCGACAGATGCGGCAACGGGTGAACAAACATCGGTGCCGCAGCCAACGGGGCGTGAGCTTGATGAAAAGTGGGCTTACGTGCCACGTATCGTGATGCCTACCTTGCCGCTATTGGCTGAACAGCATTACGGATCTCACCAGAAGTTTACGGTGGATGGCTCTCCAGTCACGGCGGATGCATTTATTAATGGGGATTGGCATACCGTTCTCGTGGGCGGGTTGAATAAGGGCGGGCGTGGTTACTACGCCTTGGATGTGACAAATCCAGATGCGCCGAAGGTGCTGTGGGAGTTCTGCTCGGACAGCTCATTGTGTCCGGGGCGAAGTGATGGTGATTTAGGCTATACCTTTGGAAATCCGATTGTTACAAAGAATGCTGCTGGAACCTGGGTGGTGTATTTCACCTCTGGGTTGAACAACGTACCTGGCGCGACACCTGGCGGCGAAGGGAAGGGCTACCTCTATCAGTTGGATCTTGCGACCGGAGCCTTGCTGAATAAAGTCAGTACCGGTGTTGGATCTAGCGCTACGCCAAGTGGATTGATGAAGATCACTGGCTGGGTCGAGGCACCGACAACCAACAATACTGTCACCTTCATCTATGGTGGGGATCAGCTTGGCAACCTCTGGCGCTTTGATGTAAGCAACGCCTCAACCTCGATACCTGCACCAGTTCGGATGGCTGGTTTAAAGAATCCATCGGGATCAATCGAACCGGTTACCGTAGAGCCAACGCTTGGTTATTGTGGTGGTCAGAAGATGGTATTTCTCGGTACGGGTCGACTACTGGGGACCAGTGACCTGGGCGATAACAGCGTACAGACTATCTATGCAATTAAGGATTCTGCAACCAATCTGGGTGACAATGTTCGGACTAACAACATGGTCCAACAAAGTGTAGCTTCGGGTAGTGGTTCGCCGCAGAGTCGAGTCTTTACCAATTTGCCGTTTGATGCCAGTAGTCGAAATGGTTGGTACATGGATCTGACCGCTCAGCCTGGCGAAAAGGTTACCGTGAATCCAAGGTGGCTATTGGGGCATTTGTATATATACGGTAATTACCCACTCACCGTCGATGCATGTCAACCAGGTGGAACTGCCGTCTTGTATAACATAGAGGCTTGTACTGGCGCGGCCCAATCTACCGCATTCAATGCGATGGTGGTGGGGAGCTCTCAGTACTGTTATGGAACTGACTGTGTCAATCAGACAATGCAGGTTGATAAAACACATATCGTAACCCCTGCCAGCCCAGGGCCTGGGGGGAGCACGGGAGTTCGTGTCTCTTGGAGAGAAGTCCTGGAATAGAAGGTAGCCATGCAAAAAGGGCCCCATGTTTGGGGCCCTTTCTTTATAAGTTGATCGATAACCCGTGCAAACAGAAGAAATCAATCATCATGGCCATGGTGATGCTTTCTTTTGTGCTGGCCCAGATGGCGGCCATTCTCGTGTTTGTCGACATAAACAACCTCGCGCTCGCGTACCACACGGGTTTCCTGTTTCTTGCTTGCTGATGAGCCGATCGCAGCACCGGTAGCGCCGCCGATTGCGCCGCCGACGATCGCGCCATCCCGGCCGCCAACCTTGCTGCCAATCGCGGTGCCAAGTGCACCGCCGACCGCGCCGCCGAGCACGGCATTGCCATCGATATCGCCGGCGTGGGCGGAAAGGCCTGCACAAAGCAGGGTGGAGGTGGCCAGGGTGACAATTAGTTTCATGCTGAATTCCTGTATTGGGGGATATAGGTCGCTATCAGTACGCGAGATGATCGCGTTTGGGTACTGAACCGGACCTGAATTGAATGCCGAAAGCAACGACGCCGCATCTTTTGATGCGGCGTCGTCTGAGGCCGGCCAGCTTATCAGGCAGATAGGCGGCGGCGGAATAGCGGGATGGGTTGGTCCACGCCTGTTTGGTAGGTTTCCGAGAAATCATTGAGGCCGACGAGGGCATCATCGAGATTCTTGTCGGCACGCACGGCGTAGGCGTTGAAGCCGCAACGTGCCAGGTAAAACAGTGTGTCCTTGAATATGTCGCCGATGGCGCGCAGTTCGCCATGATAGCCGTGTCGCTCACGCAACAGCCGGCCGGTGGAGAAGCCTCGGCCATCCATGAAGCTCGGGAAATCCACGGCGATGACAGCGAGCTGAGCCAGGTCTGCTGCAATCGCCTCTGGCTCGTCATCCGGTGACAGCCAGACACCGATGTCCGAGCCCCGCGCGAGCAGGGCGTCACGCTGTGCAAGCCACTGCTGGAGCGGCACGATCACGGCGCCTGACGATGGGACCGCAGGCAAGGCGCCATCGTCGCTGAGACGTAGCAAGGTGTAACGGTCGTCGATGATCTGACGGTCTTTAATGAGCCTTGGCATATACGCGCTCCTTGAATGGGTCGATACCAATACGGCGGACCGTGTCGATAAACAGTTCGTCCTCGTGGCGTTGCGCCAGGTAGACCGAGAGAATCTTTTCGATCACGTCGGCCATCTCTTCCTGTGCGAAGCTGGGGCCGATCACCTTGCCAAGTGCCGCATGGGCGCCCTGGGAGCCACCAAGCGATACCTGGTACCACTCGGAGCCATTCTTGTCGACGCCAAGGATGCCGATGTTGCCGATATGATGATGCCCACAGGCATTCATGCAGCCAGAGATGTTCAGGTCCAGTTCGCCGATGTCGTAGACGTAGTCCAGCTGGTCGACGCGCTGCTGGATGGCCTCGGCGATCGGGATCGATTTGGCGTTGGCCAGTGCGCAGAAATCGCCGCCGGGGCAGCAGACGATGTCGGTCACGAGGCCGATGTTTGCCGTGGCAAAGCCTTGTGCCTTGGCTTGCTCCCAGATATTGAACAGATCAGACTGCTTGACGTCGGCGAGGATCAGGTTCTGTTCGTGGCTGACGCGCAGTTCGCCAAAGCTATATTGGTCTGCCAGGTCCGCAACGGCATCCATCTGGTCTGCCGTCGCATCGCCGGGGGGTACACCGGTCTTCTTCAGCGACAGAGTGACCGAGGCGTAGCCCGGGACCTTGTGGGTGCGCACATTGCGTTCAACCCATTTGGCAAAGGCCTTGTTGCTATCGACTTCGGCACGGAAGGTGGCGTCTTCGGCAGGCAGCTTTTCATAGGCTGGCGCGGTGAAGAACGCATCGATGCGTGCGAATTCTTCGTCTGGCACGGTTGCCGGGCCATCCTTGAGATGCGCCCATTCTTCTTCGACCTTCTGGGCGAAATTCTCCGGGCCCAGTGCCTTCACCAGGATCTTGATACGGGACTTGTACTTGTTGTCGCGACGGCCATAGCGGTTGTAGACGCGCAGGATGGCTTCGAGATAGGTGATGATGTGTTCGCGCGGCAGGAACTCGCGGATCACCGCGCCGATGATCGGTGTGCGGCCCAGGCCGCCGCCGACGATGACCTGGAAGCCCAGTGAGCCGTCCGAATCCTTCACGATATTGAGGCCGATGTCGTGCACGAGCACCGCTGCGCGATCTTCCACCGCGCCATTGACGGCAATCTTGAACTTGCGTGGCAGGTGGGCGAATTCAGGGTGGAAGGTCGACCACTGGCGAATCAGCTCGCAATAAGGGCGTGGATCGACGACCTCATCTGCGCTGACGCCGGCGAACTGGTCCGACGTGGTGTTGCGGATGCAATTGCCCGATGTCTGGATGGAGTGCATCTGGACGGATGCGAGGTGCCCGAGAATTTCCGGCACCTTTTCCAGCAAGGGCCAGTTGAACTGGATGTTCTGGCGGGTGCTGAAGTGGCCATAGCCGCGGTCGTAGGTACGCGCGATGAAAGCCAGCTTGCGCAGCTGGGCGGTACGCAGATGGCCGTAGGGAATGGCGATGCGCAGCATCGGCGCGTGGCGCTGGATGTAGAGGCCATTTTGCAGGCGCAGCGGGCGGAACTCGTCTTCTGTCAGTTCCCCGGCCAGATAACGGCGCGTCTGATCGCTGAACTGCCGGACGCGATCATCGACGATGCGCTGGTCGATTTCATCGTAAACGTACATGCGGTGTATCCCTTATATCGGCCGGCAGAGCCAGGCCAGCCTTTTTTTCACTGGTTCGCGAGGATAGCAGACTATGCTTATGCAAAAAAATAATGAATATGTATATGTTTAGCTGACGGCGTTATAACTCGAGCCAGCTGCGGCGGGGTCTCTCGATGGCAAAGGGCGCACTGCAGCGCCCTTGTTCAGCGAGCATGCCGTCTGGCTGAATCAGATCTTCCTGACGTGCAAGCCACATTCCTTGGTCTCGGGATTTTCCCACCACCAGCGGCCGGCACGTACGTCCTCACCCATGGAGATGGCACGGGTACAGGGGGCGCAGCCGATCGAGGGATAGTGCTTGTCGTGCAGCTCGTTGTAGGGCACGTTGTTGCCGCGGATATATTCCCAGACTTCCTTTTCCGTCCAGTCGATCAGCGGGTTGAATTTCTCTAGCCCGTTGTCGCGGTCGTATTCCTGTTCTGCAAGGTCGGTGCGCGTCGTGGCTTGCTGGCGGCGTAGGCCGGTCACCCAGGCCTTCTTGCCGGCCAGGGCGCGCTGCAGCGGCTCGATCTTACGGATGCGGCAGCATTCCTTGCGCATCTCGATGCTGTTGTAGAACGCGTTGATGCCATGTTGATTGACGAACTGTTCGGTCGCCGCGGTGTTCGGGAAGTAGATCTTGACCGGGGCGGCAGGGTAGGTCTCGCCCGTCTTCTGCAGCAGCGTGTAGGTTTCCGCTGGCAGCCTGCCGGTGTCGAGGCTGAATATCTCGATTGCATGTCCGCCTTTGGCGATCAGGTCGGTGATGACCATGTCTTCCGCGCCCAGGCTGTTGGCGAAGACGGCTGGGCTGTATTCGGCGGCGATCTTGGCCAGCAGGACGTTGGCGCGTTCAATTTTCTCTTGCAGACTCACAGGTGTTCTCCAGTCGTTGAATCAGACAACCAGCTTGGCGCCGACGATGGCGAGCATGATCGCCAGTGCCGGGCGCAGCACCTTGTCGGGCACGCCGCCGGACAGATGGCTACCGATATAAATGCCGGGCAGCGAGCCGCACAGCAGGTTGCCGAGCAGATGCCAGTCGATGTTGCCCAGGCCGGCATGACCAAGGCCGGCAACCAGCGTCAGCGGGACGGCGTGGGCGATTTCCGTGCCGACCAGCCTGACGGTCGGGATCAGCGGGTACAACATGAACAGGGCAACCGTGCCGAGCGCGCCGGCACCGATCGAGGTCAAGGTGACGATCACGCCAAGGGTGACGCCGGTCAGTACCGTCAGTACCGCCAGTTTGCGATCGCTCATTTGCAGCCAGTCGCCGGCATGACGCTGAGCGAATTTGAGCAGCTGCTGCTTGAAGATGATGGCAATCGCGGTGACGAATAGCGCAAAGCCCAGCGTGCGCTTGATCAGCACATTCATGGCTTGCACGTCGGTATGGAGGTGGTGCAGCACCCACAGGGTCAGGATGGCCGCCGGCACGCTGCCGAGGGCAAGCCGGCCGGTGAGGCGCCAGTCAATATTGCGGTGCTTGTGGTGAACCACCACGCCACCAGCCTTGGTGATGGCTGCATACAGCAGATCGGTGCCGACCGCGGTGGTGGGGCTGACGCCAAAGAACAGCAGGATGGGTGTCATCAGCGAACCGCCACCGACACCGGTCATGCCGACGATGAAGCCAACCGCGAGGCCCGACAATACGTACACCAGTTCCATTGCTGACAGCAGCCTTTCTCACGACGCCCAAGCAGGCGGTTATAAGTGCCGGCCATGATAACAAGCGGTTTATATGCGCTAAAGAATAATGTGTTACTATTTTATAACCAAGGGCTATTTATAAGGTTGGTCTGGCAATGAAGCTCCAGCAGTTGCGATATCTGGTCGAAGTCTCGAAGCAAGGGCTGAACGTCTCGGATGCGGCAGAAAAGCTGCACACATCGCAGCCCGGTATCAGCAAGCAGATTCGCCTGTTGGAAGACGAGCTGGGCGTCCAGGTGTTCATTCGCAACGGCAAGCGCGTGGTTGATGTGTCGCCGCCCGGACGCGAAATACTGCGGATCGCCGAACGCATCTTGCGTGAGGCCGGCAATCTCAAGCGTGTTGGCGACGAATTTGCCAACGAATCGGCAGGCAGCCTGACCATCGCGACGACCCACACCCAGGCGCGTTATGCCTTGCCCAAGGTCATCAAGCGTTTCGTCGAGCTATATCCCAAGGTGAGGCTGTCGATCAAGCAGGGTAGCCCGACGCAGATCTGCGACATGGTCGTGTCGGGCGAGGCGGATATCGCGATTGCGACAGAGGGTATCGAGCTGTATTCCGAGCTGATCATGCTGCCGTGTTACGACTGGAACCGCAGTATCGTGGTACCCGCCGGCCACCCCTTGCTGGCGGTCGACCACCCGGTGACGATAGAGGAGATCGCTGCATATCCCGTCATCACCTACGACTTTGCCTTTACCGGCCGCTCCAAGATCAATCGCGCCTTCGAATCCCGCGGTATTGCGCCGAACGTGGTGCTGACGGCCATCGATACCGACGTGATCAAGACTTACGTCAGCCTGGGCCTGGGCGTGGGCGTCATCGCCAGCATGGCGTTCGAGCCGGAGCGTGATACCAGCCTGCGGGCGATCGACGCGAGCCACCTGTTCGACCCCAGCACCACCCGCATCGGGGTGCGCAAGGATGCCTACCTGCGCGGCTACACCTATGCCTTCATCGAATTGTTCGCACCGCACCAGTCGCGGGCGACAGTCGAGCAGGCGATGGGGCGCGGCGGCGACTGAGTACCCCGTCGCGCACGAGGCTTTGTGGGGTGAAGCGTAGCGCAGCGTCCGGTGTGTACAGATAATAGGTGTGCATGAGCACACCGAACTGTGCAGGCTTCCTGGCCCGCACAGCAAGATCGTGAACAGACACCGGGTAAGCTATCCTGCCCGTATATACACGGCCCGCCGAACTGGCGGGCTTTGTTTTTCCCGAGCGTTGACACGTTCAAGCTGCTTGCTCTAAATTTAACAAATTAACGTTTACGTTAACGTAATATTTGGCACAGAGCCGTGCCGGCGTGGTCCAAGCAAAATCCGCCCCGATTGGTTTCCGCCGTCCAATAATGAAAAGGAATGCAGTCGCGGACCATGCCTGCGCCGTACTGGTGCGCATTGCGCCCTGGTCAGCCGGGTTGGCAGTTGGTGTCAACGCGAGCTGGCGCCAGTCGCGGAATAATCACACTCATCGTCATCACAGCCGCCGCAAGAGCGGACGACACGCAAATCTAAGGAGACCAGGAATTGAGCACGCCCACCGTAAAGCTGCTGATCAACGGCGAGTTTGTCGAATCGAAGACCGGCAAGTGGAAAGACATCATCAACCCCGCCACGCAGGAGGTGCTGGCCTGCGTGCCGTTTGCCACACCGGATGAGGTCAACGCCGCTGTCGCGAGCGCCAAGGAAGCGTTCAAGACCTGGCGCAAGACGCCGATCGGCACCCGCGCGCGCATCTTCCTCAAGCTGCAGCAATTGATCCGCGAGAACATGGCCGACCTGGCTGCCACGCTCACGGCCGAGCAGGGCAAGACGCTGGCTGATGCCGAGGGGGATGTCTTCCGCGGCCTCGAAGTGGTCGAGCACGCCGCCAACATCGGCTCGCTGCAGCTGGGTGAGCTGGCCGAGAATGTCGGCAACGGCATCGACACCTATACCATTCAGCAGCCGCTCGGCGTGTGCGCCGGCATTACGCCGTTCAACTTTCCGGCGATGATCCCGCTGTGGATGTTCCCGATGGCCATCGCCACCGGCAATACCTTCGTGCTGAAGCCCTCGGAGCAGGACCCGATGGTGACGATGAAACTCGTCAAGCTGGCTCTCGATGCCGGCATCCCGCCGGGCGTGCTGAACGTGGTGCATGGCGGCGAGGACGTCGTCAATGCGATCTGCGATCATCCTGACATCAAGGCGGTGAGTTTTGTTGGCTCGACCAAGGTGGGAACGCACGTCTACCACCGCGCCACGATGAGCGGCAAGCGCGCGCAGTGCATGATGGGGGCGAAGAATCACGCCGTGGTGCTGCCCGATGCGAACAAGGACCAGGCGTTGAACGCCTTGGTGGGCGCGGGCTTCGGCGCAGCCGGGCAGCGCTGCATGGCGACCTCGGTGGCGGTGCTGGTGGGCGAGGCGAACAGCTGGATTCCGGAACTGGTGGAAAAGGCCAGTGCACTGCGCGTGGGGGCCGGCAAGGACAACCTCGACCTGGGCCCTGTGATTTCCTGTACGGCGAAGGACCGCATCGAATTGCTGATTCAGAAGGGCGTGGAGCAGGGCGCCAAGCTCGAGCTCGATGGCCGTTACGTCACGGTGCCGGGCTACGAGCAGGGCAACTTTGTCGGTCCGACGATCTTCAGCGGCGTGAAGCCCGGCATGGCGGTCTACGACCAGGAAATCTTCGGCCCAGTGCTCGTGCTGGTTAGCGTCGATACGCTCGACGAGGCGATCGAGTTCATCAACACCAATCCAAACGGCAACGGTACTGCCTTGTTCACACAATCGGGCGCTGCGTCGCGCAGGTTCCAGCAGGATGTCGATGTCGGCCAGGTCGGCATCAATGTGCCGATCCCGGTGCCGGTGCCACTGTTCAGCTTCACCGGCTCGCGCGGCTCCAAGCTTGGCGACCTGGGGCCGTATGGCAAGCAGGTGATCCTGTTCTACACGCAGACCAAGACGGTGACTGAGCGCTGGTTCGACGATGCGACGACGGCCGGCAAGGTCAACACGACGATTTCGCTGCACTGACCATGGCGATTTTCGAGCCCGCCGAGGCGGATTTCGCCGTCCGCACCCGCGCCAGCTTTGGTCGCCAGCAGGCCATGCACCTGCTCGGCGCCGTGATGACTCGGGTCGAGGCCGGCCGCGTCGAGATCGAGTTGCCGCATAAACCCGAGCTGACGCAACAGCATGGTTTCTTTCACGGCGGCATCGTCGCTACGATTGCCGATTCGGCCGGCGGCTATGCGGCGTTCACGCTGTTTCGGCCGGATGCGTCGATCCTGACCGTCGAGTTCAAGATCAATCTGGTCGCGCCGGCCGACGGCGAACGGCTGATTGCGATCGGCCAGGTGAAGAAACCGGGCCGCACGCTGACCGTGTGCGAATTCGAGGTGCTGGCCGAGAAGGCCGGCAAACGCAAACCCTGCGCCTACGGGCTGCAGACCCTGATGTGCCTGCGCGATCGGCCCGATATCGCCGAAGCGGGCTAGGATGACCTGATGTCCAGATTGAACCCACCCTTCGAGACCGCCTATATCGGCAGCGTGTTGTTCACGCTCGGCTTTTTGAGCGGCAAGCAGCCCGACGCCAAGCTCTCGAACAAGGCGGTCTGCCAGCTGCAGCAGAAGCCTTACGACACCTTGCTGGGCGAGCTGTTCACCGCCTGGCAGGGGCGCAATTTTCTGATCGAGTTCAAGCGCGCGCAGAGCGAGGTGACGCGCGAGCTCTACAAGCCCGATAGGCGCCGCCTGCTGGCCACGCTGGCGCACCCCGAGCACAAGGCCATGCGCGAGCTGGCTGCCCGGCTGCATTTCCTCGGCTTCGGCGCGCAGGACGACAATGGCCAGCGCGATCTTGGCTTCATCCCCTATGCGCTGATCCCTGAATTTCGCTCGGGGGTCTGCGACATCATGCTGCTCAATCATTTCTGCCTGAAACTCCTGCGTTCGGGCAAGGATGCAACGCTCGGCTGCACTGCGGCCGAGCTGCAGGCCTATCTCGACTTCATGGAAGATGAGGAGCTGATCGGCGAGGCCATCGGGTTCTCCGGCTTCATCATCAACATCAGCGACAGCGGCATCAAGCTGATCGACGCGGATCGCCACGGCTTGCTTGCGGCAGAGCTTGACCCGGGGCTGCCTTCGTCCGATGACGATGGCCGCGACGACGGGAGGTGACGATGGATTTCGAACTCAGCGACGACCAGCTTGCCTTCCAGCGCAGTGCGCGCGATTTCGCCCAAGCCGAGCTGGCGCCGCATGCCGCGCACTGGGACGAGACATGCATCTTCCCGACCGAGGTGATTGGCCGCGCGGGCGAGCTCGGCTTCTGCGGCCTCTACACCCCGGAGAGCGCCGGCGGACTGGGCCTGTCGAGGCTCGACGCGGCCATCATCTTTGAAGAGCTGGCCGCGGGCTGCACCTCCACCGCAGCCTATATCACGATCCACAATATGGCGACCTGGATGGTGGCGAGCTGGGGCCGGCCCGAGATCGTTGCTGAGTGGTGCCCGGCGCTGGCCACCGGGCAGAAGCTCGCCTCCTATTGCCTGACCGAGCCGGGGGCCGGGTCGGATGCGGCCAGCCTCAAGACCAGCGCGGCGCGCGATGGCGACGATTATGTGCTCAACGGTGCCAAGGCCTTCATCTCCGGTGCAGGCAGCACCGATCTGCTGGTCGTGATGGCACGTACCGGCGAGCCGGGGGCAAAGGGCATCTCGGCCTTTGCCGTGCCGGCGAAGCTGCCCCGCATCAGCTATGGCAAGAAGGAAAGCAAGATGGGCTGGAACAGCCAGCCCACCCGCATCGTCAACTTCGACAATGTGCGGCTGCCGGCAGCCAACCGGCTTGGCGACGAGGGCGAAGGCTTCAAGATCGCGATGAAGGGCATCGATGGCGGCCGCATCAATATCGGCACCTGCTCGATCGGCGCCGCCCAGGCCGCGCTCGACGCCGCCGCGCGCTATATGCAGGAGCGCAGCCAGTTCGGCAGGAAACTGGCCGAGTTCCAGGCGCTGCAGTTCAAGCTCGCCGACATGGTTACCGAGCTCGTCGCCGCACGGCAGATGATCCGCCTCGCCGCGTCCAGGCTCGATGCCAAGGCGCACAACGCGAGCGCCTACTGCGCGATGGCCAAGCGCTTTGCCACCGATGTCGGCTTCAAGGTCTGCGTCGACGCGCAGCAGATTTTCGGCGGCTATGGCTACATCAAGGACTACCCGCTCGAACGCTATGTCCGTGATACCCGCGTGCATCAGATACTCGAAGGCACCAACGAAATCATGCGCGTGATCATCGGCCGCGAGGCCTTGAAGGACGGCGCGCTCGACGACCTGCGCTAGGCGCCGCTTGCCGCGCCAGCGGTCTCTTTTTCAGTAACGCTGTCGGGCTGCGGCCCGACATACAAGGACATCCCATGACCGACCTGCTGACACTCGAAAAACTTGGCCACACGGCCCTGCTCACCATCAACAACCCACCCGCTAACACCTGGAACGCTGACAGCCTGACTGCGCTCAAGCGCATCGTTGGCGAGCTCAATGCCGATCCTGCCATTTATGCGCTGGTGATCATAGGGCAGGGCGAGAAGTTCTTCTCGGCCGGTGCCGACCTGAACCTGTTCGCCGACGGCGACATCGGCAATGCCCGCAATATGGCGCGCGTGTTTGGCGAGGCTTTCGAGACGCTGGCGCAGTTTCGTGGCGTGTCGATCGCCGCGATCAACGGCTATGCCATGGGCGGCGGGCTCGAAGTGGCGCTGGCCTGCGATATCCGCATCGCCGAGGAACAGGCGCAGATGGCGTTGCCGGAAGCCGCCGTCGGCCTGCTGCCCTGCGCCGGTGGCACGCAGAACCTGTCCTGGCTGGTTGGCGAGGGCTGGGCCAAGCGCATGATCCTGTGCGGCGAGCGCGTCACCGCCGAGAAGGCACTGCAGATCGGCCTGATCGAAGAAATCGTGCCCAGGGGCGGCGCGCGCGAGGCCGCGCTGGCACTGGCTGGCAGGGCCGCCAACCAGAGCCCGGTCAGCGTGGCCAAGTGCAAGGCGCTGATCCAGCAGGCGCGCTTCCAGCCGATGTTCCATGCGCTGCCGGCGGAACGCGAGGCCTTTGCCGATCTGTTCCATACTGAGGATCAGAAGGAGGGTGTCAGCGCCTTCCTGCAGAAACGCAAGCCAGAATGGAAAAACCGATGAGCGACGAATCCGTACTGTTCGAAACCCGGCCGACGAGCAACGGCCGGCAGCTCGGCGTGATCACGCTAAACGCCGAAAAATCGCTGAACGCCTTGAGCCTGCCGATGGCCGAGGCGATCTACGACCAGCTGATGGCCTGGGAGGAGCACGCCGAGATAGCCTGCATCGTCATGCAGGCGGCGGGTGACAAGGCGTTCTGCGCCGGCGGTGACATCGTCGCCCTGTATCAGGCGATCAACGAGGGCGCCGCGTCGAGCTATATCGAGACCTTTTTCGAACTCGAATACCGGCTCGACTACCTGATCCACACCTACACCAAGCCCATCCTGTGCTGGGGCCATGGCATCGTGATGGGCGGCGGGCTCGGGCTGATGGCGGGTGCCTCGCACCGAGTGGTCACCGAGAAATCGCGCATCGCCATGCCCGAGATCAGCATCGGCCTCTACCCCGATGTCGGCGGCTCATGGTTCCTGAACCGCATGCCGGGGCGCGTCGGGCTCTACCTCGGCCTGACCGGGGCCAGCCTCAACGCGGCCGATGCGCTGTATGTGAAGCTGGCCGACCACTATGTCGAGCATGTGGAGCAGGCCGCCCTGTTCGAGGATCTGCTCAAGCTCGACTGGGCCGACGATTACCACCAGAACCACGGCAAGCTGTCCAAGCTGTTACGCGGCCATCGCGGCAAGTACCCCCTGCCGGAGTCGCCGGTGCGCCAGCATTTCGATTTCATCAATGCCGTGACCGATTACGACAGCGTCGAGGAAATCGCGGCGGCGCTGGCCAACCACCAGCTCGATGATGCCTGGATTCAACGCGGCACCCAGGCGCTGCTCAAGGGCTCACCCAGCTCGGCCAAGGTGATCTTCGAAATCCATCGGCGCGCCATGCACATGTCACTGGAAGAGGTGTTTGCCATGGAGCTGGGGCTGTCGATCCAGTTCTGCCTGCACCCGGACTTGCGCGAGGGCGTCCGAGCCTTGCTGATCGACAAGGACAACGCGCCGAAATGGTCGCCGCCGACGCTGGGCGAGGTCAGCGCGGCCTACGTCGAGGAACACTTTCTGCCACCGTGGCCGCAGGATAAGCACCCGTTCAAGGCGTGGTGACAAGCTCCGCCGGCAATAGGTGACGATCCAGCCGCCGCAGAGTGGCGCTACCTGGGTTCTACCCGGGTGCTCCAGGCGGCGCCAAGGCACAGACAACAAAGGAGACAATATGAATCACGTTGCATTCATCGGCTTGGGCCATATGGGCGGGCCGATGGCGCTGAATCTGATCAAGGGCGGCTATCGGCTCACCGTGTTTGACCTGGTGCCGGCCGCGCTCGACAAGGCGCGCGAGGGTGGGGCGGCGGTTGCGGCCTCGGCGGCCGAAGCAGTCAGGGATGCCGACTTCGTGATCTCGATGCTGCCGGCCAGCCCGCATGTCGAAGACCTCTATCTTGGCCGCGGCCAGCTGCTCGCGCACGCCAAGCCTGGCGCGCTGTTGATCGACTGCTCGACGATCGCGACGCAGACCGCGGTCGAGGTGAGCAAGGCCGCGGCCGCCAAGGGCTTCGACATGATCGACGCGCCGGTGTCGGGTGGCACGGCCGGTGCCGCTGCAGGCACGCTGACCTTCATCGTCGGCGGTACTGACGCGGCGCTCGAACGCGCCCGCCCGCTGCTGGAGAAGATGGGCAAGAACATCTTCCATGCGGGCGACCACGGCGCCGGGCAGACGGCCAAGATCTGCAACAACATGCTGCTGGCGATCCACATGATCGGCACGGCCGAGGCGCTGAACCTCGGTGTATCGCTGGGGCTCGACCCCGGGGTGTTGTCCGAGATCATCCAGAAGAGCTCCGGCCGCAACTGGAGCACCGAGCTGTACAACCCCTGGCCCGGCGTGATGGAGAATGTGCCGGCGAGCCGTGGCTACGAAGGCGGCTTCGGGGTCGACCTGATGCTCAAGGACCTGGGGCTGGCGCTGGAAGCCGGGCTGCAGGGCAAGGCGCCGACGCCGCTGGGGGCCGCTGCGCGCAACCTGTACCATCTGCACAGCCAGGCGGGCGGCGGCGCGCTCGATTTCTCTAGCATCCTCAAGCTGTTGCAGAAGCACTGATCGGCCTCTGCCCCAAAACACAAAGCCGGCAGTTAGCCGGCTTTGTGTTTTCCCGGGGCCCGTTTGGTCAGGTGGGGAAGTCTTCCTTGCGCAACAGGAACACGAAACCGTCGCCACCGCTGGTTTCGAGCCAGGTGAACGGCAGTTCCGGATAGGCTGCTTCGAGCACCTCGCGGTTGTGGCCGATCTCGACCACCAGCAGGCCATGTTCGTTGAGCAGCGTCGGTGCCTGTTCCAGGATGACGCGGGTGGCGTCGAGGCCGTCATCACCCGAGCCGAGTGCGAGTTCTGGCTCCTGCAGGTATTCCGCCGGCAGGGCCGCGACCGATTCGGCATCGACATAAGGCGGGTTGCTCACGATCAGATCGTAGCGGCGGTCCGCCACGGCCTCGAACAGGTCGGATTGGATCAGCTCGATGCGGTCTTCCAGGTCATAGTCCGTCACGTTGCGTGCGGCGACCTCGAGCGCATCGGTGGACAGGTCGACGGCATCGACCAGCGTATCGGGGAACAGGTCTGCCATCATGATCGCCAGGCAGCCCGAGCCGGTGCACAGGTCCAGCGCGGTGTGGATCAGCTCGGGATATTCGACCCACGGCACCAGCTGATCGCGCAACAGCTCGGCGATGAACGAACGCGGGACGATCACGCGCTCATCGACGTAAAAACGGTAGTCGCCAAGCCAGGCCTCGTTGGTGAGGTAGGCGGCGGGCTTGCGCTCCTCGACGCGGCGGCGCAGCACCTCGACCACCCGCACGACTTCTTCCGGCAGCAGGCGGGCGTCGAGGAAGGGTTCGAGGCGGTCGATCGGCAGGTGCAGCGTGTGCAGGATCAGGTAGGCTGCCTCGTCGTAGGCATCCGCGCTGCCGTGGCCGAAGTGCAGCTTGGCTTCGCAGAAGCGGCTGACGGCAAAGCGCAGCAGATCGCGTACCGTGGAAAGTTGTTCAGTGGCGTGTTGAAACATGCAATGGCCTTTATCGTGCAAGGCCTGGCAGCAGCGTCGCCAGGCCGCTGGTGATGAATTCGATGCCGACGGCGGCAAGCAGCAGGCCCATGATCCGCGTCGAAATATTGATCCCGGTGCGGCCCACCATACGGCTGATCGGCCCGGCAAGGCTGAGCGCGACATAGGTGATGGCACCGATCACGAGGCCGGCAGCGACCAGGTAGCTGTATTGCCACCAGTGCTTGATGCTGTCGGCAATGATGATGACGGTACTGATCGAGCCAGGCCCGGTCAACAGCGGGATCGCGAGCGGCACCACGGCCACACTCTCCTTGCTGCCGGCTTCGTCCGACTCTTCCTGGGTCTGGCGCGCTGGCGTGAGCTGGGCGTTGAGCATCGAGATGGCGAGCAAGAGTAGCAGAATCCCGCCGGCGGTGCGAAAACTCGCCATGCTGATGCCAAACAGCTTGATCACCCATTCGCCGGTGAAGGCCGAGATGACGATGACCAGCGCGACGGCGATGGAGGCCGTGCGGATCGTGCGTTTGCGCTGCGCCGCCGACTGGTTCTGCGTGAGGCTGATGAACAGCGGGATGGCGCCGATCGGGTTGATCAGCACCAGCAACGAGATGAAAGCCTTGAGAAATTCCATATCCAGACCCGTGAAAAGGGTGAAGTTTCAGTGTAGGCGCTGCGATCGGCGAGCGTGAGCCGGCAGGCTCAGCCCTTGCCACGCACCTGTTGCAGCACCACGATGGCGACGGCAGTGAGGATGGTCAGCATCGCACCGACCTCGGCCGCGCCGATGTGTTCGCCGCCAAGCCACCAGCCGAGAAACACGGCCACCATCGGGTTCACATAGGCATAGCTCGATGCCAGCGCTGGCCGTACATGCAGCAGCAGGAAGGAAAACGCGCTGTAGGCAATCATCGAGCCCAGCACCGTCAGGTAAGCCAGCGAGCCAATGGCCTTCCACGAAGGCATGGCCGTCAGCCTCTCACCGCAGACTACGCTGAGCAACGCCAGCGCCGCACCCGCCGCCAGCATCTGGATGGCACTCGACATCAGCCCCTTGGGCAGCTCGAGATATTTACCCCAGACCGACGCCACGGCCCAGATCGCCGCCGCGAAGATCAGCAGTGCCGCGCCGGCTGGGCTCGCCTTGAGGCTGGCGCCGAGGTTGAGCATGACGATGCCGGCGAAACCGACGAGGATGCCGAGCCACTCGAGCCGGCTCGAATGATGCCCCCAGAAGCGCGCGACCAGCACCGTCAGCAAGGGCACGATGGCCACGCCGAGCGCTGCCACCCCCGATGATATCTGCTGCTCGGCATAGGTGACGGCGCCGTTGCCGCCGGCCAGCATCATCAGGCCGATGACGGCCGCGTTGCGCGCCTGCTGCCGGCTCGGCAGCGGCTCGCCGCGCCATTTGAGCCAGGCGAACATGAGGCCGCCGGCGATCAGGAAGCGTGTCGACGCCATCATGAACGGCGGGATATCCTCGACGCCGAAACGGATGGCCAGGTAGGTCGAGCCCCAGATCAGCCAGGTCGACAGCAGGGCCAGGGCGATGGAAACGGCGGATGGTGAGCGCATGGTCTGCCAGGAGAAGGGTCCGGCGAAGCCGGACCAAAGGGCCGGATTATATGCTGGCAGCGCCTCTGCGCGCCGTTGAGGGAAATCGCAGTTAGCGCTCGACGCTATCTGCATGTAAAATGAAGGGTTTTCTCACCCGGCCATCGTTCGTGGCCGGCTTTTTCAGGATTCCACATGGCCCGATACGACAACATTCTCGAAATCGAACCGAACCACACCGGCAGCGGCTTGCGCATCGGCATCGTCATGGCGCGTTTCAACACCGACGTGTGCGAGGGCCTGCTGGCCGCTTGCACGGCCGAACTGCAACGGCTTGGCGTGAGCACCGACAATATGCTGATCGCCACCGTGCCGGGCGCGCTCGAAGTGGCGCTGACCCTCAAGACCATGGCCCAGAGCGGCAAGTTCGACGGCCTCGTGGCATTGGGCGCGGTGATCCGCGGCGAGACCTACCATTTCGAGATCGTGTCGAACGAATCGGCTGCCGGCATCACCGCGGTCGGCCTGGAAACCGACATGCCGATCGCCAACGCCATCCTCACCACCGAAAACGACGACCAGGCACTCGTGCGCATGCAGGAGAAGGGCGCTGACGCCGCTCGCGTCGTGGTGGAAATGATCAATCTGTTGAAGAAGCTGAGCAAATGAAGAGTGCACGCAGAAAGGCGCGCGAGTTCGCCGTCCAGGGGCTCTACCAGTGGCAGCTGACGCAGGATGCGCCGACGCTGATCGAAAAGAACCTCGCAGAGACCGAGAGCTTCGCCAAGAGCGATCTGGCGCTGTTCCGCAAGGTGATGTTCGGCGCGATCCTGCACGCCGAGCCGCTGCAGGGCGCGCTGTCGCCCTACCTCGATCGCGGCTGGGACGAAGTCAGCCCGGTGGAGCGCGGTGTGCTGATGGTGGCGGCGTTCGAGTTGCTGCACATGCCCGAAACGCCGTATCCGGTGATCATCAACGAGGCGATCGAGCTGTCGAAGACCTTCGGCGGCAATGAAGGCCACAAGTTCATCAACGGCGTGCTCGACAAGTTCGTCGAACAGGCGCGTGCCACCGAGGTGCAGGCCGTACGCGAAAAGCGCAACCAGCCGCGCAACTGAGCCTAGCTCAGGAAATACACATAGCCCGCGTTGTAGAACGCGTGGATCATGATCGGGGACGCAAGTCCCCGATGTCTTTCGTAGAAATAGCCGAACACCAGCGACGGTGGCAACACCAGTAGCGCATGCAGCCAGTCATGTCGCAGCAGGTGGCTGGCTGCGAAGGCCAGGCTGGCCAGCAGGTTCGCAGCGGTCACGCCGCCCCAGCGGCGCCCCGTGCGCTGCGCCAGCCACGGCTGCAGCGTGCCACGAAACACGATCTCTTCGAGCGGCGGGTAGACCAGCACCGCCAGCGCCAGTACCCACCATGCCGGCGGCTCATGGCGCACGCCGTGCGTCAGCCCGAGCGACACGCCCCAGACGATCGGCCCGAGCGCCAGGGCCAGCCAGAACTGGTCATCCCGCCAGCGGTTCATGCCCACCCCATCGCGTAGCTTGACCGTGAAGGCAGACACTTACCTGCGTGGTAGGCGATTGGCCACGAGGCCGGCTCGGCGTGCGGCGGGGATGTTGTGTCGGGGGGCCTGGAGGTCGGGCGCATCGGGCTTGCGGTGGGTGTCGAACGGCGTGCCGCAGAGGATACCAGCAAGCGTCCCGCTTGGCTGTGGCCCCGGTCGATCCGGGGCGGGATAGCGCAGGGGGGGCCGACTACACCGAATCTCACCTACATCGCTGTAGATATTTGATAATCAGTCTATCGCGAAATATTAATAAATATCATAATCGCGCGCTTTTTCTGTCGAGTTTTTATATGGGCTGACGTCGACGCGTCCGTCCAATGCGAGGAGGGATCAATGATGCGGATCGTTCGCGAGGTGTGCTGGCTGGCGCTGTTTGCTTTGCCCATGTCAGTGTCGGCACTGGAATTCTCTGGGGCCGGCTCGTCTGCCGCGGCGCCCCTGTACCAGAAATGGTCGGGTGGGTTTCAGAAGGATAGCGGCCACCTGCTGCGCTACGAGGCCGTCGGCTCCGCCAAGGGGATAGAGGCTGCGAAGGCCCGGCGCGTGGACTTCGGCGCCACCGATGTTGCGCCATCCGCAGCCGAACTGGCGAAGACGGGCCTGGTGCTGCTGCCGACCGCCATCACCGGCGTGGTGCCGGTCGTCAATCTGCCCGGCATCAAGCCGGGCCAGCTCAAGCTCAGTGGCGAGGTGCTCGCGCGCATCATGATGGCCCGCATCACGCAATGGAACGATCCGGCGATCGCTGCGCTCAACGAAGGCATGCGCCTGCCCGCCAAGCCCATCGTCGTGGTGACGCGTTCGGATGGCTCGGGCACCACCTACAACCTGAGCGACTACTTGTCGGCCGCCTCCCGCGAATGGAAAGAGAGCCTGGGTACCGGGTTCACCATCAAGTGGCCCGCCGCAACGAGCGTCAAGGGCACGGATGCGGTGGTCAGCACGGTAAAATCCACCGATGGTGCGATCGCATGTGTCGACTACGCCTATGTGATCGAGAACGGCCTGAGCGATGTCAGGCTGCAGAATGTCGACGGCAAGGCCGTCAAGGCGGAGGCGGCCTCGTTCACCGAGGCGCTGATGAACAGCACCTGGCCCAGCAAGGGCGATTTCGAGGACAGGCTGGTGGCGAAGCACGGCGCCGGCAGCTGGCCGATCACCATGGGCACCTTCGTGGTATTGCCCAGGGTTGCCGACAATGCCGCGCGCACCGGTGCCGCCGCCAATTTCCTGATCTGGGGCTTCATGCGCGGTGACAAGCTCGCCAACTCGCTGGCCTTCGTGCGCCTGCCCGATGCGGTGCAAGCCAAGGCGACCAACGCACTGGGCTCGATGCGCGATAAGAGCGGCCAGGCGCTGCCCCTGCGGTTCTTCTGAATCGGTACTGAAAAAAACAGGCCAGCCGGGAAGCCCAGGCTGGCCTTTTTTTGCTGGCAAGAATCAGGCCGTCTGCGTCGTGGGCGCGATGATCTTGCTGCGTTTGCCGACGATCAGCGTGTAGGCCGCCGGCACCACGAACAGCGTCAGCAGCGTGCCCAGCATCAAGCCGCCGACGATCACCCAGCCGATCGGCTGGCGCGCTTCGGCGCCCGCACCGGTCGCGGTGGCGAGCGGCAGCGAGCCCAGCACCATGGCGCCCGTGGTCATCAGGATGGGGCGCAGGCGCAGTGTCGCGGCCTCGATCACAGCCTCGAACTTGTCTTGCCCCTGATCGCGTAGCTGGTTGGCGAATTCGACGATCAGGATGCCGTGCTTGGTGATCAGGCCCACCAGCATCACCAGGCCGATCTGGCTATAGACGTTGAGCGTGCCGCCCGAGAGCTGCAGCGCGAGCAAGGCGCCGGTCATGGCGAGCGGCACCGTCAGCATGATCACGAAGGGGCCGACGAAGCTCTCGAACTGCGCCGCCAATACCAGGTAGATGAATACCAGCGCGAGCACGAAGGTCAGGTAGAGCGCGCCACCCGACTCCTTGAACTCGCGCGACTGGCCGTCGAAACCGGTGTGGGCGTTCGGGCCCAGCTCTTCCTTGGCGATCTTGTCGACCTCGTCGAGCACCTGGCCTAGCGTGTAGCCGGGGGCGACGTTGGCCGAAATGATGGCGGCACGCTGGCGGTTGAAGTGGTTGAGCTCCTTCGGTGCCACCGTTTCGGTGATGCTGACCAGGTTCGACAGCTGCACGAGCTGCCCGTCGCCATTGCGCACATAGATCGCGGACAGGTCGTCGGGCCGCGCGCGGCTGGCCGCATCCATCTGCACCATCACATCGTACTGCTTGCCCTCGAACTTGAAACGGGTGACCTGGCGGCCGCCGAGCAGGCTCTCCAGCGTGCGGCCGATGGTTTCGACCTGCAGGCCGCTACTGGCCACCTTGTCGCGGTTCACGTTGATCGCAAGCTGCGGCTTGTTGAGCTTGAGGTCGGTGTCGGGGTTGGCGATGCCCGGGTACTGGCGCAGCCTGGACATGATCTTGTCGATGCGGCGGTCCAGCTCCTCATAGCTGTTGCCCATCACCACGAACTGCACCGGCAGGTTGCGGAAGCTCTGGCCCAGCGACGGCGGATTGATCGGGAAGGCCAGCACGCCGGGCAGGCTGCCGAACATCTTCGGCCCGATTTCCTTGGTGATGGCCTGCTGCTTGCGTGTGCGCTGGTCCCAGGGCTTGAGCTGCACGAAGGCCAGAGCCGAATTGACCGGGTTGGGGCGCTCCAGCCCCGGCGCCACCACGCTGAAATAGCCGCTCGCCTCGGGAATGCCGGCCAGGATGTCCTCCAGCTGGTGTGTATAGCGGTCGGTGTAGTCGAAGCTCGCGCCATCCGGGGCCACCAGCACGGTGATGAAAAAGCCGCGATCTTCCGTTGGCGACAATTCCGACGGCAGGCCCTTGAACAGCATGACGGCACCGGCACCGGTGGCGACGAACAGCAGCGCGACGATCCAGCGCTGGCGCAGCGAGGCGGCCAGCAGGCGGCGGTAGCCGTGGTTGATGCTTTCCAGAACCCTTTCGATCGCGTTGTAGATCGCACCATGGCGTGCCTCGTGCCGTAGCAGCTTGGAACACATCATCGGCGTCAGCGTCAGCGCGACGAAGCCCGACACCAGCACCGCCGCCGCCACGGTTAGCGCAAATTCGCTGAACAGCTTGCCGGTATTGCCCTCCATGAAGGCGAGCGGGGTGAACACCGCCGCCAGCGTGATGGTCATGGCCATCACCGCGAACGCGATCTCGCGGCTGCCGAGAAAGGCTGCGTCGAGCGGCGTGGCGCCTTCCTCGATGTGGCGGTGGATGTTTTCCAGCACCACGATTGCATCGTCCACCACCAGGCCGATCGCCAGCACGATGCCGAGCAGCGTCAGCACGTTGATAGTGAAGCCGAACAGCTTGAGGAAGATGAAGGCGCCGATCAGCGACACGGGGATCGTCACGAACGGGATCAGCGTCGCGCGGAAGCTGCGCAGGAACAGGAAGACCACGAGGATCACCAGCACCAGGGCCTCGAACATGGTGTGGTACACCGCGTCGATCGATTTCTCGATGAAGATCGAGCTGTCGAACGTCACCTGCAGCTTCATGCCCTTGGGCAGGCTGGCCTGCATCTTGGGGATCAGCGCTTTCACCGCCTGCGCGACTTCGAGTGTATTGGCTGTCGACTGCTTGACCACGCCCAGCCCCACGGCCGGCTGGCCCATGAAACGGATCGCGTTGCGCTCGTCGGCAGCGCCGATTTCGGCCCGGCCCACGTCGGACAGCCGCACCGGGTAGCCATTCTGCTCGGTGATGATGAGCTGGTTGAATTGCGCCGGCGTCTGCAGGTCGGTCTGCGCCAGCACCGTGAACTCGCGCTCGCGGCTCTCGATGCGGCCGGACGGGATCTCGACGTTCTGGCGGCGCAGCGCGTCTTCGACATCCTGCACCGTCAGGCCGTTGCCGGCCAGGCGGTCGCGGTCGAGCCACAGCCGCATCGCGCGGCGGCGTTCGCCGCCGATGATGACCGAGGCCACGCCCGGCAGGGTCTTGATCTGGTCGGCCAGGTAGCGGTCGGCGTAGTCGGACAGCGTGATCGCGTCGTGCGCATCGCTCGACAGGCCCACCCACAGCACCGCCTGGGCATCGGCCTCGATCTTGGCGACGACCGAGTCGTCCGCGGCCTCCGGCAGCTGGCTCTTCACGCGGGCGACGCGGTCACGCACGTCGTTGGCGGCCGAGTCGGTATCGCGGCTCGAAATGAATTCGACGGTGATCTGGCTGACTTCCTCGCGGCTCACCGACTTGATGGTCTTGATGCCCTCGATGCCGGACAGCGAATCCTCCAGCGGCTGGGTGATCTGCGACTCCATCACCTGCGGGCTGGCGCCCTTGTACACGGTGCGCACCGACACCACCGGCGCATCGATGTTCGGATACTCGCGCACCGACAGCTTGAGAAAGGACATGATGCCGATGAGGATGATGGCGAGGCTCATCACCGTGGCCAGCACCGGGCGTTTGATCGAAAGATCGGACAGGGTCATGGTGCGCCTTCCTTACGACTTGCCGGCCGGTGCCGCCGGCCCCAGCACCATCACCGGCGCTCCCGGTTGCAGCTTGATCTGGCCCTCGACCACCACCTGATCACCCTTGGTGAGCCCGTCGAGCACCTCGACCTCGCCGGGGCGGCGGTTGCCTAGCTGCACGCGGGCCAGGCTGGCCTTGCCGTCGACGATCTTGTAGACGAAGGTGTTGCCGCCCTTGGGCACCACCGCCTGCTCGGGCAGCAGCAAGGCCTGGCGGCCATGCTGCATGGGCACGTTGATGCGCGCGAACATGCCGGGACGCAGCTTGTGGTCGCCATTGGGGATCACCGCGCGCACCAGCAGGGTACGGGTTTTCTCGTCCAGCGCGGTGTCGAAGGCTTGTACCTGGCCCTTGAAGCGGCTGTTGGCATCGGCATCCATCGTCACGTCGAGCGTTTGCCCTGGCTTGATCTGGCCCACGTACACCTCCGGCACGCGGAAATCGACCTTGAGCACGCTGTCGTCCTCCAGGCGCACCAGCTCCTGTCCTGGCTGCACATAGGCGCCCGGGCTTATGCCGCGCAGCCCGAGCGTGCCCGAGAAGGGCGCGCTGATGCGTGTCTTGGCGAGCCGTGTGCGGTCGAGCTGGGCCTTGGCCTTGGCCTGTTCATCCGAGCCCTGCTGGGCGTCGAGCGCATCCTGGCTGATGAAGTTGTCCTTCTTGAGGTTGTGGTAGCGCTGCAGGCGCTGCTGGTTGAACTTCACATCGGCCTGCGAGACGCCGAGCTGCGCCTCGTACTCGCTGGCATCGAGCGAGAACAGCAGCGCGCCTTTCTTCACCGCCTGGCCTTCGCCGAAATGGATGGCAGTGATGCGGCCGGCGATCTCCGGCCGCACGATCACCGATTCATTGGCGCGCAGCGTGCCGACCGCGCTGATGGCCTGCTCGATGCTGCCCGTCCTGACCGTATCGGCCTTCACCGGGATGCCCTTGCCCGGCGGCGGGGCTGCCGTGGCCGGGCAAATACAGGCAAGCGCAAGCACGAGGGGGGGAAGGGTGCGGCTGATCATGGCGAAATCCGTATGGAATGGGTTTGGTTGGGCGGCGTTTGACGTCGTGTGCTGGCATGTCGCCAAGCGGCGCAAGTGTGGCTGCGGGCAGCGCCCGCCAGGCTGGGCGCCGGCTCCCGACAGGGGGCGCGAGCGCCGCCTGGCAAATCAACCCGTAAGCCTAGCCGAAAGCCGGCGGGTGGATAAGTATCAGTCGGGGTATATTTTTGTGCCTATCAATCGCTGCGCGCGCTGCTTGAGGCTGCGATTGCGGCCGTCGAGGATCACCACGAAGCACTGCCCCGGCAGCGTCAGCTCGCTGCACTGCCGACGCGCCGCGGCCGCATCGCTGCTGGGCTCGACCAGCAGCAGATACAGCCAGCGCTCGGGGAAACCATCTACCGGGCGCCGGACGAGCCAGGTCTGGCGTATCGCATCGAGGCGCGCGAGCTGCCGGCGCAAGTCTGCCTTGGCGTGGGCAGACAGATCGTGCAGGCGCAGCGAGCGCTGGCTGGACAGGCCGTTTTCGCGGTCGACGGCAACCGCGTATTCGCAGGCCAGCCGGAAGTAGTTTTCGGCGCCTTCCGGGTCGCGCTCGCCGAGATAGTCGCAGACCAGCCGGCAGGCCAGCGGGGTGCTGCGCGGGTCGAGCCGCATGGCGTCGTCGAGCAGATCGAGCCCGGCGTTGTTGCCGGCGAGCAGTGTCAGCCGGCCCAGGGCCAGGCTGGCCGGGGCAAACTCGGGTTGCAGCGCCAGCACCTGCTGATAGGCGTCGATCGCCTCTGCGTCGCGGCCCATGTCCTCCAGCAACTGGCCCCGCCGCCATTGGCGCGGTGGCGTCAGTGTGGCGGTGCTGGCCTCGGTGTCGAGCTCGGCCAGCTCGCGGCGGCCGTCCTGCACCTGACGATGGCGTGTGTTCCAGCGTTGTTGCACCGCCTGCCGCCATTCCTGGTCCAGCGTGTTGAGCCAGCCTGGCAGCGACTTGCCGAACAGCCGGTGTGCGGCACTCATGTCGGCAGGCGAGGGCACGGCCGGGTAGGCGCCGATGTGTTCGAGCCTGTCCTTGAGGCTCGGGTGGGTATCGAATTCGTCGGTTTGCGCCGCCAGCGCTTCGTTGAGCCAGCCGGCGAGATCCTGCTCGAACAGGCTGGCACGCAGCGCCTGCTGCAGCTGGCTGTGCGGATTGCCGGCGGGCTTGGGCTCGCTGTCCGCCCGGGCGAATACGGCCGGCCAGAAACCCTGCGCCAAATAACGGCTGGCGAGCTGCGAGAGGACCAGCGCCTCGGCCGTGACCTGCTCGCCGCAGACGATAACGGAGGCCTGGTCCGCTTCAAACTCGTGCTGGCGTGCCAGTACGAAGGAATACGCGTTGAAATAGTGCACGTATCGCGCCAGCAGCTTACTGAGGCCACGTGCGTCTTCGTGGTGCGTTTCCAGGAGGCGTGCCCAGGTGTTACGCAGGCGGTAGACCCAGCCCGCGAACTTGCCGTGCCGCGCCGACAGGTGCCCGAACTCGTGCGCCAGCACCGCCGCGAACTGGCGGTTGGAAAGCGTCAGCATCAGCGGCAAGCCCAGCAGCAGCGCATTGCGGTGCAGGCCCGCCATACCGAGGCGCGGTTGCTGCACGATGGCGGCGTTGAAATCCGCGGTCAGCAGCACGCTGTCGATCACGGGCGTGCCGAGCTTGCCGCGGATCTTGTCGATGAGCTCGAACAGGGCCGCCGAACTGCTGTAATCGATGGCGTGGCCGGCTGGCGTCGGCAATTCGACCCGCAGGATGCGAAACACGACCCACGCCAACGCCAGCAGGGCGATCCCACCCACCGCGGCCAGCACCGGGTCCGCCCCGCTGTACAGGCCGCCGGCCACCGCCACCAGCGCCACCAGCAACAGCAGGCAGGCGAGAATCGGCCCGGCGTGGCCGATCAGCGCCAGGCCCAGCACCTTGGCGCGATACCAGCGCGGGTGGGCCAGCGCCTCGGCTTCGAGACGGGCGATCAGTTCAGCGTTGTCGCCGGAGGTGGACAAGACCTTGCAATCCCATCATTGACGGTTGATGGCTGGATTGTATGCGTATGACAAGCGGGAGACCAAGTCCCGCGCGTGGACTGGCCCATTGCCAGCGCGGTAAGATGCGCCAGCGAGCCGTGCGCACCGCAGATCTACCGGCGCACGTTCATCTGGATCAATCGCCTGCTACTGGAGCCCGAGGGATGTTTAGCATTACCGATCACCAGCTGATGATGCGGGCTCTCAGGCTGGCCGAGCGTGGGCTGTTCATCACCACGCCCAATCCCCGCGTCGGCTGCGTCATCGCGCGCGAGGGCCAGATCCTCGGCGAGGGCCACACGCAACCGGCCGGCAGCGATCATGCCGAGGTGCAGGCGCTCAAGCATTGCCAGGCCCAGGGCAATTCGGCAGCGGGGGCGACAGCCTATGTCACGCTTGAGCCCTGCAGCCATTTCGGCCGCACGCCGCCGTGTGCCGACGCCTTGCTCAAGGCCGGCGTGGCTCGCGTGGTGGCCGCGATGCGCGACCCGAACCCGTTGGTCGCCGGGCAGGGGCTGGCGCGGCTGGCGGAAGCCGGCATCGCCGTCGAGGTCGGCCTGCTCGAACACGAGGCGCGCGAGCTCAATATCGGTTTCGTTGCCCGCATGGAGCGTGGCCGCCCTTGGCTGCGCGTCAAGCTGGCCGCCAGCCTGGATGGCAAGACCGCGCTCATGAACGGTGTCAGCCAGTGGATCACCGGCCCCGCGGCGCGGCGCGACGTGCATGCGCTGCGCGCGCGCTCCTGCGCCATGCTCACCGGCATCGGCACCGTCTTTGCCGACGACCCCCGGCTCACCGTGCGGGAGGTCGAGACCACGCGCCAGCCGCTGCGGGTGGTCGTCGACAGCGCGCTGCGCATCTCGCCCACGGCCAAGATCCTGCACGACGGCGACACCACCGTCATTTACGCCTCGGCGTCCGAGGACAAGGTCCAGGCCGTGCGCGCGACCGGCGCCCAGGTGCTGGCACTGCCCAGCCTGAGCGGGCGGGTCGACCTGCCGATGCTGATCGATGCATTGGGCAAGCTGGGCATGAACGAAGTCACGGTCGAGGCCGGCAGCCAGCTCAACGGCGCCCTGCTGCAGGCCGGCCTGGTCGATGAACTGGTGCTGTATCTGGCCCCGGTGCTGCTGGGCGACAAGGCACTCGGCCTGTTCAACCTGCCTGAGCTGACGAGCATGGCGGGCCGGCGCGAACTCACCATCGTCGATCAGCGCATGGTCGGGCAGGACCTGCGCCTGACGGCGCGCTTCAAGGGCCAGCCGAGATGAGTTTCAAGGATCATTTTTCCGCAAGTGCCGGCGGCTACGCCGCCTACCGCCCGCATTACCCGGCCGCGTTGTTCGAGTGGCTCGCTGCGCAACCCGCCACCCGCGAGCTGGCCTGGGATTGCGCCACCGGCAATGGCCAGGCCGCCGTTGGTCTTGCGCCTCATTTCACCACGGTGCACGCGACGGACGCGAGCCGCGAGCAGCTGGACCACGCCGAGCCGCGCTCCAATATTCGCTATTGCTGCGAGCCGGCCGAACATACTTCCTTGCCCGACGCGAGTGTTGACCTGTTGACGGTGGCGCAGGCGCTGCACTGGTTCGATATCGAGCGTTTCTTCGCCGAAGCGCAACGCGTGCTCAAGCCAGGCGGCGTGATTGCCGCCTGGTGCTACGAGCAGTTCGCGACCGATGGCCCGCTCGATGCCGTCTTGGCCGAGTTCTATCATGACATCGTCGGCCCTTACTGGCCGCCCGAGCGGCAGCTGCTGGAGCAAGGCTACCGCACGCTGCCGTGGCCGTTCGAGCCACTGACGGCGCCGCCGCTGGCGCTGGAGGTGACGTGGCCGCTGAGCAGCCTGACCGGCTATCTGCGGACCTGGTCGGCCAGCAAGCATTACCAGGAGGCCATGGGGCAGGACCCGGTGGCACTGATCGAGCCGCGGCTCGCGGTGCTGTGGGGCGCGCCCGAGCTGGCTCGCCGCATCGTCTGGCCGTTGTCGTTGCGGGTCGGGCGCAAGCAATGAATCTGTTACAGTATAATTCGACTTTTTTGATCAACTATTGAAGGGCTCGTCTCCATGTTCACCGGCATCATTCAGACTCTGGGGCATATCAGTCACATCGAGGCGCGTGGCGGCGATCTGCGGCTGATCATCGTGGCGCCGGGGCTGGACTACAGCGACGTGAAACTGGGTGACTCGATCGCCGTCAACGGCGTGTGCCTGACTGCCGTCGAGCTCGGCCGCGACAGCTTCACCGTCGACGTATCGCGCGAATCACTCAACTGCACGGTCGGCCTCGACGGGGTGGGGCGCGAGGTGAACCTGGAAAAGGCCCTGCGCCTTGCCGACCGGCTCGGCGGGCATCTGGTGTCCGGCCACGTCGATGGCGTAGGGCAGGTGCTCAGCTTCGAGCCCGTCGACGACTGCTTCGAACTGGTCATCCGCGCGCCGCAGGCGCTGGCCAAGTATATTTCGGCCAAGGGGTCGATCACGGTGAACGGCGTGAGCCTGACCACCAACCGCGTCGAGGGCGCCGATTTCAGCATCAACCTGATCCCGCATACGCTGGAGCAGACGACGCTCAAGCACCTGAAGGCAGAGAGCCCGGTCAACCTCGAGGTCGACCTGATCGCCCGCTACATCGAACGCATGCTGGGCAACCGAGGCTGATATGTTCGCCGGCAACTACCCGCAGCTGATGGCCGAGTACAACCGCTGGATGAACGAGAAGCTGTATGCGGCCTGTGCCCAGCTCGACGATACGGTGCGCAAGGCCGATCGTAGCGCGTTTTTCGGCTCGATCCACAATACGCTCGACCACCTGCTGTGGGGTGACGGCGTCTGGCTGACCCGCTTCGACGGCAACACCTACCCGAGCGGGCCCTTCGGCCAGCCGCTGTACGAGGATTTCGAGCAGCTGCAGCGGGCGCGGGCTGAGATGGACCAGGCGATCATCGCCTGGGCGCGCCAGGTCGACCAGGCCTGGCTCGATCAGCCGATGACGTGGAGCAGCAAGCTCTACGGCTTCACGCAAACCCATCCGCGCTGGGTGCAGGTGGTGCAGATGTTCAACCACCAGACCCACCATCGCGGCCAGATCACCACACTGTTGAACCAGCTCGGCATCGACGTCGGCATCACGGACGTACCGATGCTGCCCATTCTCAACGATATGCCCGGCGCGCAGGCCTAGCGCGTCGAGCCACTTACGATAAGCAAAGCCATGAAGATTTCCCCGATCCAAGACATCATCTCCGATATCCGCGCCGGCAAAATGGTCATCCTCGTCGATGACGAAGACCGGGAAAACGAGGGCGACCTGATTCTCGCCTCCGAGTTCGTCACGCCCGAGGCCATCAATTTCATGGCCAAGTACGGCCGTGGCCTGATCTGCCTGACGCTGACGGCGGAGCGCTGCAAGCAGCTCGAGCTGCCGCTGATGGTGACGCGCAATGGCACGCCGCACGGCACCAACTTTACGGTGTCGATCGAGGCCGCCGAGGGCGTCAGCACCGGCATCTCGGCGGCAGACCGCGCCCGCACCGTGCGCGTGGCGGTGGCCAAGCATGCCAAGCCGGAAGACCTGGTGCAGCCTGGCCACATCTTCCCGCTCAAGGCGCAGGACGGCGGCGTGCTCGTGCGTGCCGGCCACACCGAGGCGGGCTGCGACCTGGCCTCGCTCGCTGGCCTCACGCCATCGTCGGTGATCTGCGAGATCATGAACGACGACGGCACCATGGCGCGCCTGCCCGAGTTGCTCAAGTTCGCCGAGGAACACGAGATGAAGATCGGCACCATTGCCGATCTGATCCAGTACCGCCACCAGCATGAGAAGCTGGTCGAACGCGTCACCCAGCGCAAGTTGCAGACGATAGGCGGCGAGTTCGAGCTGATCGTCTACCGCGACCTGACCGCCAATACCTTGCAGCTCGCGCTGGTGAAGGGCGACATCAAGCCCGGCGACGAGGTGCTGGTGCGTGTGCATGAGCCGCTGTCGGTGATGGACCTGCTGGATATCTCCGACAAGGACCACAGCTGGGGCGTCTACCAGGCGATGAAGAAAATCGACGAACTGGGCAAGGGCGTCATCCTGCTGCTGCACCGCCCGGAAACCACCGAGGACCTGCTCGCCAAGCTGCTGCCCAGCCGCGATCAGGCTACGCGTCCGAAATGGGACCTGCGCAACTACGGCATCGGCGCGCAGATCCTGAGCGACCTCAACGTCACCCGCATGAACGTGATGGCGCCGCAGCGCAAGATGCCGAGTATGACGGGCTTCGATCTCGAAGTGCTGGGCAATATCCTGCCCGATTGATCGCGGCGGGCGGCGCACACCGAAGCGACATGGCCATGGTGCAGATTCGCGGCTTTCAGGCGGCCGATCGTCCCGCGCTCTATCGCATCTGCCTGCAGACGGCCGATGCCGGCCGCGACGCCAGCGAGCTGTTCGCCCGGCCCGAGCTGCCCGGCGACGTGTTCGTCGGGCCTTATCTGCAACACGCGCCCGGGCTGGCGCTCGTCGCCGTGGACGAGGAGGGTGTGTGCGGCTATGTCCTCGGTACGGCGGACAGCCAGGCGTTTCGCCACTGGCAGCAGGATGCCTGGCTGCCCGGCCTGCGGCAGCGCCATGCGCCGGATTCGGCCTGTGCCAGCGAGCGCGAGTCGCAATGGCTGCAGCGCTTTGTCCACGGCGATCCGCCTGCCTTGCCCGAATGGGTGGCCGATCATCCCGCCCACCTGCATATCGACCTGTTGCCCCGGGCCCAGGGCAAGGGGATTGCCGACCGCCTGATGGCTGAGTTCGAGTTGCTGTTGCAGCAGGCGGGTGCGCCGGGTGTGCACTTGGGCGTCAACATCGCCAACCACCGCGCGATCGCCTTCTACCTGCGCTGCAGTTTCCGCCTGCTGCGCGAGGAGTACTGGGGGCTCTGGCTCGGCAAGCAGCTTCTGTAGCGTCATCACGTCAACGTCATTTTCAGCAATTAGCATGGCAGCCGTGCGGAACGATGGTCGCTCCGCCTAAACAACGACGGGTGTACCATGCGTGCCATGATTCTCTCCTCCCTGCTATGCGCGATCAGCCTCGGGCTGGCCGGCTGCAACGACGATAGCCCCAGTGATCCGATCGACGTCAAGATCATCGCGTTCAACGATTTCCACGGCAACCTGAAGACGCCCTCCGGCGGCGTCAAGACACCCGATCCGGCCGATGCCAGCAAGACGGTGACGGTGCCGGCCGGTGGCGCCGAGTATCTGGCAACCTGGATCGCCAGCCTCAAGGCCAAGAACCCCAACAATATCGTGGTCTCGGCCGGCGACCTGATCGGCGCGAGCCCTTTGCTGTCGGCCCTGTTCCACGACGAGCCGACCATCGAGTCGATGAACCTGATGGGGCTCGACATCAACGCGGTCGGCAACCATGAGTTCGATGAAGGCAAGGACGAGCTGCTGCGCATGCAGAACGGCGGTTGCCACCCGGTGGACGGTTGCCAGGCGGGCTCGACGTTTGGCGGCGCCAAGTTCAAATTCCTCGCCGCCAACGTGGTCGACACGCAGTCGGGCAAGACGATTTTCCCGGCTTACGTCATCAAGACTTTTCACCGCGTGCCGGTCGCCTTCATCGGCATGACGCTGAAGGGCACACCGAGCATCGTCACGCCATCCGGCGTCGCTGGCCTGACGTTCAAGGACGAGGCCGATACCGTCAACGCGCTGGTCCCCGAATTGAAGAAGCAGGGGGTGGAGGCGATCGTCGTCGTGCTGCACGAAGGCGGCTACCAGAGCGGTTTCTACAACGACTGTAAGGGTATTTCCGGCCCGCTCGTCGACATCGTCAACCATCTCGATCCGGCCGTGGACGTGGTGATCAGCGGGCATACGCATCAGGCTTACAACTGCAACATTGGCGGCAAGCTGGTGACCAGTGCCGGCCAATACGGCACGCTGGTGTCCGAGATCGACCTCAAGCTCAACCCATCGACCCACGATGTCGTCGAGTCGAAGGCAGACAACCTGATCGTGCGCACGACGGTAGCGAAAGACCCGCAGCAGACCTCGCTGATCGACAGGCTCCTGACGCTCGTCACCCCGCTGGAAAACCGCATCGTCGGTACTGTGACGACGCTACTCGATCGTGGCCAGAATGCAGCCGGGGAATCGCCGCTCGGCGACATCATCGCTGACGCGCAGCTCGAAGCGACCACCGCCGCGAGCTTCGGTGGCGCGCAGATCGCCTTGATGAACCCCGGCGGCATCCGCGCCAACATCACGCCGGATGCGGCCGGCAAGGTCACCTACGGCATGCTGTTCACTGTGCAGCCATTCGGCAACAGCCTGGTGACGATGACGCTCAAGGGCGCCGATGTACGCGAGGCACTGGAGCAGCAATGGAAGGGCCAGAGCAGCCCGCGCATCCTGTCCGTGTCGAAGGGGTTCAACTACAGCTGGGATAACGCCGCGCCCGTCGGCAGCAAGATAGTCAGCATCACGCTCAATGGCGTGCCGCTCGACCCGGCGGCGAGCTACCGGGTTACGGTCAACAATTTCCTGTCGACCGGTGGTGATAACTTCGTCGCATTCAACAAAGGCACCAACCGCCTGGGCGGCGCGCAGGATGTCGATGCGCTTGAGGCCTATTTCAAGGCCCACACGCCGGTAGCGCCACTTGCAAGCGATCGGGTGAGCCGGCTCAACTGAGTATCGATGTGTTCTTTGCGGCGCGCGGGCAAGGTGTGAAAGCTGCCACCAGGCAGGCCCGCGACACGGCATGAGTCTGAAGCGGGCGCCAGCTCTTGCCCTGGCGACACCGCTGTGGGCGTGGCCGTGCGCCTCAACCCACCTCCGCGCCGGCGTTGAGGCGAAGCTGCAGTTTGTCGCTGTGGAACACGAATACAGGTCGTGCCTGGTCAAGCCCGAGCGCCGCCAATCGCTGGGCCATCGGGTGCCTGCTGGCCGCCACGCTGACGCGCAGGGAGCCCGGCAGGCAGGCCTTGGCGCCGCCACGGGTATTGACCAACGTGCGCAACAGGCGGTTGTCGTGGTGCGAGTACAGCACCAGGTCGAGCAGGGGAGCCGGCACCCCGGCCCCCAGTTTTCCCGACAGCCTGACCAGGTTCTTGCCCGTCAGGGGGTCGGTTACCGACCCCTCGAACTGGCGTCCCGTCTGCTTGAAGCCGATCGGCGTGACAAACTTCGGGTAGCCCCAGATTTCCCGCCCCGCAGCGCAAGCCGCCTTGGTCGTGACGGGCAGATCGACGATGTAGAAGCCGATCGGCGCCTTGTCCAAGGTGCGGAACATCGACAGCAAAGGCAGGCTGGGTTCCGCCGTGCCATTGGGCACCACGGCGATGGCAACACCGACTTCGTTGTAGTCGGCAATCGAAGTCTGCCGATACTGGTAGAAGGCCAGCCCCACCAGGGCCTTGTTGCCGGCGATGCGCACCGCCTGCAAGCCTTGATCCGCGACCATTGCCTGCGCGCGTTCATGGTCTACGCGGAACAGGGCCATCATCACCGAATCGTCGTAATACATGATCGGCATCTCCACGTCCCCTTCCGAAGTCGGAATCACGGTGCGCGGATATTGAAAGAAATAGTCCTGGTTCCACTTGTCGATGCTCATGTTCACACTCCCACAGGTTGATCAAGATCGAGCAGCTGCCCTTGCCAGTCTTCGATCAGGGACAATCGGTTGATCTGGTTGGTACCCTCGAAAATCCGCGTCAAGCGGACATCGCGGAAAATCTTTTCCAGCCGCAGCTCATGTCTGCCGCCGTGGTCGGCGAGCAGATCCATGGCCATTTCGCAGACGTGCTGTGCACGGTCGGTTGCCTGAAACTTGCACAGCGATGCATTGAGTTGTCTTGGCCGCCAGGCGTTTCTGGCCTCTTGCCAGACCAGGCTGCGGATCGCCCGGGTTTCGGCCAGCATCGTCGCCAGCTGCAACTGCACGTCCTGGTAGTCGATCAAGGGTTTGCCGGCCAGCGTGTAGCGCCGGGTGAACTCCACTGCGACTTCGGTGGCCGCGCTGGCAAAGCCGACCCCCATCGAGGCCACGGGGATGCGCGACGCATTGAGCGTGGCCCGGTTGAGCGCCCAGCCCTGGCGCAGGCCGCCGATGATGTTGCCGTGTGGGACAAACACGTCATTGAACTCAAGCTCGGCAGCGCCAGAAGCACGCATGCCCATCTTCAGCTCGGTGCGGGCGACACTGAAACCGGGCGCGGTGGAATCGACCCAGAAGCATGTCCACGATTCCATGCCTTCACCCTTGAGCGCTGCAAACACCGTCGCGCTCTTGGCGATATCGCCGCCGCTGATGAAACACTTGCGGCCGTTGAGCAGGTAGCCACCGTCTACCGGCGTTGCTACTACACCCGGGCGATAGCTTTCTGCTCCATGACCTTCTTCCGCGTCGGAGCCGGCGCCGGGCTCGGTGATGGCGAACGCCACCAGGTGTGGCTCGCCGCGTTGGCAGCTGCGATACACCGGCAATACATGGCGCATGATCGAGCGGACACTGCCGGACACCAGCAGCGGCATCAGCCCCAAATGGTGCGCCGATAGCAGCAGCATCAATCCACCGCAGGCCCGGCTGAATTCTTCGACCACCAGCGCGCATTGCCAGATTGGAGGATGCAGCACCGCGCCCAGCGGCATGTTGCCAAACGGTGCCGGCAGCATGTAGCTGAGCCATCCCTGGCGGCCTGCCTCACGCAGCACCTGTAGAGCCAGCGGGTGGCATTCGCCGGGCGGCAGATGCGGGGCAAGATCCAGCTCGTCTGCCACCGGGCGAATGTGCTGATCGGCAAAGGCGCGTGCGCGGCGGCGGATGTCCCGCAGCGCCCGTGGCAGCTGGGCCACATCGTTTTGCCACAGGTCGGTTGAGCGGTAGTTGCTCAGCATCCGGCCGATCAGCGGCAGCCTGGCAAACTGCCAGTGTGGCGACAGCAGGTGGTTGGCAGGCAGATGCCCTTCCAGATTCAGTCGATGGCTCATTGCCTGGCTCCTGTCCATGCTGCGAGAAACAAAGGAATGTCGCGGATGCCGCCGGACATCAGCCGCAGCATGTTCTGGTCGCGCACCAGTTTTTCCGGCCCGGCATCGCGCATATAGCCGATACCGCCGTGAATCTGCACCACCTGGTTGGCTGCATGGCAAAGCATCGGGCTGATGCTGGCGCGGCTGGCCATCAGCTCGCCGAGGTCGAGTTCGTCCACGGTGACAGAGCACATCCGCAGCGCCATGCTTGCCTGGGTTCGGGTGATCTCGATGTCGCTCAGCATTTGCTGCACCGCCGGATGTTCGGCGATCAACTTGCCGCCTTGCCTGCGGATCGCCACGTAGTCGCGGGCCAGGGCCTGCCCGCGATCCAGCGCGCCAGCGCCGATCGCCAGCAGGCCGAGCAACTCCATCTTCAGCACTTGGGCGTAAAGCTGGCGGGAACGTGCTGGCTCAAGCTCAACGGTTTCTCCCGCCACACCCGGCAGCGACACCTCGAAACCCGCCAGCTCGTCGAACCCATGCTGCGGCTTGCCGATATTGACCGCCAGCGCCGTGCGTGCGGCGTAGTGCCAGGCAATCCGCCCTGCGCGCCACACCGGCCAGATCAGGCCGCTCCAGTCGGCGGGGGCGCAGAGCACGGGCGGGTGATTCGATCGATCCAGCCAGTCCGACAGCAGCGCCCCGTCCTCGGCCGTCAGCCCGGCGCCAGCCAGCCATCTGGCCAGGCTTGTCCGCGCCAGGCCATAGTGGCCGGTCGGCATCAGCGTCAGCGTGCGCAGATCCTGCTCGCCGATGGCAAGGCCGAGTTGCACGGCGACATGCCGCGCCAGGGCCTGCCGGTGCCAGGCCAGCGCAACGCCGGGGCAGGCGGCTGCGATTTGCTGCAGTGCGCCGAGGTTGAAACGCATGGCGTGCGCATCGCCGCTATCTTCCCAGATGGCAAATCCTGCCTCGGCCGTCGACTGCGACAGGATGCCCAGCTCGGCGGCTTCCTGCGTCAGCGATGCCAGTTGGGCAGCACTCGCCGGGTGCTCCGGTCGCTCGGCCATGCCGGCGATGCGCTCGGCGGCAAATCGGCCGGTCGCCTCAAGCAGCTGTTTCGTATCTTCACTATCCATGGATTGAGTCCTTGCACTCGTATACGCGGCGCCCGCAAGCGAGCGGGCTGGCAGGAATCGGCTACGAGAGAAGGGGGCCATGCCGCTCATCACGGCCTGGCCACGACGGTGATGTGTCTCCCTGCGCCTCGGGGCGATTCCCCCGAAATCTTTCCCTGCATGCTAAAGATGGCGAGCGCTTGAGGTAATATCGGGAGAAGACAAAAAATCGTCATTCGAGGACAAAGCCAATGGAGCGTAAACGCGGCAAGCTGCAGTGGGACTTTCCACGCAACGTCACCAGCATGCGCCTGATGACGCAACTGGGGGCGGACTATGGTTTGCCGGCAAGCATCTGTCTCGCCGGTACCGACGTGCTGGAAAAGGAACTGGCCGACCCGGCCGTGGTGGTATCAGGCGCGCAGGAGTTGCGCCTGATACATAATCTGGTCGAGCATCTGGGGCATATTCCCGGATTGGGCATCGAGGCCGGCAAGCGCTACCACTTCACGACCTTCGGCGCGCTGGGGCTGGCCATCGTCTGCAGCCCGAATATGCTCAGCGCGCTGGATATCTCGATGCGCTACTTTCATCTGACTTTTGCGCTGACACATTTCCGCGTCGAAGAAACCGGCGGTGAGATCCACGTGTTGCTGGATGATAGCGGCCTGCCCGAAGCGGTGCGTGCTTTTGTCGTCGAGCGCGATTCGGCGGCGCTGATCAACGTCCAGCGCGATCTGTATTCGTCGCGCCCGGTGCTGACGGGCTTGCAGCTGGCTTATCCAGCGCCGGCCGATGTGGGTGCGCATGAGGCTTTTTATCATATCCGTCCGGTATTCGGCTGCGCATCGAATCTGGCCATCCTCGACGTCGCCACGCTGATGGCACCGTTGCCGCAAGCCAACGAGCTTGCCTTGCGGGTGGCGGAAGAACAGTGCCGCGCATTGCTGGATCGTTACCAATCCAGAAGCGGATTTGCGGCAACGGTACGGGCGCATCTGGCGCGCCATGTCGCGCAGATGCCGGATATGGACAGTGTGGCGGCGACTCTGTGCATGACATCGCGCACCCTGCGCCGCCGGCTGCTCGAAGACGACACCAGCTTTTTCAAACTGCGTGAAGAAGTCCGGCTGGCGCTATCCGAGGAGTTTTTGAGCAGCAGCTCGCTTTCCATCGAACAAATCGCCGACAGGCTGGGCTATGCAGAACCAACCAGCTTCATCAACGCCTTCAAGCGCTGGACCGGGAAAACGCCGCTGAGCTTCCGCAAACAGGCTCAAGCCCGCGTGACGTTGCCACGCGGATGAGCGTGGATGTTCAGCGCGAGAAGGCAAAAGGGAAGCGCCCCAGAATGCCCCTGGCGCTTGCAGTATCGGCTGCCGGCGCCAGCTGTTCGACATTCAGCAAGATACTGCTGGCCTTGCCTTCCGCTACCTGCACGACCGCGTCGATGCCGGTTGCCTTGGGGTGCTCAGCGCGTTCGCTGATCTCTGTGTGCAGGAACCGGAGTAGTTCCTCTCCGAAGATCATCTTCTAGGCGCTGATCGGCAGATCGGCCGGTGTGTCCCGCACCTCGATCGCGTGCAGGTCTGCCTCCCTCGCGTGTTACCGGGGCCGTTCGTTCCGTTTGGCTTGGTCAGGGGGCTCGCATCATGGGGCGCTTGCGTGCCGGCCGTTTCCTGGTAAAAGCGATCGATCGCGTCAACCATCTGGGAAAGGCCAGGTTGTTCCAGCGGGTAGTGCCCGGCGTTTTCCAGCATCACGGTCCTGACGGGGACCTTGTGGATGCGGCCCAGGAATGGTTTGCTCAAATGCAACGGTGTCCAGCGATCCTGTGCCGGCTGCGTGAGCAGGATGGGGCAGACATCGAAGTCTTCCGGCTCCAAGACAGGCTGGTAGCGCATATAGGAGCTGAGGAAGGCCATCGACATGGCGTTGCCGGCGGATGATCTGTCTTTCAGGAAGACGCTCAGGGCATCGTCGTTGTTCACGAGCGCGCTCATTTTGCTGGCCAGGCTCATCGGTATGGTCATGGAAGCGAGTGGTGTTTTGGCCGTCAGATGCAGCATGGGCCCACCCACCCGGCTCATGAACAGGTTCAAGGCGGTTTCATCGCGCACCTGCTGCTCGCGCTGATCGAGAAAGGTCATGCCGACAATTGCCTTGACCTTCCTGTTGAGCGCCGCCACGTGGTAGGTCTCCATCCCGCCTGCGCTCAGGCCGTACAGGACGATGGGTCGATTGTCGCGCGCCAGCTCCGTATCGATGTAGTCGCTGCCTGCCTGCACCCAGTCGTCGTACTTGACCGGCGCCCCCTTGGCAACCTGGGTGACCCCGTAGCCGGGCATGTCGATGGCAATGGTTTCGTAGCCACGCCTGGCAAGCGGTGCGCCGAGGATGAGAGACATCTGGCGGCCGTTGGTGCCGACGCCATGGAACAGGATGACCTTCACTTTAGCTTGCGGATTGCGGTAGGTATCCAGGTGTATCTTGTGATCGTGCCAATCCCACCATTCCTCGGCGGGCTCCTGCCCTTGGCCAAGCTGGAACACCTTGGGCAGGAACTGCTGAATCTCGCGCCAATTCGGCTGGCTGGCATAGCTCATGGGTTTGTCCTCCTTCATATTCGGGGCCTGATCGTCGGCCGATGATGTGTGAACTGCACAGGCGGAGAGCAGCCCGGCAAACGCCAGTACGGCTGCATGTCTTACCCTGACGGGTCGGTTGGCAGAAAAACGGGTCATGGCTCAATCTCCAGGCTGTCTGTGAATGGCGCTAATCATGAGGCCACAGCCCGCTTGTCACCATACCGGGGCAGGCCGATAATTTTAGTGATCGGGCCAAGTTGGAACGGATGCGACAAATGAGTTTCTGGGATTTCTCTCGTGGGCCGGCCAGTGTGCGGCTCTTGCTCGAGTTCGCCGCAACCCTGGCGATAGAGCCGGCGAGGCTGCTGGCCGGAAGCCGGCTCGCCATGGCTCAACTGAACGATCCCAATCACCCTGTTGCACCGGGACAGGAGCTCATCGTGATTGGGAACCTGTTGCAACTATCGAAGCAGTCGGCGGGCCTTGGTCTGCAGGTTGGCTTGCAATACCACCTCACGGCCTACGGCATTCTGGGCTACGGATTGATGTGCAGTGCAACCGGCGGCGACGCGCTGGCGCTGGCCCAGCAGTATCTTCCGCTCACCTATGCATTCACCGCCATCACCCACAAGCGCGAGGGCGATCTCGATAACCTCTACTTCGACCCACCAGGGGATCTTGAGCCGGCTGTGCAGCGTTTTGTCGTCGAACGAGCCATGGGCGCGGCGTGCCGGCTGTTGCACGATGTGACCGGCAGCGATTTCAAGCCGAGTGCATTCCGGCTGCGTTACCCGGATATCCCAAGGGCAGCGCCTTCCCCGCTGGTCTCTGGAATCGTGCCGGAATTCGGCGCCAAGGCAAATGTACTGTCGTTCAGCCATGCCTACCTGGAGCAGAAGCTGCCACAAGCCAACCCCGTCACGGTGGCGATGTGCAGACAGATGTGCGGCGAGCTGATCGAGCAGCGCCGGTCGCAGCTGGGAACGGCGGCACTGGTGCGCCAATATCTGGACAACCTGCCCAGTAACCGGCCCCCAAGCCTGGGCAGGATGGCCCAGCTGCTGAACACGAGCGAGCGAACACTCAAACGCTGGCTGCAAATGGAGGGCACATCGTTCAGCGAAATGCTGGCTGCCTCGCGCCTGGCCAAGGCAGACAAGTTGCTGGCAAACCAACGCATCAGCTTGACGGAGGTAGCTGACGCGTTGGGTTTCAGCGACTTGTCGACGTTCTCGCAGGCCTATAAGCGGTGGACGGGGCTTGCCCCAAGCACTGCACGCATGGGCATGGCGGCTGTGCCTGACGACTAGCGTCCGTGTGCCGTGTCCGGGTCTGGTCGATGGATGTCGAGCACGATCTTGGCCGCGCCACCAGTGTCCGTCAGCATATAAGCGTCGTGACCTTGTTCCAGCGGTATCGATCGCAGATCGGCAGGGGCTTGCAGTTTTCCGCTATCGAAATGCGCCGCCAGCTGCGTGAGCATGGCCGCACAGTCAGTCGAGTCATACAACAGCGAATTGATGCCGACGATGCTGCCGCCACGACGATACAGATTCAGGACCGGTACATTGACGTGGCCATCGGCCGGCGCGGCAATCACCGCAATCCGCCCGAATCTGGCGAGGGCCTCGACCGAGGCCGCGAGCCATGCGCCGGTCGTGTCGAAAATGACGTCAGCCCCATGCGGATAGCGCTGTTTTACGGATGTAGCCAGATCGGCTGTGCCGCCTAGCAGCAAGGTTTCCATGCCTTCCTGCTGCAAGCGTTGCAGCTGGCTTTCCTGGCGAACGGCCGCGACGACCTGCGCGCCGCGTAATTGCGCCAGCTGGACGGCAGCCCGACCCACCGCGCCGGCGGCGCCGATGACCAACAGCTTGGTGCCGGCCCCTACGCAGGCGCGGTCGAGCGCATTCAGCGCGGTGGTGAAGGGGACGCCACATGCGGCAGCCTGTGCAAACGATAGGGCTGCGGGTTTTCGCGACAGGCCGGAGACGGGGAGGGCCAGATAGTTGGCGTGGCTACCATCACGCGAAAATCCGAGTTCGTTGCCCGTCCCCCAGACTGGCTGGCCCAGCCATTCCTGCGGTCCTTCAACCACGATGCCGGCAAAATCTCGCCCCGGTATTCGCGGTAGCGTTGTATACGGGAAACGTCCCAGCACATTCTTGACGTCACTCGGGTTGAGGCCGGCCGCATGCACCTCGACCAAGGCCTCATGGACCGCGATCGTTGGCCTGGGCAGGTCGACGAGCGACAGATTATCCAGCGAGCCCGTTTGTGCAAATTGCAGTGCTTTCATGATCGTTCTTCCCTGTGAGCCGCCGTATCGCGGTCATTGTTTTCAAACCGGCCTCTGGCAAGCGTCGCCAGGCGAGCCCGGCAACGTCAGAATACATCGGTGCCCCCCTGCGAGGTGTACTTGATGGGGCCCCAGACGTCGCTGCTGTTGGCAAAGTCCTGCAGATAGCGCTAATCCTCGTCATAGCGCAGCAGCCTGTGTGCAGACGGGGTTGCCGCCACGGGCGCTGTTGCCCGCACCACGCCGGCGATCGCGCTCGAGTGCACCGAGACATCCTGAGCGTGAACGGATTGAATCAGGATTCCGAACAGAACCCCGGCAGACCTGCATCTCGAATATTGCATGCCCACCTCCCTCGGGTGATGGGCGACTGCTTGTGTCTGCGACGCTCTGCCGTACGGCTGGCCGATGGTCAAGAGAAATGGCGCCATCAAAAGCATGGCGGGCGAGCCACGCCCGCCCGCTCAGGTCCCGCGTCGGCGGGGGCCTGGTGCCCGTTTAGATCAGGT
>NZ_JBFNXJ010000013.1 GCF_040812015.1 Chitinivorax sp. PXF-14 | reverse complement strand
GCACCCTGATCGTCGAAGGTCTGGACCGGCTGTCGCGAGACCTCGTCGAGAGCGAGCGTATTGTCCGGCGACTGGAGCATCGTGGAGTGCGCATCATAGGTTGTGCCGACGGTTACGACTCGGAGCTTGCCGGCCGCAAGGTGATGCGGCAGGTGCGCAGCCTGGTCAACGAGCTGTATCTGGACGATCTGCGGCACAAAACGCATCGCGGACTTGCCGGGCGGGTCGATCGCGGTTTCCATGGGGGCGGTAAGTCTTTCGGCTATCGGTCCGTCCCTATTGACGGGGGGCACAAGCTCCAGGTCGACGCTGAACAGGCTCGCTGGGTGACATGGATCTTCGAGCAATATGCCCATGGCTGGAGCGTTCAAGCGATTGCCTATCAGTTGAACCAAATGGGCGTAGCGGCGCCCAGAGGCGGCACCTGGGCGGTCTCCTGCATTTATGGCAATCGACGCAAGGGCAGCGGCATCCTATGTAACGAGCTCTATGTCGGGCGTTATGTCTGGAACCGATCATTGTGGATGATCGAGCGCAACACCCACGAATCGCTGATCACCGAAGACGAAGCGCACATGCTGCTGAATCAGCTGCAGTGCCGTAGCCAAGCGGTGACACGGCAGCGCCGCAGCGTCTATCTGTTCGGCAGCCTGCTGCATTGCGGCTGTAGTGCCCGCATGGAAGGTAACGCCGGTTACTACTGCTGCAGCCAGTCTTGCGGTGCGCGTGGCATCAAACGCGACCCGCTCGACCAAGCCGTGCTGGCTGCGGTCCTGGATAAACTGGTGACGTTGGAAAGCCTCAGCGCCTTACGTGTTGAAATCGAGAAGCAGGTGCGTACGGTACAGCAAACCCAGGATAGCCAGGGGCAGGCACCCCAGCAGGAACTCAAGGCACTGGACAAGGAAATCTGCGAACTGACCGGCATGCTGACCGAAGTCAAGCACCGGCGCCCGATTCTGGAGCGGCTGGATCAACTGGAAGAACAGCATCTGGCACTGGCAAAACGGCAAACAGCAGCCAAGCTCATGACCGCCACCCCGATCGACCTATCGGATGCGGCATTGAGACGTTATGTTCAGGAGTTTCGCCACAATCTGGCGATGGGCGGTATCAAGCACCGCAAGGCGCTGGTACGAACGGTGGTGGAAAAGGCCGTGCTGAAAAACGGCATCTTGCATTTGCACCCAGCAACCGAAAAGATCACTGGGGTTAAGATGGCGTCCCCACGGGGATTCGAACCCCGGTTATCGCCGTGAAAGGGCGGTGTCCTAGGCCTCTAGACGATGGGGACATTGAGGCTATGTCTTGCTGCGGAGGTGTGGCGTCCCCACGGGGATTCGAACCCCGGTTATCGCCGTGAAAGGGCGGTGTCCTAGGCCTCTAGACGATGGGGACGCTACGTTTCCACGCTGCTGGGCAACGAGGAAGGCGCGCATTCTATGCTGGCATGTGGCGCGTGTCAACGCTTTTTTGATTTGATTGCTAGATGGCCCGGGCTTGGGTGGCGTCATCATAGTCGGGCTTGCTGGCTGTGTCGCCGGTGGGAACCTGCCTGATGTCCCAGTTGGCGATTGCCCATTGCCACAAACTGGGTAGGTCGGCCAGGTTGGCGTCGAGTGGTGGCTGCATGCCGAGAAAGCGCAGTGCGTCAGCCAGCGAAGCGGCTGCACGGGCGGCGTCGAGCGGCTTGGCGAGGTTCTGCTTGGAGAGTTTGTCTCCCTGGCGATTGAGCGCTAGCGGCAGGTGGGCGTAGCTCGGGGTGGGCACGCCAAGGCAGTGTTGCAGGTAGATCTGGCGTGGCGTGGAGAGCTTGAGGTCGGCGCCGCGCACGATGTCGGTGATGCCCGCGTCGGCGTCGTCCACCACCACAGCGAGTTGGTAGGAGTACAGCCCGTCGGCGCGCTTGAGGATGAAGTCGCCGATCTCGCTGCCCAATTGCTGGCTGACTGGCCCTTGAATCCGGTCGTCAAACTGGATTGACCCATCGGGGACGCGGATCCGCCATGCACGTGGCGTGCGCCCGGTGGCAAGCCCGTTGCGGCAGGTGCCGGGGTAGACCAGGCCCTCGATTCCGCGTGTTGCCGAGTCGGCGATTTCCTTGCGCGTGCAGGCGCAGCCGTAGGTCAGGCCTGCGACGTCGAGTCGGGCGAGCGCATCGGCGTAAGCTGCGTTGCGTCGGCTTTGATAGACGACTTCTTCGTCCCATTCGAAGCCGTGAGCTTCCAGCGTGCGCAATATGTCGTCAGCCGCGCCTTTGAGCTCGCGCGGCGGGTCGATGTCTTCGACGCGGAGCAGCCACTGGCCATTGCGCGCGCGGGCATCCAGGTAGCTGCCGACTGCTGCGACGAGCGAGCCGAAGTGCAGTGGCCCGGAGGGCGTCGGGGCAAAGCGGCCACGATACGGTTTGTGCGATGGAGAAGGCATCTGCGGCTGGCTGGCAAATGAGGGCGGCATAAGCATCAGGAAATCGGCCGCATGATGCGGTGATTCTGCTAAAATCAAGCACTGACGCCGACTTAGCCGTATGTAAGGAATCTCAATGACCTACGTTGTAACCGAATCCTGTATCAAGTGTAAATACACCGATTGCGTCGACGTATGCCCGGTGGATTGTTTCCGCGAAGGCCCTAATTTCCTGGTGATTGACCCGGATGAGTGTATCGACTGCACGCTGTGTGTCGCAGAGTGCCCGGTAGAGGCTATTTACGCTGAAGACGATGTGCCTGCGGGGCAGGAGCACTATATCGACCTGAACCGCGATCTGTCGAAGAACCCGAAGTGGACTGTGATCGTCGAGAAGAAAGATCCGCTGCCCGACCACGAGCAGTGGGCCACGGTGAAAGACAAGTTCAACGAGCTTGATCGTAACGAGTAAGCCCGCACTTGGCGTGGCGCCGAACGAGCCCTGCAGATGCAGGGCTCAGTTTTTTGTGGCGAGCCGCAGTACGCATTCCACCCATATTCCCAGCCGTGACTGCACCAGCAACCAGCCAATGGCCACACCGGTGCTGTTGGCGAGCATGTCCATGGTGTCGTAGGTGCGATACGGCGTCATGCCCTGCAGGAACTCGATGGCGACGCCCATGCCGACCAGCAGCCCGGCGATCGTGAGCCGCCGCCCGAGCCCGGGGTAGAGCAGGGCGAACCAGAACATCGGGAAGGCATAGGCGGTGAAATGTTCGACCTTGTCGAAATTGCTGATGTCGATCTGGGGCGGGCTTGGGGTCAACGAGCCGTAGCACACGAGAGCGAGCCAGCCCCAGCCCATCGCCAAGCGTGCCAAACGTAGCTGCTTGCTTGAAATCATCGTGCCATAATAGCGTAAAAACCAGCACTGGCGCCGCATGACGCACTCCCTCCTGAATCGTTACCTACTCCCTTTCCTGATATTTGTTTGCGTCTTAGCGCCGGCCAGAGGCGATGGCGGCAACGATGGCAGCCTGAGCGAGCGCGACGACGTGCGGGCCTTTATCGAGCAGATGGTCGAGCGCCACGGTTTCGAACGGACCTGGCTGCAGGATCTGTTTGGCGCCGTGCAGATCAAGCCGTCGATCATCGCCGCGCTGGACAAACCGGCGACGTCGCGCCCGTGGTACCAGTTCCAGGGTAATTTCCTGAATGAGCACAAGACGCGCGAAGGGATCGCTTTCTGGCGTCAACACAAGGCTTGGCTGGACAAGGCCCGTGCCGAGTACGGCGTGGCGCCCGAATACGTAGTGGCCATCCTGGGGGTGGAAACGGGCTATGGGCGCAATGCCGGCGGTTTCCGCGCCATCGACGCATTGAGCACCATCGCTTTTGATTACCCGCGTCGCGCGGACTATTTCAAGGAGCAGCTGGAAAACTTCCTGCTGCTCGCCCGCGAGGAAAACCGGGACCCGCTCGACTTCAAGAGCAGCTATGCCGGCGCATTGGGCATGCCGCAGTTCATGCCAGCCAGCTTCCGCGAGTTTGCCGTCGATTTCGATGCCGATGGTCAGCGTGATATCTGGCGCAACCCGGCCGATGCGATCGGCAGCGTGGCTTACTACTTCAAGAAATATGGCTGGCAGGCTGATGCCCCGGTAGCGGTCAGGGCCGAGGCAGAAGGCGACCAGGTGGCGGCCTTGCTGGCCGACAAATTCAACCTGCACTACAGCGTGGCGGAGTTGGCCGAACGTGGGGTGAAGCCGGTGGAAGCGCTGCCCATGGGCGACAAGGCCGTGCTGTTCATGCTGGAAACCGAGCCCGGTGTGAACGAATACTGGCTTGGACTCGGCAACTTCTACGCGATTACGCGCTACAACCGTAGCGTCAATTACGCGATGGCTGTCAATCTACTGGCCCACCGCCTGCGTGAGGCCTATGAGCACCCCGAAACGCTGGCGCCAGAGCCAGCCAGATCAACTGTCGTGGGCAAGCGGCATGCTCAGTCCCAAGCCCGCCACAAGCCGGCCAAACGCGGACGTTGAGTGACGGCCGGTAGCCCCGGTCAGGGTTTATTCGTCCTCGAAGCGATTGGCCCAGACGATTGCCTCGATGTGCTCCCGGTTGACATCCTGCTCCGTCAGCGTGAGTGGCCCGGCAAGCGCAGCCAGTTCTTTCGGCGTTGCATTTTCGCAGGCGATGGCCAGCTGCAGGTAGGCGAAACACGGGCCGCTGTCGTGCAACAGGGCATCCACCACATCCTGCGGCAGATTGAGGTAGCCCAGGGCGCGATGCATTGGCTGTTTCAGCAACACGTCGAGCAGCGAAAAGATTCCCGTCAGGAACAGGGTGGTCGATTGTGCCTCGCCCAGGCTGGGCTTACCGATCTGTTCCATGAAGCGGGCCCGGATCAGCGCATTGTCGAGCAGCGCGAACTCCTCACCCAGATCTTCGCCCGAGACAAACAGCAGCAGCGATAGCCAGCCATAGAGCTTGTCGCGGCCGATCACCATCACCGCCTGTTCCGGCGTCTCGACCTTGGCGCGCAGCCCAGTGAGCGGACTGTTGACGAAGCGCAGCAGCTTGTACAGCAGCACCGGGTCGCGCCGTAACGTGTCGGCGATGGCGGTGCTGTCGACCTCCTGTTTCACCTTGTTCAGCAGTTCGATGATGCGCAGCTTGCTGGCCTCGATCGGCTTGTCTTCCCACGGCTCGCGCGAGGTGACGAATGGCCCCTGGAAATACTGGACCTGCTGGCTCAACGCCGCACTGTCGTAAACGGCATTGAATTCTTCGTGCAGGACGATGTTCTTGGCCAGCAACTGGATCGCCGGCCGCTCGCCCAGAATGGCGCCGATCGGCGAGGCGATGTCGGTGTCGGTCGGGCGGCTCAGGTCGATTGCCAGAAAATCGACCTGCTGGTAGACCTCCAGATCGGCGAGCTCGAAACGGCCGTCGAACACCGCGCAGATACGGAAACCGCGTTGGCGCAGGTCGGTGATGCGTGCGCGAACATCCTCGAATGGGGTGGCGCGGAACAGTTCAAAATCGAAGCTCAGCACGCAATGTGCGGCGGAAAGATCGTCGATGCCCTTGTCGTTCAGCGATTCGAGCGCAAACAAGGGGATGAAGGCCATGCGCTTGCCGAGCAGGCGATCGATACCCACAGCCAGCATGTGGGCGATCAGGGCGATGTCGTACAGACGGGCGATGGCGCTGGTCTGCAGCTTGACGCGCTGGGTCAGCGAACGGTGCAGCATGAATTCGTAGCCGGCCACGCGCTGGTCCCGATCCAGTACGGCCTCGCGGCACAGAAACGCGCGTTCTTCACGCAACTGACCGTTGATCGAGAGTGCCGGTTCGTCCTGGTGCTCGTCCGGCTCGTTGATCAGTGGCGAGATCGAGTTGAGTTTCTCGAAGCTTGCACGGTCTTCGGCTGGGGTGGATTTGCTGCTGCGGCGCTGGAAAAATCGTTCAAGCATTGTCGTTATCGCTCTGGTCCGGTCATGCCGTTCGTTCATCGGTCGGTGGCGAAGCTTATCGGGCGCGCAAGCACACTACGCCAGGATATATGTCAATCTTAGCCCGAGAGGCCGATTTTACAAGCGTTCGCGGGCCTGGCCGCCGCCTTGCTCAACGGCCTAATTCGTCATCCCAGAATTTGTTGAGGCGCTTCAGCGATACCGGGAAGGGGGTCTTGAGCTCTTGAGCGAACAGTGACACACGCAGCTCCTCGATCAGCCAGCGGAAGTCTTCGAGCTTGGGTTGATCCACGCCGTTCTTGCGGTTGCGCTCCTGCCGCTGCAGGTAGCGCGCCCATAGCTCGTTGACCTCGGCGCTGCGCTGCTGGTCGCGTGCCTGGGCATTGGCGTATTTTTCGAGCCTGACGCGCAAGGCCTTGAGGTAGCGCGGCAGATGGGCGAGCTGCGCCCACGGAGTCGCGTGGAAAAAGCCCTTGTACACGAGCCGCTGCATCTGCTCGCGCAGCTCGGCCATCGGTTTTTGGTTGCCGGCGAGCTTGAGCACATTCTGCTGGTATTCGGTGGCGATCTGTCCAAGCAACTGCATCGCGCCCTGCGTCACGGCCGGCAGGCGCGTCTTGGCCTTCTGGCGCAGCTCTGTGAAGGCCTTGTCGTTGCGCGGCAGGTCTTCATCGCCGATGAAGGCACGGTCGGTGATGGCGAGCAGCACATCGTCCCTGAGGTCGTCGGCATTGGCGACGGCACGCAGCTGCATGGCGATCTGCGTGAAATTAGGCAGTGATTTCTCCAGCTGCTTCATCTGCTCCTTGAGCTCCAGCCTCATCAGCCGCCGCACGCCGGCACGCATGGCGGCCTGTGCCTCGAGTTCGGTGTCGAACAGGCGGATCGCGACCGACTCGCCGTTATCCTCGAGCGCGGGATAGCCGGTCAGCTGCTGCTTGCCCTTGTTGAAGGTGATCTTCTCGGGCAGGTCGCCGACATCCCATTTGGTGATGCCTTCGCGCTCGATCGACGGGGCATTGTCACGGAAGGTGAGCTGCGCCGCCTGGCCGAGCTGCGCTTTCAGCGCGTTGAGGTCGCGGCCCATCGCCAGCTCGTTCCTGGCGTCGTCGACGATGCGGTAATTCATGAAGCTGTGAGGCGACAGCTCCGCCAGATTCCAGTCGCCATGCACCACGCTCTGCCCGGTGCGCTGCTGGACGTAGGCACCGAAGGCATCGAGCAGCGGGCCGTCGCCGATTTTCATTGACGTCATCGCGGCGGTAACGAAGTCGGGTACCGGCACGCAGTTGCGGCGTATCGCCTTGGGCAGCGATTTGATCAGGCTGGCGAGCTTCTCGCGCAACATGCCCGGCACCAGCCAGTCGAACTGTTCGGGCTCGAGCTGGTTGAGCAAGGCCAGCGGCACGCTGATGGTGACGCCGTCGAGTGCGTGGCCGGGCTCGAAGCGGTAGCGCAGTGGCAGGCGCACGCCATTGATGTCCATCGCCTCGGGGTAGAGATCGGCCGTGACCTGGTTGGCGCCGTGGCGCATCAAGGCCTCGCGCGTCATCCACAGCAGCTTGGGCTGCTGTTTTTCTGCCTGCTCGCGCCAGGCCTCGAAGCCGGCTGCGGTGCAGATGTCGGCCGGGATCAGCGCGTCGTAGAAGGCGAAGATCTGTTCGTCATCCACCAGCACATCGGGCCGACGGGCCTTGTGTTCGAGCTGCTCGATGTCGCGGATCAGGTGCTGGTTGTGCTGGTAGAAGCCGCCTCGCGTGATCAGCTGGAACGTCGCCAGCCCCTCGCGGATGAACAGCTCGCGTGCCTCCTGCGGGTTGATGCGGCCATAGGACACATTACGGCGCGGCACGATAGGCAGGCCGTAGAGCGTGACGCGTTCCCACGCCACCACTTCGCCGCGGTCCTTCTCCCAATGCGGCTCGTAGTAGTGGCTCTTGCACAGGCTGCCGGCGACCGGCTCGACCCATTCCGGCTCGATTTTGGCTACACAGCGCGCGTAGAGCTTGGTGGTCTCGACCAGCTCGGCGGTCAGTACCCATTTCGGCCGTGACTTCTTCAGCCCCGAGCCGGGGAAGATGCTGAACTTGATGCCGCGTGCGCCCAGGTATTGCTCGTCCTCTTGCTGCTTCATGCCCAGATTGCCCAGCAGGCCCGACAGCAGGGCCTTGTGCAGCTGTTCGTAGGTGGCCGGCTTGTCGTTGAGGCGGTAGCCCATGTCGGCCACGATACCGGCCAGCTGGGCATGCAGCTCGCGCCACTCGCGCAGGCGCAGGTGCGACAGGAAATGCTCGTGGCACAGATTGATCAGCTGCTTGTTCGACTTCTTGTGCTTGAAGGCCTCATCGAAGAAGTCCCACAGCTTGAGGTAGGCCAGGAAATCCGACCGCTCGTCGGCAAAGCGTGCCTGGGCGCGGTCGACAGCCTCGCGCGCCTCGTAGGGGCGCTCGCGCGGGTCCTGGATCGACAGGCCGGAGGCGATGGTGAGTATTTCGGCGAGGCAATGCTCGTCGCGGCCCGCGATCAGCATGCGGCCGATTTTCGGGTCGACCGGTAACTTGGCAAGCTCGCTGCCGAGTGGGGTCAGGCGGCGTTGTTCGTCGACCGCGCCGAGCTCCTGCAGCAGCTGGTAGCCATCGGCGATCTGGCGCGACGAGGGCGGCTCGATGAACGGGAACGCCTCGACCTCGCCGAGCTTGAGCGCCTCCATGCGCAGGATGACGTTGGCGAGCGACGAGCGCAGGATCTCAGGATCCGAGAACGGCGGGCGGGCATTGAAGTCGTCCTCGTCGTAGAGCCGCACGCAGATGCCTTCCGCCACCCGGCCACAACGGCCGGCACGCTGGCGGGCGCTGGCCTGGCTGATCTTCTCGATCTGCAACTGCGTGACCTTGCCGCGCGGGCTGTAGCGGTTGATGCGCGCGAGCCCCGTGTCGATCACGTAACGGATGCCGGGGACGGTCAGCGAGGTCTCCGCGACGTTGGTAGCCAGCACGATGCGGCGTGCGCCGGACGGCTTGAAGATGCGCTGCTGGTCCTCGACGCTGAGGCGCGCAAACAGCGGCAGCACCTCGACGCCACGCATCGCATGCTTGCGCAGATGCTCCGCGGTATCGCGGATCTCTCGCTCACCGGGCAGGAAGACGAGGATGTCGCCGCCACCCTCGCGCATCAGCTCGTCCACCGCGTCGACGATGGCTTCTTCCATGTCTTCCTCGCGGTCGTCCTCGTCCTTGGTCTGCAAGGCGCGGTAGCGTACCTCGACCGGGTAGGTGCGGCCCGAGACTTCGATCACCGGTGCACCGTTGAAGTGCTGGCTGAAGCGTTCGGCGTCGATGGTGGCCGAGGTGACGATCACCTTCAGGTCGGGCCGGCGCGGCAGCAGCTGCTTCAGGTAGCCGAGCAGGAAGTCGATATTGAGGCTGCGCTCGTGCGCCTCGTCGATGATGATCGTGTCGTAGGCGTTGAGAAAGCGGTCGCCCTGTGTCTCGGCGAGCAGAATGCCGTCGGTCATCAGCTTGATGTGGTTGCGCTCGCTGATCTTGTCATTGAAGCGCACCTTGTAGCCGACCGCCTCGCCGAGCGGCGAGCTGAGTTCCTGCGCGATGCGCGATGCCACTGAGCGCGCGGCGATGCGGCGCGGCTGGGTATGGCCGATCAGGCCGGCGACGCCACGCCCGAGGTCGAGGCAGATCTTGGGTAGCTGCGTGGTCTTGCCCGAGCCCGTTTCGCCACACACGATGACGACCTGATGTTGCTGGATGGCTGTGCGAATCTCGTCGAGCCGCTGGTTGACGGGCAGAAAGTCGTCGAAGGCCGGGCGCGGCAGGGTTGCCAAGCGCCGCCGATAGCCGTCGAGCGAGTGGCCGATGGCGGTTTCCAGCTCCTCGTGCATGCGGTCGGACGGCTTGCCTTGCTTGAGCCGTGCATCGAGCTCGCGCAGGCGCCGGCGCAGGTTGGGCCGGTCTTTCTGCAGACAGGAATCGAGACGGGAGCGAAGTTCGGACAACGTGCTGGGCATGAGGTGAAACGGGCCGGAAAAAGCGGCAATTCTAGCACAGCGGGCCCTCGGCCCTTTGCGGCTACAAGGCCGACGAGACGGGGCGCGGGCAAGGTGAGTGCCATGCCGTTGGCGGGCGCCCGGCGGTGCCGTTCAGCTGCGAAACAGGCGTGGATCGAAGGGATAACGGGCTGATGCAACGACGCGGCAACCGCGCGCGTCGGGATGAAGCGGGTTGAACAGCACATTGTGCGTGTGCGGCACGATGGCGCTTGGCACATGCAGCAGAGCAGAGGCATGGTCGCGCAGCCAGCGGTCGCCGATGCGGCGGGTGAGCAGGGCCTGCCTGTCCCAGTCGTCGGTCAGTATCGACGGATCGAGATCGAGCCGGCTGACTTGCGGCGGCACGTCGATCTGCAGCAGCTGGTAGGCCTTGGGCAGCGCGCGCGGGGAATCGAGCTCGAGGTGGACCAGTATCTCGAGCAAGGCGCTGGCGGGCGACGTCGCGAGGTAGACGATGGGACGCCCCTGGCTGTGCCAGCGTGCAGCACCCAGCAGCCCGCCGGTGCCGGCCAGATCGGCATGGTTGCTGATACGCCACAGGGTCAAGGCTGAGTGGGTGGGAGTCAGGCTGCGTAACCTTCGTCGATCTGGATCAGGTAATGCTCGACGAGGCGTGCGCCGACATCGGTATGCAGCATGTCCAGCGGCGTCTTGCCGGCAAAGCGGCGAAGCGGCTTTCTGAGCCAGGCCAGGGCGGCATCGTGGTCACCCCACACCGTTTCGGCCTGAGCGATGACACGTGCCAGCCGCAGCGCGCGCTCGCTTTCTTCCGGGCTCAATGGCTCGCCCTTGCTCTGGCGATGCTGCAAGGTGCGTGCGGGGGCGACCAGATCGCTTATCTCGCTGCGCTTGATGCCGGCGGCGGTGAGGGTGTTGACTGCGGCGATAGGCAGCCCGGCGACGATCTGTTCGGCCACGTTCAGCTCGTCGCTGAATTCGACTGAGAGCAATTCGGCCACACGAGAGTAATCGTCAGCCGCATAAACGGCTGCTGGCTCAGAGAGGGTTTGGGTGGTGTACTGGCTCATGGTGTACAGAATATGATGGGTACGCAATTTGCCGTTTAATGTTAGGCGTTTTGCGTTTTTTGTGCAAATCAAAATGTGACGCGTGCCTCGAACCCGCCCTCGGCATGATTGTGCAGCAGCAGCGTGGCGCCATGGGCATCGACGATCCGTTGGACAATGGCCAGGCCGAGCCCGCTGCCACCATCGGCCTGGCGAGCGGGGTCGAGGCGGACGAAGGGCTGGGTGAGCTGCGAGATCGAATCCTCGGGCACCCCCGGGCCATGGTCGCGCACCGCGAGCCAGACCCGGCCGGCTGCCTGCCCGGTGGATAGCTCAAGCGGCGGTGAGCCGTAGCGGCGCGCATTGTCGATCAGATTGCTGAGCAGACGCTGCATCGACAAGGGGCGTGCCGTCAGCAACGGCAGGTCGCCCACCAGCCGGGTGTCGATGGGAACGCCTTCACGGCGGTAGCGTTGGCAGACGTCGTTGACGAGCACATTGAGATCGGTCGCATCGACGGCTTCTTCCGGCTCTCCGCCAATGAAATCGCGGAACTGCCTCACGATGCGTTCGATATCGCCAAGATCGGTCAGCATGCCGTCACGCAGGCTGTCGTCGCTCATCATCTCCACGCCAAGGCGAAGGCGAGTCAAGGGGGTGCGCACATCGTGCGAGATGCCCGCCAGCATGATGCGGCGATCGCTTTCGGCCTGTTCCAGTGCCGTCGACATGCGATTGAAGCTCTGTGCCAGCGTACGGGTTTCCTTCACACCCCGTTCGGATAGCCGCTCGGGGTATTGCCCCTGAGCCAGCTGCCGGGCTGCTTCGGCCAGACGCTTGAGCGGGCGGTTCAGATACCAGGCAAAGACAAAGGCCGCAGCCAGCGCCACGACGCCAAAACCGAGCACGGCAGCAAGAAAGGTCCAGCGCAGCTGGCCGCCGTCCTCGCCGAGCGGGACGGTCAGCCAGTACCAGTCGCCGAGCATCGATACCTTGATCCACAGCACGCGCTTGGGCGTGTTCTGGAAGCGCGCATCGGTGAACGAGACGTGGTCCGCCACCAGCCGCTCAGCCAGAAAGCCGGCAAAACGGTCTGCGTCCGGCGTCTGGTGCGGTGGGTGGGCAGTGGCGACTGGCAACAGGTTGATCGAATAGGGACGGTTGTACAGATCGAGATACACCGCCCGCTCGTCCGCAGAGGCCTGGTCCAGCGCCGATTCGAGCTCGGCCAGCGCATCGATCGCCTGTTCGGACAACTGCCGGGCGACGAGCTGGGCCCGGCTGTAGCCCAGCAGCCCGAGCGTGAAGACCTGGCTCACAATCACGAGCCCGACGACCAGCAACGCCAACCGGCCGAACAAGGTGCCGGGAAGAAGGCGCGGCAGCCAAGTCACCGCGCGCCGCCGTCGGGCACGAACACGTAGCCGAAGCCCCAGACGGTCTGGATGAAGCGAGGCTCGGCCGGGTTATCCTCGATCAGTTTGCGAATGCGCGACACCTGGACATCGATCGAGCGGTCGAAGGCCTCGTGCTCCTTGCCGCGCGCCAGCTCCATCAAGCGTTCGCGCGACAGCGGGTGGCGTGGGTGCATCGCCAGCACCTTGAGGATGGAGAACTCGGCATGGGTGAGCGGGATGTCCTGGTCGGCACGGGTCAGCTTGCGGCTGCCGGCGTCGAGCACGAAATCGGCGAATTCATACACTTCGTCGCTGTTGTAGGCCGCCGCCAGTGCTGGCAGATTGGATTGCCGCCGCAGGATGGCGTTGATGCGTGCGACCAGCTCGCGTGGGTTGAAGGGCTTGGCCAGGTAGTCGTCAGCGCCCATCTCGAGGCCGATGATGCGGTCGATGTCGTCACCTTTTGCCGTCAGCATCAGGATCGGCAGGCTGTCCTGCTGCGCGCGCAGGCGGCGACAGATCGACAGCCCGTCCTCGCCGGGCAGCATCAGGTCGAGCACGAGCAGGTGGGGGCGATTGCGCTGCAGGCGTTTATCGAGCTGGCTGCCATCGGCATAGGCGTCGGCATCGAAGCCTTGTTCCGTCAGGTAGCGCAACAGCAATTCCCGCAGGCGCGGATCGTCATCGATGATCAGTATGCGTTTCTTGTTCGTATCCATGTCCAAAAGTGTAGCAAGCCCGACCGCAGATGGCGTGGGGCGATTTGTTAAAAGCTGTATCGCAAGCGCGATGGCATGCGGGATTTTTACAATCCTCCCCATTTTGCAAACATCGGTTTTACAGCGAGCCGTGAAACTGGAGCCTCTCGCCGGCTGGCTCTGTCGGGCCTGCGAGCGGCAGGCTTGCCCCCGACACAGATATTTACAACTGGGGTCGGCCAGGCAACACCGGGGACAAGCCATCGGAGTAACGTTGAAATGGAGGACAATATGAATAAATTTACCGCTATCATCGCCACGTCGCTATTTGCCGGGTTGACGCTCAGCGCCGTTGCCGGGCCACTCCATCACGAGGAGCACCGGGACGATCGGCGTATCGCGCAGGGAGTCGCAAGCGGGGAGCTGACCAGGACCGAGGTGCAATCGTTGCGCCAGGAGCGCCGCGCCATTCATACCGAACAGCAGGCCTACCGCGCTGATGGCAAGCTTAACGTAGCGGAGCGCAAGGACTTACGCCAGGATCTCAACCAGTTCAGCCACGATATCTATACGGAAAAGCATGATGCGGAGAAGCGTTAAACCGTGAAACGTAAGGCGATGGCATGGCCATCAATCATTTCCCTCCCTTGTGCTGCAGCCTTGCTGCTGGCCGCCATGGCAGGCCATGCCGTGGCTGGCCCGCCAGTTGGCGCGCTGCGGCCGATCGTTCAGGATGACGAGGCGAATCAGCAGCGTCAGCACAGGGAACGCAGGCTCGAGCGGGCGCTCAAGGACGGCAAGCTGACGCCTGACGAGGCCAACGACTTGCGCGAGAGATGGGATGCGCGCGCGAAGTGGCGCGAGCAGGCGGGGCGGAGCGGCTTACCGCCGGAAAAGCTCGACGCCTTGCGGGAGCAGATGCAGGCGAGGCGCGAAGCGGAGCATCGGGCCTTTTTCGACAGCCTGAGCCCGGATCAACGGGAGCAGGCGCGCGCGCAGATGCAGCGCGATCGCGATACGCATGACCGCATATTGCAGGCACTGACGCCGGAGCAGCGCGAGCAGTGGCGCCACAAGAACGAGTTGGCCCCGGAGCAGCGCAAGCAGTTCTTCGACAACCTGTCGCCCGATGTGCGTGAGCAGATACGCGGCTATCTGCAACAACGCAAACAGCAGCGCGAACAGTTTATGCGCGGCCTGACACCGGAGCAGCGCGCCCTGCTGCCACTTCCGCCGCCCAATGAGGGCCCGCCGCGGCCTCCTGTTGAATGAGAGTGGAAGGCGAGCGCTGCGGAATCCAGCAATTGCCCGGGAAAGCCGGTTCGAATACGCGCGAAACCGCAAAAATATATCGTTTGTGTGCAATTGACACGGCCAGATAGTAGGCGGACAATCCGGCCCAACGTATTGCATTGCGCTGCCACCGGCCACCAGCTGGAGGAGGGTGCTCACAGGCCACAGGCACCCCCTGTGGCTTTTTCATGCCTGATTCCGACGTCTCTGCAACCGGGCCGCGCTTGCTTGCCTGCAACGCTGGCCGTATCCTAGCCCGCCATGCCCGTCGGCCCCGCTTACTTCGCCATCATCTTTATCTGGTCCACCACCGCGCTCGGCATCCGCTGGAGTGTGGATAGTGTCGGCTTCCTGTCTGGCGTCGCCAGCCGCATGTCGATCGCACTGGCGCTGACGCTCGTGCTGTGCCGTTTGCTGAAAGTCAGTATCCCGCACGACAAGCGCGCGCTGGAGACCTATTTCGCCGCAGGGGTGCTGCAATACTGCTCGATGATGCTGACCTACTGGGGGGCCCAGTATGTGCCGTCAGGGCTGATCGCGGTGCTCTACGGCACGGGGCCGATCTGGACCGGGCTGTTTGCCTCCTGGTGGCTGGCGGAGCGATTCTCGCGGCAAAAATTGCTGGGACTGATCATGGGGCTCATCGGGTTGGCGGTGATCAATCGCTCGTCCTTGCTGGTTGGCCCACAAGCCGCGCTGGCCGTAGGCGGGGTTCTCGTCGGTGCGCTGATACAGGCGCTGAGTACTGTCTGGGTGAAGCGTATCGGCGGAGCACACGACCCCTTTGCCATCACCGCCGGGTCGCTCACGCTGGCGTTGCCGCTCTATCTTGTCAGCTGGTGGCTGTTTGGCGGAGGTGTGCCGGCAGTGGTCCCGGTGCGAACCATCGCCGCCATCGCCTATATGTCGACCGTCGCCTCGGTTGCGGGTTTCAGCCTGTTTTTCTACCTGCTCAGGCATCTGCCTGCCAGCCGGGTGGCGTTGATCCAGCTGATCACGCCTGTCACCGCCTTGTTGCTTGGCAGCGCATTCAACCACGAGGCGATCGACCCAGCCGTCTGGCTTGGCACGGTGCTGATCCTGCTTGGGCTTGGCATCAATCAATACGAATCGCTGCGTCGCAGTATTCAGCGCTGATGCCGGGCTGGCTAAGCCTGGCGGGCTTTTCCATAATGATGATGACGACTGTTCATCACCGCGGAGCGCAAGCCCATGCCAGACCCCCTGAAAGACCACCGCGCACTGCTTGATATTGCCCACAAGCTCGCCAAACCGCTGCGTGTCAGTGATGGCGCCGGCTTCAAGCTCAAAGACTGGGACCCCGCCGACACGGGCGGGCTGGGCGCCGAAGAGAAGCCGCTGAGCAAGGATTTGCTGCAGCAGGGCATCCTGGTGCTGAGCGAGCTTCAGCAGCGCCTGTACTCGCAGGATTGTTGGGCCGTCTTGCTGATATTCCAGGCGATGGACGCCGCGGGCAAGGATGGCGCCATCCGCCACGTGATGTCGGGGATCGATCCAGCCGGCTGCCAGGTCTTTTCATTCAAGGCCCCGTCGGCAGAAGAACTCGACCACGACTACATGTGGCGTTGCATGCGCAACATGCCCGAGCGCGGCCGCATCGGCATCTTCAACCGTTCTTACTACGAAGAAGTGCTGATCGTGAAGGTGCACCAGCACCTGCTGCAACAACAGAAACTACCGGCAGGGCTCGTCACCGACAATCTCTGGCATGAGCGCTACGAGGATATTCGCCACATCGAGCGTTACCTGTCGCGCAACGGTGTGCTGATCCGCAAGTTCTTTCTCAATGTCTCGAAAGCCGAACAGAAGAAACGCTTTCTTGAGCGCCTGGACAATCCGGACAAGCATTGGAAGTTTTCGGCCGCCGATGCGGCCGAGCGAGATCACTGGGACCACTACATGGCGGCCTATCAGGACATGATCCGCAATACGGCGACCGACTATGCGCCGTGGTATGTGGTGCCTGCCGACAACAAATGGTTCACACGCATTGCCGTCGCCAGTGTGATACTCGACTCGCTGACCGGGCTCGACCTTCATTACCCGGAACTGGACGAGGTGCGAAAGAGCGAGTTACGTAAGGCACGTGAGGCGCTCCAGCGCAAGGAATGAAAAAACCGCAGGTATCGCACCTGCGGGTTTTTTTGGGGTCGTCGGGCCGCCTCAATGACTGCCGCGTTTCTCGCGATGGCACTCATATCGCTGCGTGATCTTGCCCTGTGGGTCGACAGCTTCGAGGTTCACATCGAAGCCCCACAGCCTGGCCACGTGTTTCAGTACTTCGTCCGTCTGGTTGCTCAAGGGTCTGCGCTGGAACTGGGTATGGCGCAAGGTGAGCGCGCGGTCACCATGCGTGTTGACCGACCATACTTGGATATTGGGTTCGCGATTGCCCAGGTTGTACTGGTCGGCCAGTTTCTGGCGGATGTAACGGTAACCATCTTCGTCATGAATGGCCGAGATCGCCAGCTGATCTTCGGCATCGTCGTCCAGCACCGAGAAGAAGTGGAAATCGCGGATCAGCTTGGGGGAGAGGAACTGGGCAATGAAGCTCTCGTCCTTGAAATTGCGCATGGCGAAATCCAGCGTCTTGAGCCAGTCGCTGCCTGCGATGTCCGGGAACCAGTAGCGGTCTTCTTCCGTCGGCGCTTCGCAGATGCGGCGAATGTCCCGCATCATTGCAAAGCCTAGTGCATAAGGATTGATACCGCTGTAGTAGGGGCTGGTGACGGGGGGCTGGTACACCACATTGGTATGGCTTTGCAGAAATTCCATCATGAAGCCGTCGCTGACAACCCCTTCGTCGTACAGGGTATTCAGGATGGTGTAGTGCCAGAACGTGGCCCAGCCTTCATTCATCACCTGGGTTTGGCGCTGCGGGTAGAAATACTGGCCGATCTTGCGCACGATGCGCACCACCTCGCGCTGCCAGGGCTCCAGCAGCGGGGCGAATTTTTCGATGAAGTAGAGCAGATTCTCCTGCGGTTCGGCTGGGAATCGCATGGGCATATTGTTCGCGATTTCCTCGGCGTGTCGCGGCAGGGTGCGCCACAGCTCGTTGACCTGGGTCTGCTGGTACTCCTCGCGCTCCTTCTGGCGCGCACGCTCTTGCGCCAGCGACAGCTTTGCCGGCCGCTTGTAGCGGTCCACCCCGTAATTCTGCAGGGCGTGGCATGAGTCGAGCAGCTCTTCGAGGGCGTCGACGCCATAGCGTTGTTCGCACTCGGCGATGTAATTCTTGGCGAACACCATGTAGTCGATGATGGCGTCGGCATCCGTCCAGGTGCGGAACAGGTAGTTGCCCTTGAAAAACGAATTGTGGCCATAGCTGGCGTGCGCGATCACCAAGGCCTGCATCGTCAGCGAGTTCTCCTCCATCAGGTAGGCGATGCAAGGGTTAGAATTGATCACGATTTCATAGGCCAGCCCCATCTGGCCACGGCGGTAGCCTTTTTCGGTGGACAGGAAATGCTTGCCGAAAGACCAGTGGTGATAGCTGACCGGCATGCCAACCGAGGTGTAGGCATCGATCATCTGTTCCGCGGTGATCACCTCGAGTTGATTGGGATAGGTGTCGAGGCCGTAGCGCTCGGCTACACGACGAATTTGCTGATGCGCCTGCTCCAGCAGTTCAAATGTCCATTCGGATTGATCCGGCAGGCGTTGCGCCTTGACGAGCTTTTTTGATCGTGTCATTTCGGCTGCTTTTTGAAGAGTTCGCGGAACACCGGGTAAATGTCTGCCGGCGACTCGATTTTCTGCATCGCGAAATGCGGGTGGTAATCTGCAACCTGGGTGTATTCCTCCCAAAGATTCTGTGGCTGGCCATCGGTGATCTCGACATAGGCGAAGTACTGGACCAGGTCCATGATGGTATTGGTCAGTAACTCGCGGCAGGTGACGGAATCACTGTCCCAGTTGTCGCCATCCGATGCCTGGGCAACATATACATTCCAGTCGGATTTGGCGTAGCGCTCGCGGATGACCTTGGTCAGCAGATGCAGCGCGCTTGACACCACCGTACCGCCGGATTCGCGCGAGTGGAAGAACTCGTTCTCATCGACTTCGGCGGCCGAGGTGTGATGGCGGATGAATACGACCTCGATCTTGTCGTAGGCACGTGTCAGGAACAGGTAGAGCAGAATGAAGAAGCGCTTGGCAATATCCTTCTTGTTCTCATCCATCGAGCCAGACACATCCATCACGCAAAACATTACCGCCTGGCTGGTCGGCTTGGGGAGCTTGACGCGATTCGAATAGCGCAGGTCGATCGGGTCGATGAAGGGTATGGCGAGCAGCCGCACCTTGATGTGATGGATTTCCTGCCTTAGTGCCACCACGCGTGGATCATCCTCGCCTACCTCGTCAAGCAACAAGGCCAGCTCTTCTTCCGCTTCCTTCAGGCGCTTCTTTGGGGTGCCTCCAACCGCGATCCGGCGCCCCAAGGCGCCGCGTAGCGAACGTAGCACATGGATATTCGACGGGGTGCCGGAAATGGTAAAGCCGGCTCGGTGCTGCTTGAACTCGGTGGCCGAGGCCAGCTGGGTCTTGACCAGATTGGGGAGCTCCAGATCCTCGAAGAAATAATTCATGAACTCTTCGCGCGAGAGTTCGAAGACGAAATCATCCTCGGTCATCTCGTCGCTGTTGCCGGCCTGACCACGGCCCGAGCCGCCGCCGCCACCCTGTGGGCGAGGCACCCGGTCGCCTTTCAGGTATTCCTGATTGCCTGGGTGAACCGTCTCCCAGATGCCGCCCCGAGTGTGCCCAAAGGTCGGCTCGCCAATATCTTTGACCGGGATGGAGACTTTTTCGCCACTTTCGATATCCGTGATCGAGCGGCCCTTGACCGCACGCGCAACCGCCTCCTTGATCTGAGCCTTGTGCCGGCGCAGAAAGCGCTCGCGATTGATCGCGGACTTGTTCTTGCCTTGCAAACGTCGGTCGATGAGGTAAACCAAATCGATCTCCCGAAAAATTTAGCTCAGGCAAACCGGACGTCGGTGCTGGCACCTAGGCCCGGCTTGTGTTTGATGTTACGACGACTTGCGTACCCGCAGATACCATTCGCACAGCAGCCGTACCTGCTTGGCCGTGTAGCCTTTGGCTACCATGCGGTCGACGAAGTCCTGGTGCTTCTTCGCGTCTTCGGCACTGGCCTTGGCGTTGAAGGAGATCACCGGCAGCAGGTCTTCGGTGTTCGAGAACATTTTCTTCTCGATCACTGCGCGCAGCTTCTCGTAACTGGTCCAGGTCGGGTTCTTGCCACCATGCTGGGCGCGGGCGCGCAACACGAAGTTGACGATCTCGTTGCGGAAGTCTTTCGGGTTCGAGATACCGGCCGGCTTCTCGATCTTCTCGAGCTCGTTGTTCAGCGCATTGCGGTCGAAGCTCTCGCCGGTGTCCGGGTCGCGGAATTCCTGGTCCTGTATCCAGAAGTCGGCGAAGGTGACATAGCGGTCGAAGATGTTCTGACCGTATTCGGAGTAGCTTTCCAGGTATGCCGTCTGGATTTCCTTGCCGATGAACTCGACGTAGCGCTGCGCCATGTACTCCTTGATGTATGCCATGTACTTCTGTTCGAGCTCGGGCGCAAACTGTTCGCGCTCGACCTGTTGCTCCAGGACATACAGCAGGTGCACCGGGTTGGCGGCGACTTCGGTGTTGTCGAAGTTGAATACCTTGGACAGGATCTTGAACGCAAAGCGTGTCGACAGCCCGTTCATGCCTTCGTCCACGCCGGCGTAGTCGCGATACTCCTGCATCGACTTTGCCTTCGGATCGGTATCCTTGAGGTTGTCGCCGTCGTAGACCAGCATCTTCGAGAAGATGCTGGAGTTCTCTGGCTCTTTCAGCCGCGACAGCACCGCAAACTGCGCCATCATTTTCAACGTGCCAGGGGCGCATGGCGCTTGCGACAGCGAGGAATTGCGCACCAGCTTTTCGTAAATCTTGATCTCTTCGGACACGCGCAGGCAGTAAGGCACCTTCACGATGTAAATCCGGTCGAGGAAGGCTTCATTGTTGCGATTGTTCTTGAACTGCTTCCACTCGGATTCATTCGAGTGCGCCAGCACGATGCCGTCGAACGGGATGGCACCAAAGCCTTCCGTACCCTTGAAATTACCTTCCTGCGTCGCGGTCAGCAAGGGGTGCAGCACCTTGATCGGCGCCTTGAACATTTCGACGAATTCCATCAGCCCCTGGTTGGCGAGGCACAGGCCGCCGGAGTAGCTGTAGGCATCTGGATCATCCTGTGCATAGTCTTCCAGCTTGCGGATGTCGACCTTACCCACCAGTGAACTGATGTCCTGGTTGTTTTCGTCGCCCGGCTCGGTCTTCGAGACGGCTATCTGTTTCAGTACCGAAGGGTAGCGTTTGACGACGCGGAACTTGTTGATGTCGCCGTTGAATTCATGCAGCCGCTTGACGGCCCATGGCGACATGATGGTCTTAAGATAGCGCCGCGGGATGCCGTAGTCCTCTTCGAGGATCGGGCCATCTTCGTCCTCGCTGAACAGGCCGAGCGGGGACTCGTTGATCGGAGAACCCTTGATGCAATAGAAGGGGATCTTCTCCATCAGATACTTCAGCTTTTCCGCGATCGAAGATTTACCGCCGCCGACCGGACCCAGCAGATAGAGAATCTGCTTTTTTTCCTCCAGCCCCTGTGCGGCATGGCGGAAGTAGGCGACGACCTGTTCGATCACCTCTTCCATGCCGTAGAACTCGCGGAATGCCGGGTAAACCTTGATGACTTTGTTGGCGAAGACGCGTGACTGGCGCGAGTCATTGCGGGTATCGATCATCTCCGGATCGCCGATGGCGGCGAGCATGCGCTCGGCTGCGGTGGCGTAGGCAAGCTTGTCTCGCTTGCACAGGTCCAGATACTCCTGGAGGGTGTACTCTTCCTCCCGGGTGCGTTCATAACGTGCTGCGTAGTTATCAAAGATATTCATATGCAATGCCCTTTGCTTGTCTACCAGTCATGTTAGGTCGGCGAGTGGTGCCCAGACCCAGAGAATTAGTCTCAAAACGGTACGGGGAATTCCATCGTGCGAAGATATTTTTGTGTGATTGTGCGCCGCAGCAATTTTAGGTGTTGCGGCTGTCTCCGGCCCTGAGCGTTTTTGTTTCCCTTGCTGTCAGCATAGCCGAATCTGCTTGGCATGCCACCGTACAAACCGGATCGGCGGGAGAGGGAAGCGGATGGGTGGAAGGGCGGGCGCATCGCCCCGCATATATGAGTAAGCGCTTAAACGCCAACAAATCAAGCGATTGCGTTGTCAGCTTTTAGCTATGGTGCCGGGGTGTGCGATAGAGAATTGTTGGTGTTTCCGGACAAGCGGGTGTTGTATTCATACGACATATCGAACGGCGAACTCGACCGTTCCTGGCCATGGTACGGTTGGCCTGCTTGCGCGGGATACCACGAATCCCGGCGGGGTAGGCAGACGATGCACTCAACAACGCGGGAATATTTCAGTGTCGCATCGTCGGCCAGCCAGCGCCGTGTTTAGCGTGCGGCCATGCGGATCGCGCCGTCCAGGCGGATCACTTCACCGTTGAGCATCGAATTCTCGATGATATGCCTTGCCAGCGCCGCGTATTCCTCCGGGTGCCCCAGGCGTGAGGGGAAGGGCACCTGCTGGCCGAGCGAGGTGCGCACCTCTTCCGGCAGGCCGGCCATCATCGGGGTATCGAACAAGCCGGGGGCGATGGTCATGATGCGAATACCGTGGCGCGCCAGTTCGCGGGCAATCGGCAACGTCATGCCGACGACGCCAGCCTTGGATGCTGCATAGGCCGCCTGGCCTACCTGGCCATCGAACGCCGCGACCGATGCCGTGTTGATGATCACGCCACGCTCGCCATCGGTACCGGGTGGATTGTGGGTCATGGCTTCTGCGGCCAGCCGCACGACATTGAAAGTCCCGATCAGGTTGACCTGTATCGTGCGCGAGAAGCGTTCCAGCGAGTGGGGGCCTTCCTTCCCGACAACCTTTTCGCCTGTTGCGATGCCCGCGCAGTTGACGGCTCCCCACAGGCTGCCGAAGGCCGTCACGCATTCGTTCACCGCCGCCGCGACCATGGCTTCGTCGGACACATCGGTCTTGATGAAACGGGCATTTTCGCCAAGTTCTGCCGCCAAGACCGAGCCGGCGGCGTTGTTCCAGTCCGCGATGATCACCTTGGTGCCTTGCGCTACCAGCATGCGGGCCGTGGCAGCCCCCAGGCCGGATCCACCGCCTGCAATCAGAAAGCCTTTGCCAGATGGGTTCAAAATCAGTCTCCTCTTCGTTATAGGTATCGGGAGCCACGATTTTCGATGAGGACCGCCCCCACGTCCAGCGCAGACCAAACAAAAGAGGCCGGTCAGGCCGGCCTCTGCATGCGTGCGCTTGGCTCGCTCAGCGACAGATCAACTTCAGCATGCGATCGGCCAGCTCGTTGATACTCATGTTGCCATTTGGCCTGAACCATTGCACCGTCCAGTTCATGCTGCCGAACAACATCTTGCGCAGGAATGCGGTATCGTCAGGCAACAGGCCGTCCCTGGCGACTTCGTCGAGTACGACCTGCCATATTGCCTCATAGCGGTCGCGCAGTTCGACGATGCGCTCGCGCGCTTCGGGCGACAGGCTATGCCACTCATACAGCAACACTTCCAGTGCATGCTGGCTCGAGCCCAGCAGTGCCTTCAGGTGCTCGCGGATCAGCGATCGCAGCTTTTCAATGGGGGCAATGTCATGTTGCAGCGCTGCTTCGGCATTGATCGTGATATCGGTCACGCCCTTGGCCATGACAGCCTCTAGGATCTCTGCCTTGTTCTTGAAATGGTAGAACAGGCTACCGGACTGCATGCCGACAGCCTGAGCGAGGTCACGGACGGTGGTGCGTTCGTAACCTTGCTCACGGAACAGATGGGCCGCGGCGTCGATCAATTCGTCACGCCGGCTTTTGTCTAGAGTGTTTTGCATGGTGCAAGTGTATCAATCAAGCGATTGATTGCCCATCAGCATTATTCCTAATCGGCCCCCGTGGGGGCCGAATGGCTCAATGGCAGCTGGTCGCGCTTGGGTTGTCGCTGTAGGTCGTGAAGTAAACCCGACCATAGCTATCGAGCGTGGTGAGCTTGAGCTCACGGGCCAGCACGTTGCTCAGGCCCTGGCCGTTGTTGAAGAGGAAGTTCTGGGCCAAGGTCGGATTGTTAGGATTTGTGTCACTGCTCTTGTTCTTGTCGGTCGTGAAGATGATTTCACGATTGCCTGCCGTATCCTGGTAGTTCGCGTTTGCGACAGTCTGGGCAATGTTGACGATGCCAAGCTGGCAGGTCTTGATCTCAAGGCCGATGGTGAACGTCAGCAGGTTGTCGGTCACGCTACCGCTATTGAGCGCCCAGTAAACCGGCAGGTCGCCCGTGGTGTAGCCGCGCCAGGTAGTCAGCGTGGGGTTGTTGACTTGCGTGCCATCGCTGTTGGCAATGGTGGCCGGCAGGATCATCTTCGGCGCCACATTGTCTGTCGCCAGCAGCGGTTTCACGGGCAACGATGCCTTGTAGCTGGTGGGGCTGGTGTCGGTCGGGCTGTGATAGAGCAGGAATTCGTACTGATAGCCGAAATCGTCCTGAACGGCGGATGGCTCCGCGAAATCATAGCGGGTTTCGCACAGGCTCGGAACCAGGGTGAACACGGCGCAGCCCTGCGCCTGGCTTCGATATAAGGTGACGCCTGCAGCAGGAATTCCCTTGCCCTTGACGACAACGTGGTCGACGCCCAGATTGCTGTTATCGAGCACGCGCAGAATCAGGCCTGAACTGGTGGCGCCCGACGCCAGCGGGTTGCCGGCGCTGTCGAAGCGATTGGCAAAGAAGGTGGCCAGGTCAATCTCGGTCGGGCTGCCATTGCCGACGAAACGCCAGCCGTCGGCCGCCAGTGCAATCGTCGTGGTCTGAAAAATGGTGTTGCCGCTGACGTCGCGAATGCGGATCACCACCTGGTACTGATTGCCGGTGACCCCGACGACGCTTTCCAGCGAATACGTGGCACGGGCATAAGAGCTGTTCGAAAGCTCAGCCTTCAGCGCCGCGGCGTTGGTGCCATCGTTCATATAGCTGCTCGAAACGACTTGATCGAGCTGGCTGTCGCTTGGCACCCCGTTTGCGAACAGGGCGGTCAACCTGTCGGCAAAGCTGCCAATGCTGGACAGATCGCTCGGCGCGGTAGCGGGCAGACTGCCACTGTAGCTCCTGGTGCTCAGGTCGAGCACGACCTTGTTGCTGAAATCCGCCTTGTTGAACAGGGCGAACTTGCTGCCGTCAATCGATGGCACCACGCTGAGCAGATCGAGCGCCTTGTCCATGCCGGTATGGTTGGCGCTGAAGCCGGTCCGGATCAGGTCGATGTTATCGGGGCGGGTGATGCCGGTCGCCACCAGGAAATTGTAAAGGCTGTTGCGCAGGTTGAATTCGGCGGTGGTAGCCGTATTCCGATCGTAGTTTGCGAGAACGGGGCTGGCGAATGCGAGCTGCGGCAGCCCCCCAACGACATTGGCGTAGATGACCTCGGTCAACGGTGTCACGTTGATATTGGCGCTGGTACGGGATGCATTGAGCTCGTCGAAGGCCAGCGAGTGGTAACTACGCGTCTGGCCGGCAACAATGCCTGTGACTTCGACAAGATACGGTGGTTTGTAGGCCGTGGTGAGGTTGATGGTGTAATTGCCGAGTGTGTCCGTCAACACACCCTTGGCTGTCACCGAATTACCGTTGGCGTCCCAGGCCTTGAGCACGACGGTTGCATTGGCAATGGCCGTGCCTGCCGCGACGGTGCCGGTGACTTTGGTTGCGGTTTCCGTCGGGGTCGGCGTGGGTGTTGTGCTCCCTCCGTTGTCATTGCTGCCCCCCCCGCTGCCCCCTTGGCATGCAGCCAGTACTGCGACGAAGGTAGCGGCCAGCAGGGCAGATTTCGGTGACAACATGGGGACTCCAGGATTCAGTCAAATGTCATGCGAGTATATCACACGCTAGAGTGTTTACTCGGCCGTGCTAGCGGGCGTTGCCGCGCAAGGCCTGCACCTGTTGCTGCAGGCCTGTTGCGGTCACCTGTTCGGGGGCAAGTGGGTGGGTGGCGACCAGCGAAATCTTCGACCAGAAACGGCGTGGGATGCGCCCCATGGCAGGCCCGCCCTTGCGGCTGAAGAAGCTGCCCCACATGCCGCGCAGCGCCATGGGAACGACCGGTACTGGCGTGCGTGCGACGATCTCTTCAATGCCGGACTTGAACGGGTTGAGCTCGCCATCATAGGTAATCTTGCCCTCGGGGAAGATACAGACGACTTCGCCGGCGGCGAGTTCCTCTGCAACCCGCTCAAAGGCCCGGGTCTTCATGTCGGGGTCTTCCTTCGCCGGGGCGATCGGAATCGCGCGTGCAGTGCGGAAGATGAAGTTCAGCACCGGTATCTTGAAAATCTGGTGATCCATGACGAAGCGCACCGGGCGGCGGCAGGCACCGGCAATGATCAGCGGGTCCATGAAGCTCACGTGGTTGCAGACGATCACCACCGGGCCTTCGTCCGGAATGTTGTCGAGCCCGTCGTGGCGAACCCGGTACATGGCATGGGTGATGATCCACACCAGAAAGCGCATGAGGAATTCCGGCAGCAAGGTGTAGATATAGCCGGCCACCAGCAGGTTCAGCAGTGCCGACACCAGCAGCACCGTGGGAATGTCGACTCCGAAAGCAGCCATCACGGCGGCAAACGCAGCCGAGACAACCATGAAGAGGGCGTTGAGGATGTTGTTGGCGGCGATGGCACGCGAACGGAACGCGGGCTCCGAGCGCGACTGGATCAACGCGTAGAGCGGCACAATGTAAAAGCCGCCAAAGATGCCGATCAGCATGAAATCTGCGACGAGTCGATAGTATTGCAGCTGGGTGGCGAGCGTCAGCCAGTCGATTTCAGTGCTGGCCCTGGGCGGGGTGGCGAAATACAGGTCGATACCGAACAGGCATAGTCCGATCGAGCCAAAAGGCACCAGACCCAGCTCCACCTTCCGGCCCGACAGTTTGTCGCAAAACATCGAGCCCAGGCCTACGCCGAGCGAGAACAGCGTCATCAGGAAGGTGTAGACGCTCGCATCGCCACCGAGCACGGATGAGGCGTAGGTCGGTAGCTTGGATAGATAGATGGCACCCAGGAACCAGAACCACGAAATGCCAAGCAGCGACAGCCATACCGCACGATTTTGCTTGGCGTGGCCAATGATCTGCCAGGTCTGGCGAGCAAAATTCCAGTCCACCTGCAGGCCGGATATCGAGCTGGGCGCCGTCGGCATTTGCCGTGCCGCGCCGTAGCCGATCATGGCGCAGAGCAGCAAGGCCGTGATGATTGCGGTGCGGGATGGATCGTGGTCGATCAGCAGTGTACCGGCGACCTGGCCGAGGATGATCGAGACAAACGTCCCCATTTCGATCAGGCCATTGCCGCCCACCAATTCGTCCGGGTGTAAATACTGCGGGAGTACGGAATACTTGAGTGGCCCGAACAGGGCCGAATGGATCCCCATCATGAAGACGGTCGACATCAGTATCACGCCGTTATGAAGCAGGAACCCAAGTCCGGCAACCAGCATGATGACGATTTCGAGTTGTTTCACGAAGCGCGCGACGATTGCCTTGTCGTACTTCTCGCAGATTTGCCCGCTCGTCGCGGAAAACAGGAAGAAAGGCAGGATGAACAGGGCCGCTGCAAGCTGGATCATCAGCTCGGGCGCCAGGCCCAGCATGCGCATGCCATGAAAGTTGATCATCACGACCACGGCGTTTTTCAGCAGATTGTCGTTGAACGCGCCGAAGAACTGGGTCACGAACAAGGGCAGAAAACGGCGTGTCTTCAGCAATGAGAATTGGCCTGTGCCACTCATGGCATCTCCCGGTAAATCTTGCATGGCCGCAATAGGTTGGGCTGGTTGTTGATGTGTGTGTGCGGTGCGTCGTGGCTTCAGGCTGGGTAGAGCGCGCCGAGGATGCGTGGCCCCGCTGCGCCGGTCACCGCCGGCAGATTGCCCGGCAAACGCTGGTCGAAACGCCAGGCGAGCCATGCAAACGCGATGGCCTCGACCCAGTCGGCATCGATCCCGAGCGCATCGGTCTTGTCGACCTTGATCTGTGGCAGCAGTGCGCCAATGTGCGCCAGCAAGGTCGAGTTGCGGGCGCCGCCGCCACAGACAAACAGCGTGTCCAGGCCTGGGCAGAATCGGTGTATGGCATCCGCGACGCTGCGAGCCGTCAGTTCGAGCAGGGTGGCCTGGACATCGGCGGGCTGCATGCTATCCGGCAGGGTTGCCTTCAACCAGTCGAGGTTGAAGTAGTCACGACCGGTGCTTTTCGGCGGTGGCGAGACAAAGTAGGGGTCCTCAAGCCATTGCTGCAATAGCGGCTCGGCAACCTGCCCCGAGCTCGCCCACGCGCCGTCCTGGTCATAGCGCTTGCCCCGATGGGCCTGTATCCACGCATCCATTAGCAGATTGCCGGGGCCAGTATCAAAGCCGCGGACTGCGCCATTTCCTGGCAGGCAGGTAATGTTGGCAATGCCGCCGATATTAACCAGCGCCCGGCCTTCGTCAGCCTGACCAAATACCGCCTGATGGAAGGCCGGCACGAGCGGCGCGCCATGGCCACCGGCGGCCATATCGCGGCTGCGAAAATCGCCGATGACCGAGATGCCCGTCAGTTCGGCCAGCAGGGCGTGATTGCCTAACTGGAGCGTGTAGTGGCTGTCCGGGTGGTGGCGAATAGTCTGCCCATGGTTGCCGATAGCGGTGACCTGCGCGGGCCCGATGCCCGCCGTCGCCAGCAGCTTGTGGACGGTATCGGCATAGTGGTGGGACAGCGCGTTGCCGAGCATGGCGGCGCGATGTAGTTCGTTCTGGCCGGGATGGTGGATGTCCAGAAGAGCCTGCACCAGCTGCCCATCGTATGGCTGGTAATGGGTGGCAACCAGGCTGGGCTGGCCGCTGCTGAAGTCGACCAGGGCGGCGTCAATGCCGTCGAGGCTGGTGCCGGACATCAGTCCGACAAATAGCTTGGATGTGGTGCTCATGGCGCGGAGCTTAGCAAGACGCTGCACAGAAAAGCAAAACGCCGCGCAGATGCGCGGCGTTTATCGCTACAAAGGCGGTGCTCAGTCGAGCTTGGCCAGGTTGGTGTTGCGCAGCTGATCGAGCACGTGCAGGCGTTCCGAGGCAACCTTATGGAAGGCTGCCATGCTGGTACCAGCCAACTGATTGGCAATGGGCACGACATTGGTTAGTGGGTCACGTGCTTCTCCGTCAACGCGGAACTCGTAGTGAAGGTGGGGGCCTGTCGCCCAGCCTGTCTGCCCGACGAAACCGATGACGTCACCCTGCGATACCCTGCTACCCTTGTGGATGCCAGCTGCGAAGCCGCTGAGATGGCCATAGGCGGTGCTGTATTTGCCGTTGTGCTTCAGTACGAGCAGGTTGCCATAGCCGCCCATCTGGCCGGCGTAGTCCACCACGGCGTCTGCCGTTGCCTTGACGCGGGTGCCGATCGGCGCAGCAAAGTCGACTCCCTTGTGGGCGCGCCATTTTTGCAGGATGGGGTGAAAGCGTGCGACGGTGAAGCCGGAGCTGATACGGGAGAACTCGAGCGGGGAGCGCAAAAATGCCTTCTTCAGATTTTTGCCGTCGGCGGAATAGTAGCCTTCCTTGCCGTCGCGATCGACGAAATAGACCACCTGGTAAGTCTTGCCGCCATTGATGAACTCGGCCGCCAGCACTTTTCCTGGCTTGACCTGCTCGCCGTTGAGCGTGAGCATTTCATAGACCAGCGTGAAGCGGTCACCTTTCTGCAGGTCTTTGTGGAAATCGATTTCCGCGCCGAAGATGTCGACCATTTGCATGGCGATGGCGTCGGGCAGGTTGGCCTTGTCTGTCGCGGCAAACAGCGAGCTGTTGATCATGCCGGATTTCATGACTGCAACGCTCTGATACTGCGGCGCTGCGGTCTGCACCTGGAGGCGGCCGTTGTTCCGGCGCAGCGTGGTCAGATTGCCGTCGCTATCGAGGTAGCTGAGCTCGATCAGGCGGCCATTGTCGGTACTCTTCGCGCTCAGCGTCTTGCCCGTGCGCAGACGGTAGAATGGCTTGGCTGCGTCGTTCTCGCGGATGAAGGCTTCGGCTTCGGCATCGTTCACCTGCATTCTTGCGAGAATGCTTGCCAGTGTATCGCCGGGCCGCACCCGCTCTTCACGCCAGAAGGCTTCGTCGTGATTGCTTGCGTCACCCGGCAGTTTGATCGCCAGCTCTTCCGTGACGCTGATGGGGGCGGTCGGCTCCAGGCTGTCGGCGGGCGCGACGGCAAAGGCTGCAATCGTGCCGAATAGCGGAATGGACGAGAGCCCGAGCAACCAGCGTAGCTTGTGTGCTGCGGGTTTGCCGGCGGTTTTTTGTGTTAGATTAGCGAGTTTTTGTAACAGCATTCGTAAATTAGCGATCCCTAAAACTGGCGAGAGGGTAACAGAAAAATATCCATGCGCAAAGAAAATGTATCGTTGCAGCAATGGGTTACGTTTCAGTTGAGGGTGTGCGTGCCGCCTGGCTCTGCAATGGGGCGGGTAAGCGGCGAATGCTTCTAGAGTTCAATTGCGAGAAAGAGTTTCACATGGCTGTCGATGTTCAACACGCACTCGATGAAATCAAGCGCGGCTGCGAAGAGCTGCTGATTGAAGCCGAGCTGGTCGAAAAGCTCAAGAGCGGCCGTCCACTACGCATCAAGGCGGGCTTTGATCCCACCGCACCTGACCTGCATCTTGGCCACACCGTCTTGCTGAACAAAATGCGCCAGTTTCAGGATCTCGGGCATCAGGTCATCTTCCTGATCGGCGATTTCACCGGCCTGATCGGCGACCCCACCGGCAAGAATGCGACCCGTCCGCCGTTGACGCGCGAGCAGATCGCCGACAATGCCAAGACCTATGCTGATCAGGTGTTCAAGATATTGAAGCCAGAGCAGACCGAGGTGCGCTTCAACTCGGAATGGATGGAGGCGCTTGGCGCCGCCGGCATGCTCAAGCTTGCTGCAAGCCACACTGTGGCGCGAATGCTGGAGCGCGATGATTTTTCCAAGCGCTTCAAGGGCAACCAGCCGATCGCAATCCATGAGTTTCTCTACCCGCTCATGCAGGGCTACGACTCTGTCGCGCTAAAGGCTGATGTCGAGCTTGGCGGGACCGACCAGAAGTTCAACCTGCTGATGGGGCGGGAGCTGCAGAAACAGCATGCTCAGGCGCCGCAGGTGGTTCTGATGATGCCGTTGCTGGAGGGGCTGGACGGCGCCAACAAGATGTCCAAGTCGCTTGCTAATTACATTGGTATCGACGAGGCGCCAAATGACATCTTCGGCAAGGTGATGTCGATCTCCGATGAGTTGATGTGGCGTTGGTATCAGCTGCTCAGCTTCCGTCCGCTTGCCGAGATCGCAGAGCTCAAGCTGGCCGTGGCTGGCGGGCGCAATCCGCGTGACGTCAAGGTGATGCTGGCGCAGGAGCTGGTTGCCCGTTTCCATTGCCAGGCGGATGCCGAGGCTGCACTGGCGGATTTCGAGGCACGTTTCCAGCGTGGTGCGATCCCCGATGATGTGCCAGAGGTCAATCTGACGCTCGATGGCGATGTCGTGGGCATCGTCCAGTTGCTGAAGCTGGCAGGGTTGACGACCTCAACCTCCGAGGCAATGCGCATGATCGAGCAGGGTGGCGTCAAGGCCGACGGCGAGAAAGTCAGTGACAAGGGGCTTCAGCTTGCCAAGGGGCAAAGCGTGGTGCTGCAGGTGGGCAAACGCAAATTTGCCAAGGTCTCACTGAATTGATTGGTGGCTTGGGGTGTCCGCGACCTCTGATGCTTTGAGGGGGCGCGGTACTTCAATGTAGCTGGCGTGGGCTGATATCGCCGTAGGCTCTGCCATGTAGGCAGGCACCTAAGGCCAGCGCTTGTTCGGCGGTCAGTGTGTGTGGTTTGGCGAGGTAGCGTTGCGCCAGCCGCCCCTCGATTACCCTCGCGGTGCTCGCCTGTGTCGTTGCCGCCAGTTCGATGACGAGCGGGGCCAGCTCGGGACACTCAGCCTCGATCTTCATCAAGATTTCTGTTGGGATGCTGGTGATATTGCTCATTTGTATTAAATGCTGAAGTTATCTGGCCTGATTTTTGCTTGAAGTGTGTCCATGAATTGTGAGTATCGGACTCCGCTGGAGCAACTGAACGGCCATGAGTAATGGAATCAATCTAACCCCCATCAACCCGACTCCCATGCCGGCGAACCTGCCCGATAACGACTTGGCTGGGACGGCCAATACTGCCGATTTCGGCCAGTCTCTGCAACAGGCCATGGTTGGTAGGGTGGTGCAGGGAAGGGGTGAGCTGTCGCTGCGGGATTCGGACTCGGATGCCTCGAGTGATGTCGTTTCAGATGAATCGCCTGCTGCAGATGGTAAGGCCGAGACGCTGCTGCCGGACGCGTTGGGACTAGCCCAGAATCCAATGGCCGCGGCGATTGTGAATCTACACATGCAGCTGCAGAGGCCCGCCGAGAATCGTCAAGATGAGCATCCAGCCCAACAGGGGGGGGGGCTCCAGGCGATGTCTTTGGCGAGTCATTTGGTGGGTGAGCGAGGGGGGCTTTCTGTGGATCGACTGCTTGCCGACCCGGCAGAAACTGCCATCGGCGGCAAGAATTTGCCGCATTCGAACGACTTTTCTTCGGAATTGGCTGATGCGCTGACGCCTGCTCAAGGGGGGGCGTCGAGCCCGCTGGTGTCTCAGCTTGTGCCGCACACGTCGAACGGCCTTGGTCATGCGGCGTCGACATCGGCACCGGTTTCATTGCCGTTGGCAAGTTCGTTGTCTGATGGTCAAACCTGGTCAAAAGAGCTTGGCCATAACCTGATCTGGATGACAAACCAGAAGCAGCAGGTCGCCGAGATGCAGCTGAATCCGCCCAACCTGGGGCCGCTCGAGGTGCGGGTAACGATCCAGAATGACCAGGCAAATCTGATGTTCGTTTCGCCACATGCGGCTGTGCGTGACGTGATCGAGTCGGCTCTGCCCAGGCTTTCCAGCATGTTCGGTGAAAATGGTATCTCCATGGGGAGCGTGCTTGTTGGTGACCAGTCCATGGCACGGCAGCAACAGCAGCAACAGTCGCCTCGCCAGCGTTTTGCACGGCCGGAAGAGGTCAAGGATACGGAGTTGGGGTGGCGTAGGGGGGCGTTCGACCTGAATATCAGTATCCTGGCCTGAATTGAGTGGGCAATGCGAGATGATCGCCGCGAGCGTATTGTGAAAGTACTTAAACTCGGTTTTGGATATAATTGTTTTGCATTATCTTTTGGGGAATATGGTCGGGCCTGCTAAAGTTTGACTCAGGATCGCCGACTAACTGTTTACGCGCCCGAAGCGCATGGAAATTCAGGGATGGCCGAAGAAAAACCAAAAAGTAAGAAGATGTTGATCATCATCGTGGCGGTCGTGCTCGTCCTGCTGCTGGTCGTCGGCGGGGTCGTGGCGGCGCTGATGCTGTCCGGTAGCAGTGGGCACGGTGATCAGGAGGCGGGGCAGGAAGAGGTCGTCAAGAAGAAGGATAAAAAGAAGAAAAAGGACAAGGAAGCTGCTCCTGTCTTTGAGAAGCTTGAAGTCTTTACCGTCAATCTGGTCGGCGACAGCAACGAAATGCTGCAGACCGAGCTGAATGTCGAGCTTCACGATGAGCATATGAAAGAGACATTGAAGTCCTATATGCCGAAGATTCGCAACAATGTCATCCTGCTCTTGTCCTCCAAGAAGGCAGATGAGCTCAAGACCCCGCAGGGTAAGCAGAAGCTGATAGACGAATTGAAAAAGACCATCAATGAAGCAATGGGTGTAGACGAGGAGGAGGGCGTTCAGGGTGTGACATTGTCTTCGTTCATCCTGCAATGATCTGAGCCATGGCTGACGATATCCTTTCCCAGGAAGAAGTCGATGCGCTGCTGCGCGGTGTCACCGGTGAGGAGGATGCCGTTGAAGAGGCGGGCGATGCTTCGTCCGTGCGCAACTACGATATCGGTCGCCAGGAGCGCATCGTGCGTGGGCGTATGCCTACGCTGGAAATCATCAACGAGCGCTTTGCCCGCAATCTGCGCGTTGGGCTGTTCAACTTCATGCGGCGTAGTGCCGAGATTTCGGTTGGCCCGGTTCGCGTTGTCAAGTACAGCGAATTCATTCGCAACCTGGTGGTGCCGACCAACCTCAACCTGATCCACATGAAGCCGCTACGCGGCACCGCGCTATTCATCTTCGACCCGGATTTCGTGTTCCTGGTCGTCGATAATCTGTTCGGTTCCGACGGGCGCTACCATGTGCGGGTTGAAGGCCGCGACTTCACCGCGACCGAGCAGCGCATCATTCGACGTCTGCTTCAGGTGGTGTTCGACGAATACAAGAAATCCTGGGATCCGGTGTTCGAAGTCGACTTCGAGTATGTCCGCTCGGAGATGAATACCCAGTTTGCAAATATCGCGACGCCGACCGAAGTGGTCGTTGCCGCTACCTTCAAGATCGAGCTGGGCGCCGGTGGCGGCGATTTTCACGTCTGTTTTCCCTATGCTATGATCGAGCCGATTCGCGACCTGCTCTACAGCTCGATGCAGGCCGACCGTATGGAAGCGGACAATCGCTGGGTAAAGTTGTTGTCCCGCCAGGTTCAAGCGGCGGAGGTAGATCTGGTGGCTCACCTGGGCCATGCACCTGTCACGCTGGGGCAGATTCTCGACCTCAAGGTCGGGGATGTCATTTCATTGGAAATTCCGGAAGCAATCGTTGCCGAAGTGGACGGCGTGCCTGTGTTCGAGTGCAAATATGGCGTGAAGAATGGCCAGTATGCACTCAAGGTGAACAAGGTACTGGCAGGCGCGGACCAACTGGGTAGCGGAGAAGACCTTGGCTGAAGAACAGAATACGCAACCTGACGAAGAGCAGGGATTGGATGATTGGGCCGCCGCGCTGGCGGAGCAGGAGGCCGCGGACGCCGCGCGTGCTGCGGAACCTGGTGCATCGGATAGTCTGCCTGCCCCAGCCAATATATTTGAAAACTTTGATGCACCCATCGAAAAACGGCCCGATCTTCCGCCCAATTTCGACATGATCATGGATATCCCGGTCAACCTGACGGTTGAGCTGGGGCGCACCAAGATCGCCATTCGCAGCTTGTTGCAGCTCGCACAGGGCTCTGTCGTCGAGCTCGATGGCCTGGCGGGCGAGCCCATGGATGTGTTGGTAAACGGCTGCCTGATCGCGCAGGGTGAGGTGGTCGTCGTTAACGACAAGTTTGGTATCCGTCTGACGGATATTGTGACGCCGCAAGAGCGCATCCGGCGTCTGCACAAGTGATGCGGGGGCTGGTTCTCTTTGCCGCAGCGCTGCCTGCTGCAGCTTTCGCTGCTTCCCCTCCTCCTGTTGCGTCTCCTTCCACCAGCATTTTTCAGGTATTTCTTGGCTTGTTGCTGGTACTGGCGCTGATTGCTGCTTGTGCCTGGCTGCTGAAACGCATGACCCCCGGGGGGCTTTCCGGCGCGGCGGGCATGCGCGTTGTCGGTGGGTTGATGGTCGGGCCCAAGGAACGGATCGTGGTGGTCGAATTGGACAGCAATTGGCTGGTATTGGGGGTAACCGCTGCGCAGGTCTCCCTGTTGCACTCCATGCCCAAGCCGGAGGGGGCTGGTGATGCAGATCAACCCGGCGCAGTAGCCACGTTTCCCAAATGGCTGCAGGCTGCCTTGCAGAAGCGCAAGGCCGACGGACCGCTTTCTTCTCAATCGTCTGGGCAACACGAATGAAAGCCGTATTTCGTTGGCTAGGGTTGATTACACTGGTTGCCTTGCCTTGCCTGGCAATGGCTGCCGACAGCCTGCCTGCCATCAACAGCAGCCCTGCGCCTGGGGGCGGGCAGAATTACAGCCTGTCTGTACAGGCATTGCTGTTGATCACGTCGCTGACGTTCCTGCCGTCCATATTGCTGATGATGACTGCCTTTACCCGCATCGTCATCGTGTTGTCATTGATGCGCCAGGCGCTCGGTACGGCCACTACGCCGCCAAATCAGGTGCTGGTGGGCTTGTCGCTGTTCTTGACATTGTTTGTCATGTCGCCGGTTCTTGACAAAATCTATGTCGATGCCTATCAGCCGTTTGCCGAGGACAAGATCACCTTCAATCAGGCGCTGGATAAGGGTGCCCAGCCGCTGAAACAGTTCATGTTGCGCCAAACCCGGCAGAAGGATCTGGCCACGTTCATCGAGTTGTCCGGTAGCGCCAAGCCCAACGGGCCTGAGGATGTCAGCATGAAAACGCTGATCCCCGCCTATGTAACAAGCGAGTTGAAGACGGCGTTCCAAATAGGCTTTCTGGTGTTCCTGCCGTTCCTCATCATTGACCTGGTGGTGGCCAGCGTGCTGATGTCCATGGGGATGATGATGGTGTCACCGGTCATCATCTCGCTGCCATTCAAGCTCATGCTGTTTGTGCTAGTGGATGGATGGACGCTGCTGATGACATCGCTGGTACAGAGCTTTTATACCTGAGCGCCTGATCCGCCAACGCCATCGGCTACAATCAGGTAGCCACCTATGTGTTCTTGCCGGCACCCAGAGCCGTGGCGCGGCCATACCTCAGCGGATTCACACCAACTCGTAATACGGGGGATACATGACACCTGAAATGGTGATTACCATTGTTCAGCGCGCGATCGAAGTCATGTTGCTGATTGCCGCGCCGATGCTGATTACGGGCCTGGTGGTGGGGCTGTTGGTCAGCATCTTCCAGGCAGCCACGCAAATCAACGAGATGACGCTCTCCTTCATCCCCAAATTGCTGGGCACGTTCGCGGTCATGGTGGTGGCTGGCCCATGGATGCTGGAGCTGCTGACCGATTACACCATCCGTTTGTACACCAGCATTCCCAATCTGATCGGCTGACGCTGTCGGCATGGTGAGTTTTTCTTCCGGCGACCTGTCCACGCTACTGGCCATGTTCTTCTGGCCTTTCGTCAGGGTGCTCGCGCTTGTTGCTACCGATCCCATTTTCGGTTCACGAACCATCCCGGGGCAGGTGAAGATCGGTTTCTCCATCCTGCTTACCCTGGCAATCGCACCGGCATTGGCACCGATGCCTGCCGTCTCGCCGTTCTCAGCCTATGGGTTGCTTATCGTGGTGCAGCAGGTCGTCATCGGTATGGCCATGGGGTTGGTGATGCGTGTGGTCTTCACTGCAATCGAAATGGCGGGCCATCTTGCCGGTCTGCAGATGGGGCTGGGCTTTGCCATGTTTTTCGACCCCCAGCATGGGGCGCAGGTGCCTGTCGTGTCGCAGTTTGCGTCGCTGTTCGGGATATTGAGCTTCTTCGCCATGGATGGCCATCTGGTGGTGATTTCCACCTTGGTTGAGAGCTTCAGGCTATTGCCCGTGCAAATTACGCCGTTGGTGGCGGATGGTTTCAAGCTGCTGTTCCTCTGGGGGCAGCAGATATTCATTACCGGCCTCATGCTGTCTTTACCGGTTGTTGCTGCGCTGTTGATCACCAATTTGGCCATTGGCGTGATGACGCGTGCGGCGCCACAGTTCAATGTATTTGCGGTAGGGTTCCCGCTGACAATGTCGGTTGGTTTCTTGGTGCTGTACCTGACACTGCCATACTGGTCCGGCTCGCTGGGTGAGTTCTTCAGCGCTGGCATGGCGACGGCGCTGAGAATGCTGCGAACGTTTTCCCTGGGCTCATAGCAACAACGCTTGGTATCGGCAAGCTAGATGGTGCGTTACTGATGTCCGCTTATCCTCCACTCACCATTCGCATTGTGCGTTCGACCGTGCTCGGCGTGGGGTTCGTAGCCTCGCACCTGGTGGCGCTACTGGCCGTGTTGTTGACCGTGGCATTGCCGCTGTGGATACGGGCAGCCATCGGCTTGGCGGTGATACTGAGTCTTCTTCGTGCCTTGAGGGGATGGGCCCGGCACGATGCCCTTGCCGTCCTGGCGCTGGAGGTGTCTGTACGTGGCGAGTTGCGTGCGCTGTACCGTCAGCAATGGGTCGTGGCCGAGGTGCTCGATGGTTCGCTGGTGACGCCGGCCATCTGCTCCTTGCGCCTGCAGTTGCAGGATCAAACAAGGGTATGGGTCCTGCTGTTGCCTGACTCAGCGGATCAACATGAGTTGAGGCGGCTGCGCGTCTGGCTTCGGTGGCGTCGCAAATAAGGGGGCACATGCCCCCTTTGCCATGATTACGGGATGAGAACCGTATTGTGTACCTCGGGCGAGGTGTCGGGATAGTCCCGGCTGTAGTGCAGCCCACGGCTTTCGTGTCGCTGTTGTGCGCACTGGATGATCAGCTCGGCGGTCTGTACGAGATTGCGCAGCTCGATCAAATCGTTGCTGACGCGGAAATTACTGTAATACTCGTGAATTTCGTCCCGCAGCAGCTTGATGCGGTGCTGGGCCCTTTCCAGACGCTTGTTGGTGCGCACTATGCCGACGTAGTCCCACATGAAGCGTCGCAGCTCGTCCCAATTGTGAGCGATGACGACCTCTTCGTCGGGGTCGGTCACGCGGCTCTCGTCCCACTCCGGAATGGCAATGCGGGCAGGTGAGGGTGCGTGCAGGATGTCATCCGCCGCGGCTTTCCCCAGAATCATGCACTCGAGCAGCGAGTTGGAAGCCAGGCGGTTCGCCCCATGCAGCCCGGTGCACGCCACTTCGCCCACCGCGTACAGGCGTGGCAGGTCCGTCCTGCCCTTGAGGTCCGTCATCAGTCCGCCGCAGGTGTAGTGGGCTGCCGGCACGACGGGGATGGCTTGCTTGGTGATGTCGATGCCAAGGCTCAGGCAATGGCTGTAAATGGTGGGGAAGTGTTCCTGGATGAAATGGGCCGGCTTGTAGGAAATATCGAGAAATACACAGTCGAGGCCATGTCGTTTCATCTCGTAGTCGATGGCCCGGGCGACGATGTCGCGTGGAGCGAGCTCTGCCCGCTCATCGTGCTCCGGCATGAAGCGTGTGCCGTCGGGCAAGCGCAGGATGCCACCCTCGCCGCGTACCGCCTCCGAGATCAGGAATGACTTGGAGTGAGGGTGATACAGGCAGGTCGGGTGGAACTGGATGAATTCCATGTTCGCCGCCCGGCAGCCCGCACGCCAACCCATGGCAATGCCGTCGCCTGTGGCGATGTCCGGGTTGGTGGTGTAGAGATAGACCTTGCCAGCGCCGCCGGTGGCAAGCACCGTGTGGTCGGCTGAAATCAGGCACACACGGTCGGCCTTGCGGTCCAGTACGTAGACGCCGTGGCAGGCATTCTCCTCAAGGCCCAGCTTGCGCCCGGTCACCAGATCGACGGCGATATGCTCTTCGAGAACAGTGATGTTGGGGTGCGAGCGAATCTTGCCGGCCAGGGTCTTGATCACCGCATCCCCCGTGGCATCGGCCGCGTGGATGATACGCCGATGGCTGTGGCCGCCTTCGCGGGTCAGGTGAAAGCCGGTCTCGTGCTGTGCATCCTTGGTAAACGGCACGCCAAGGCGGATCAGCCATTCAATGGCGGACTTCGCGTTTTCGACAATGAACCGCGTGGTCGTTTCGTCGCACAGGCCGGCGCCCGCAACCAGTGTGTCCTGAATGTGGGCCTCGATGGAGTCGCGTGTGTCGAGTACGGCGGCGATCCCGCCCTGAGCCCAATTGCTGGACCCGTCCATCAGGCCTTTTTTGGTGACCAGCGCGACCTTGCGATGGTCCGCCAGATGCAGCGCCAGCGTCATGCCAGCGAGCCCGCTACCGATGATTGCTACGTCGAAGTGCATCCTGCTTGAACCCATGACGACAAAGCCCCAACTATATCACCAGCCTTGCCCGAAGGTCGCCTCGGGAGCTGGTTGACTGCAGATATGTCCGGCGATAAATGAACTATTCTTCACGCCGCCAGTCTGTTTGGCAAAATCGCGGTTTCCCGTGCGCGACAACGGCGGCTATACTTGGCCCGATTCGCATGCGAGATGGAACTTATACCTCGCGAACAACGACAAAATAGGGAGTGATGTGAATGGGCGATCGTGAGATCGACCAGCAATTGGTCGAGCGAGCCCAACAGGGTGACAAGCGAGCTTTTGAGCTGCTGGTCGGAAAATACCAGCGCAAGCTGGCGCGCCTGTTGTCTCGCTTCATTCGCGATCCGGCAGAGGTGGAAGATGTCACCCAGGAGGCCTTCATCAAGGCATACCGGGCGCTTCCAACGTTCCGCGGTGACAGTGCGTTCTATACGTGGCTGTATCGTATTGGCATCAATACGGCGAAGAATTATCTCGTTTCGATGGGGCGACGGGCTCCCGTCAGTGCGGACATTGGCGATGACGACGAAGGCGACGGGCCTGGGGCGGGTGAAAGGTTGCCGGATATGAATACGCCGGAAACCGAACTAATGAATCGACAGATAGTCGATACCGTGAATGAAGCCGTCGAGGCATTGCCTGACGAGCTACGCACCGCCATCACGCTGCGGGAGATGGAGGGGCTGAGTTATGAAGATATTGCATCGATTATGAATTGCCCGATCGGTACCGTCCGGTCGCGTATATTCCGCGCACGCGAGGCCATCGCCGTGCAATTGCGTCCTTTGCTCGATACCGGGAAAAACAAGAGGTGGTAGACAATATGAAAGACCAACTATCCCAACTGATGGACGGGGAACTTGACGATGTGGCGGTCAGCCATTTGCTGTCTTCGTTGAAGTCCGACCAAGAGCTTGCCGAGGATTGGCAGCTTTACCACCTGATCGGCGATTCCTTGCGACAGGACGCTCCTTTGTCTGCAGATTTTTCCTCTCGCTTCAGCGAGCGGCTCGCTGCGGAGCCGGTTATCTTTGCGCCCAAGGCTGTCAATCGCCGGGCCAGCGGCTTTTCGCGGCGCTACGTGGCGATGTCCGCAGCCGCATCCGTCATGGCGGTGGCTGCCGTCGGCTGGTTTGCCTTCAATCATGGCCGCCAGGGCGGAGATACGGTTGCCGTTGCGCCGATGATGGCCGCCAACGACCCCGCGTTGCGCCAGGTCGCTGTCTCCAACGGTGGCTATGATGCCATGCAGGATTATCTGGTCGCGCACCGTGAGTTTGCGGGGTTGCAGACCGCCGCATTGACTACCGCGCAAATGCATAAAGGGCATTGAATCCATGAAGGTGTGGGTGGGCTTTCTGCTGCTCTCGTTGGCAGCGGGCGGGGTGAGTGCTGCCGAAACGATCCTGCCGGCGTCTGAGGCTGGCGCGACGTTGAGGCGCGTTGCCAATGCCGTGCGCAAACATAACTATGTCGGTACCTACGTCTATCAGCACGATGGCGAGGTTGAAACCTTCAGGCTGGCACATTTGGTCGACGGCGACGATGAGTTGGAAAAGCGTGATTCGCTGGATGGCCCGATGCGTGAATTCGTGCGCAATAACGATCAGGTCAATTGCTACCTTCCTGATACGCCCAGCAATCCTGTTGAATTGCGCAAACGGGTCAGCATCAAGCTGTTTCCTGCCGTCCTGCCTGAAGAACCGAGTGAGTTGCTCAACTACTACCAGTTTCGCAAGCTCGACGCCGAGCGCGTGGCGGGTATCGACAGCGCTGTCTTGCTGATGGAGCCAAAGGACAATCTCCGCTATGGGCGGAAATTGTGGTTTGACCCGGCGTCCGGCTTGCTGTTGCGTTTCAGTGTCTTGAATTCCCGCCGCGAACCGGTCGAACAATTTTCGTTTACCCAAGTCAATGTCGGCACCCAGGTGGAGCGCAAGTCACTGAAGCCGCGCTTTGCCAACAAGGTGGCATTGAAGCCACAGGAGTTGGCTGGTACAGACAATGCTAAGGCTGATTCTGGCTATGAAATCAAGCCTTTGCCTCCTGGTTACCGGATGGTGCAGGAAGGGCGTCGGGTCATTGGCCAGCGCAATATCCAGGTTGCTCACCTGATGCTGAGTGATGGCCTGTCCGCCATGTCTGTTTTCGTCGAGCCACTGGCGAACGCGCCGAAATCGGTCAACATGATGATCAGCCATGGCGCCATCAACATCTACACACGCTTTACCGGCGACAGCCGAATCACTGCAGTGGGGGATGTACCCGAAGCAGCGTTGTTGATGGTGGGTAATTCGGTCGTCAGCAAATCGGCCAAACCAGGTGCCGCCACTGCTACCCAGTAAAGGATGGCTACGCTACCGCCTTTGCGTGGCGTTGCCGGCCAGCCAGTTCCAGATAAATTAATCAATCAAAGGGTATGACAATAATGAAGCAGTTGCTTGCCTCCTCGTTGTTGCTGTTGGCCTCTGTTGCCTCTGCCAGGGCTGCGTCGGCATTGCCGGACGTGGCCGGCCTGGTGGAGCGGGAAGGCACCGCCGTAGTCAATATCAGCACCACGCAGACCGTGGTCAATAATGGGGGGGCGCCCGGGTTGTCCGAGGATGACTCGCTTAACGAGTTGCTGCGCCGCTTTCAGCCACGCCAGCAGCCGCGCGAGTTTCAGGCGAAATCACTGGGGTCTGGTTTCATCATCAGTGGCGACGGCTACATCATGACCAACGCGCACGTGGTCGGAAATGCCGACGAGATTACCGTCAAGCTCACCGACAAGCGCGAATACAAGGCCAAGGTGATCGGTTCGGATGAGCGTACCGACGTTGCATTGATCAAGATCGAGGCCAAGAGTCTGCCGATCGTGCGGATGGGTGACCCGGAGCACCTGCGCGTTGGTGAGTGGGTCGTGGCCATCGGTTCCCCGTTTGGTTTCGACAACACGGTTACTTCCGGCATCGTGAGTGCCAAGGGGCGCTTCCTGCCGGACGAGAATTTTGTGCCGTTTATCCAGACGGATGCCGCCATCAACCCTGGCAATTCGGGCGGGCCGTTGTTTAACATGAATGGCGAAGTGGTCGGCATCAACTCGCAGATCTATAGCCGCACCGGTGGGTTCATGGGGCTCTCCTTCGCGATTCCGATCGATGTGGCGCTCGATGTCTCCAAGCAGCTCAAGGAAAAGGGCAAGGTGACGCGTGGCCGCCTCGGTGTGAATGTTCAGGAAATGTCGCGGGAGCTGGCCGAGTCTTTCGGTCTGGTCAAGCCTCAGGGAGCGCTGATCAGCGGCCTCGAGAAAGATGGCCCGGCCGACAAGGCTGGCATTCAGCCATCCGACATCATCACGAAGTTTGATGGCAAACCCGTCAATGCTGCCGGTGATCTGGTTCGGCTCGTGGCGGGCTCCAGGCCTGGCAATCAGGTTGCCGTCGAGGTGTGGCGCAACAAGGGCGTGAAGGCGTTGTCCGTGGTTGTCGGCGAGCTGCCGGAACAGCTGGATGGCAGCGCCAAGCGTTCGCGTAGCAAGCAGAATGCCAATGTCGGGCAGGTTGGCCTGTTAGTGGGAGAGTTGACCCCAGTACAGCGCAAGCAGCTGAATATCGAATATGGTCTGGTCGTTCAGGCAACTCACGGTGCTGCGGCCAAGGCCGGGGTACAAGCTGGCGACATCATTGTTGGTATTGGCAATCAGAACCTGACCAGCTACCAGCAATTGGCAAAAGCCATTGAAGACGGCAAGACCACCAATGCCATCCTGAATCTGCGAATTTTCCGTAGTGGCGGCTATCTGTTCGTGCCGCTGAAACTGTCGCAGAGCAAGGCCGATGACTAAGCCTTGCCTTACCGTTGTGTTCCGCGATTATTGCAGCCTGTGTCATGCCATGATCGCGGCGCTCGAGGCAAGGGCTGACCGCGGCTGCTTCGATATCAAGGTGGTGGATGTCGACAAGGACGAGGTCATGCTGGCGAAATGGGACGAGTTGGTGCCCGTGCTGCTTGCCGGTGATGTCGAGTTGTGTCATTACCACTTGGACGGGGCCGCGCTTGATGCGCATTTGGCCTCAATCGGGTAGAATTGAACATTGCCTCAACGTACAGGGCACGCAAGGCGTGCCCTTATTTTTTGCTCGACGTATGAACCATATCCGCAATTTCTCGATCATCGCTCACATCGATCACGGCAAGTCCACCTTGGCCGATCGCTTCATTCAATTCTGCGGTGGCCTCGAAGCCCGTGAAATGTCCGAACAGGTGCTTGACTCGATGGATATCGAGAAAGAGCGCGGCATTACCATCAAGGCGCAGACCGCTGCCCTGCAGTACAAGGCTCGTGATGGTCAGGTTTATGACCTGAACCTGATCGATACCCCTGGGCATGTCGACTTTTCCTACGAAGTCAGCCGCTCGCTGTCGGCATGCGAAGGTGCCCTGCTCGTGGTTGATGCATCGCAGGGGGTCGAGGCCCAGACCGTTGCCAACTGCTACACCGCGATTGAATTGGGTGTGGAAGTGGTGCCCGTGCTGAACAAGATCGACTTGCCGGCCGCCGACCCCGAGCGCGTGATTCAGGAAGTCGAGGACATCATCGGCATTGAAGCCGGCGATGCCGTGCGTGCTTCTGCCAAGAATGGCATCGGTATCGAGGACATCCTGGAGGCCGTGGTAGCCAAGGTGCCAGCACCGCAAGGCAATCCGGATGGCCCGCTCAAGGCCCTGATCATCGACTCCTGGTTTGACAATTACGTCGGTGTGGTCATGCTGGTGCGGGTCGTCGACGGCATGGTCAAGCCCAAGGACAAGCTGTTGTTCATGTCGACCAAGGCTCAGCACCTGTGCGAGCAGGTCGGCGTGTTTACCCCCAAGTCGCTGCAGCGTGACGCGCTCAAGGCGGGGGAGGTGGGCTTCATCATCGCAGGCATCAAGGAGCTGGCATCGGCGAAGGTCGGTGACACGATCACGCTGGCATCGCGGCCGGCTGCCGAGGCGCTGCCCGGCTTCAAGGAGGTCAAGTCTCAGGTATTTGCCGGCCTCTATCCCGTCGAATCCCACGATTACGATGCACTGCGCGACTCGCTCGAGAAACTGAAACTCAACGATGCTAGCCTACATTTCGAGCCCGAGGTGTCGCAGGCCTTGGGCTTTGGCTTCCGTTGCGGCTTCCTTGGTCTGCTGCATCTGGAGATCGTGCAGGAGCGGCTGGAGCGGGAATTCGACATGGACCTCATTACCACGGCACCAACCGTGGTTTACGAGGTGCTGCTCAAGGATGGCGACCTGATCGAAGTCGAGAATCCATCCAAGTTGCCCGATCTCTCGAAGATCCAGGAAATTCGCGAGCCCATCATCACCGCGACGATTCTGGTGCCGCAGGACTATGTCGGCTCGGTGATGACCCTGTGCAATCAGAAGCGTGGCGCCCAACGCAATATGCAGTACATGGGGCGTCAGGTGATGTTGACCTACGACATGCCGATGAATGAGGTTGTCATGGATTTCTTCGATAAGCTGAAATCCACGTCACGCGGTTATGCCTCGCTCGACTATGAGTTCAAGGAATTCCAGGCTGCTGATTTGGTGAAGCTCGACATTTTGGTCAACTCGGAGAAGGTCGATGCGTTGAGTTTGATCGTGCACCGCCAAACTTCGGTTTATCGTGGCCGCGAACTGGCGTCGAAGATGCGGGAACTGATTCCGCGTCAGATGTTCGATATCGCGGTTCAGGCTGCCATCGGCTCCAACATCATCTCGCGGGAGACGATCAAGGCGCTGCGCAAGAACGTGCTGGCGAAGTGCTACGGTGGCGATATCACGCGTAAGCGCAAGCTATTGGAAAAACAAAAGGCCGGTAAGAAGCGGATGAAGCAGGTGGGTAATGTGGAAATCCCACAGGAAGCATTCCTGGCCATTCTCCAGGTGAGTGACAAATAAATGAATTGGCTTTACTTTTTTGCCTTCATCACCGTGCTTGGTGGTGTGCTTGCCGCGGCAAATCGCCAGCCGGTTGTGCCCGGTGAGGAGCCGCCGGTGATTCTGCAGGCCGGCTATCTGGGGATCTTTGTCGGTATTTTTGGGTTGTTCGCCCAGTTCATGAGCCTGACCGCAGCCATGCTGCTGTTCGTTGTCGTGATTGGTGTAATGTCCTATGGTTACAAGCTGGTAGAAGCCAAAGCGGGCAGCCTGTCCGCTGCTCGTGTGCCGCTGGCCGTCGAGTATGCTCGCGACTTCTTTCCCATTCTGCTTGCGGTTTTCCTGCTGCGCTCGTTTCTGGTCGAGCCTTTCCAGATACCATCAAGCTCGATGCGCCCGGGGCTGATCGTTGGTGATTTCATCCTGGTGAACAAGTTTGCTTACGGCGTACGTACCCCTGTCATCAACAATGTCGTGCTGCCCGTCGGCGAGCCCAAGCGGGGTGACGTGATGGTGTTTCACTACCCGGAGGATGACAAGATCGATTACATCAAGCGGGTGGTGGGGCTGCCGGGCGACAAGGTTGAATACCGCAATAAGAAGCTGACCATCAATGGCAAGCCGATGGAACAGACGGAATCCGGCTCGTATCGCTATGCAGACAACGGTCTGGATGTGATCGATACCAAGCAATACACCGAGAATCTCAGCGACCATCCACACCCGGTCATTATCGACGAAACCAAGCCATCTATAATGACGATAGGCGTGAAGGATTTTCCCGGCCGTGATAACTGCGTCTATAGCGACGATGGTTTCACTTGCATGGTTCCCCAAGGCCATTACTTCATGATGGGCGACAATCGTGACAATTCTAGCGATAGCCGTTATTGGGGGTTTGTGCCCGAACGTAATATCGTAGGCAAGGCGTTTCTGATCTGGATGAATTTCCGTGATCTGAAGCGTGTTGGAACCTTGATTAATTAATAACCACAAGGGGGAGGTATGAAAAAACAACGTGGCTTGAGCCTGTTTGGGTTGTTGGTCATCGGTGCCTTGGTGGGGTTTTTTGTGCTGCTGGGCATCAAATGTGTTCCCGCTTATACAGAGTATTTTGGCGTAAAAAATGCCATCACCGCTTTGATCAAGGACTCAGCAAGTGCTCCTGCCCAGGAAATTCGAGCCGCTTTCGATAAGCGTGGGCTAATTGAGGGCTATAAGATTCGAGGAGATGAGCTCGATATCGATCAGACGCCCAACGGTACCACCATCGGTATCGAATACGATCGCGAAGTACCTGTCGCGGCCAACATCAGCCTGAAGATTCACTTCACCGTGAGTCAGTCGACGGCTGGCAAGTCAGCAGAGCAGGGGCAGTAATTCAATCGATGCATTTTCAGCGGCTGATCAAACTACTCGCACATGAATTTGCCAATGTCGCGTTGCTGCAGCAGGCGCTAACGCATCGCAGTTTTGGCAGCCCCAATAACGAGCGCCTGGAGTTTCTTGGTGACTCGGTGTTGAATTGTTGCGTGGCAAAGTTGTTGTATGAACGTTTCCCCAAGCTCAGCGAGGGCGAGCTGTCACGCGTGCGGGCCAGTTTGGTCAAGCAGCAGTCGCTCGCGGATATCGCACAGGTGTTGAGCCTTGGCGACTACCTCAAGCTTGGCGAAGGGGAGCTCAAGAGCGGTGGCTTCCGTCGCCCCTCGATCCTGGCGGACGCGCTGGAAGCCATTTTCGGCGCGGTATTGCTTGACTCGGGTTTTGATGCCGCATGCAAGGTCATTGCCGGCCTCTATACGCCAATCATCGAGTCGATCGACCCACTGTCGTTGAGCAAAGACCCCAAGACGCGCCTGCAGGAGTGGTTGCAGGGTCGGCGCATGAATTTACCGCAATATCAGCTGCTTGCCATGCAAGGTGAGGCGCATGATCAACGATTTGACGTTGAATGCCAGGTGCCAGAGTTGTCACTTCGTGCCGTTGGCAGCGGCGGTAGCCGTCGCGCGGCGGAGCAGGATGCCGCAAGGCAGATTTATGACATGATTGCTGCCCAGGGGCGAAAATGAGCGATACGCAGTTCCATTCCGGTTTTGTGGCGATTGTCGGTCGCCCCAATGTCGGCAAATCCACGTTGCTCAATCATCTGATCGGCCAGAAGATCAGCATCACCTCGCGCAAGGCTCAGACGACGCGCCATCGGGTAACGGGAATCCATACCGACGAGCATTCCCAGTTCGTCTTTGTCGATACCCCGGGTTTCCAGACCCGGCATCGCAATGCAATGAACGATGCACTTAACAAAAGCGTCAAGACCACGCTGGGTGACGTCGATGCCATCCTGTTTGTCGTCGAAGCATTGAAGTTCGGGCCTGCCGATGAAGAGGTATTGCAACTCTTGCCCAAGCACCGGCCCGTATGGCTGGTGATCAACAAGATCGACAAGCACGATAAGACCTTGCTGCTACCGTTCATGCAACAGATGGCAGAACGCTTCGATTTTGCCGGCATTGTGCCCGTCAGTGCGGAAAAGCATATCCAGATCGAGGCCTTGCTCGATGCGGTCAGGCCACATTTGCCGCAGGGCGATCCGATGTATCCAGAGGACCAGATCACCGACAGGAGCGAGCGTTTCCTGGCGGCGGAGATCATTCGCGAGAAGCTGTTCCGCTTGCTGGGAGAGGAGCTACCTTACTCTATCAATGTGGAAATCGAGAAATACGAGCAGGAGGGTGATCTGCGCCGTATTTTTGCCGCCATTCTGGTCGACAAGGCCAACCAGAAGGCCATCATCATTGGTAAGGGCGGGGAAAAGCTAAAACGGGTGTCGAGCGAAGCGCGCGTCGATATGGAGCAGATGTTCGAAGGGCGCGTCTACCTCGAGGTCTGGGTAAAGGTCCGGAGTGGATGGGCGGACGATATCCGTTTCCTCAAGCAATTGTCTGGCGAAGGGTGACCATGACTCGGCCTGATGGTCCGTATTACGCCGTGATCTTTACGTCCAAGCGCTGCGATGGTGACGATGGCTATGGTGCCATGGCTGAACGCATGCTGAGCTTGGCCGCACAGCAGCCCGGCTATCTGGGAATGGATAGCGCAAGAGGGACGGACGGTATCGGCATCACGGTCAGCTATTGGCAGGACGAGCAATCCATCGTGGCCTGGAAAGGCAATGTGGAACATCAACTCGCGCAAAAGCTTGGCCGCGAACGCTGGTACGAGTATTTCTCGGTACGCGTGGCGCGTGTCGAGCGGTCATACGATTTTCCCTTTCCGCCTCAGGCATGAGTGAAGCACGAAAGGTCGAAGCTCAGCCGGCGTTCGTGTTGCATGCCTACCCCTATCGCGAAACCAGCCTGATCATCGAGGTCTTCGCACGTGACCATGGTCGCCTAGCCATTGTTGCGCGCGGTGCACGGCGGCCCAAATCGGCCGTGCGCGGGGTGTTGATGGCCTTTCAGCCGCTATTGCTGTCGTGGTTTGGCAAGAGTGAACTGAAGACACTGCATTCCGCCGAGTGGCAGGGGGGTATGCCGCAGATGTCGGGTTTGCCGCTTATCTGCGGTTTCTATCTGAATGAGTTGCTGCTGAATCTGCTTGCCCGTGAAGACCCGCACGAGCAGCTGTTCGATCATTATGGCGAAACCCTCCGCAGCTTGTCGCAGGGGGCGCCTGTCGCACCAATCCTCAGGCGTTTCGAGCTACGTTTACTGGAGCAGCTTGGTTACGGGCTGGATCTGACCCACACTGCGGCTGGCCAGGCTATCGAGCCCGGCGAGTGCTACCGTTTCGAGCCCAGTGCCGGCCTGCTGCCAGGTGCGGCATCCGAGCCGGGGGCGGTCGCTGGTAGAACCCTGCTGGCAATGGCCGAGGATCGCCTCGATGACCCGGGCGTACTGGCGCAAAGCAAGGCCTTGATGCGTTCGCTGATCGGCCACCAGCTGGGAGATCGCCCCCTGCACACCCGCAGGCTACTGCGGGATCTCAACCAGCTATAATTGGCAATACAATTCCCCCCCAAAGGCTGCCAGGCAGGTAAGACGAACCGTCAACTGGTGGCGACCATGCAATATCGTTGTGCCAGTTGAACTGGCATGTCAGGAGCGAAACATGATTCAACTGGGCGTCAACATCGACCATGTCGCAACGTTGCGGCAAGCTCGAGGCACGCGTTATCCGAGCCCGATTCAGGCCGCCGTCATCGCCGAGTCGGCCGGGGCTGATGCGATCACGCTGCATCTGCGGGAAGACCGGCGGCACATCCAGGATCGCGACGTCGAGATTCTGCGCGAAGTGCTGCAGACGCGCATGAACCTGGAGCTGGCCGTGACCGACGAAATGCTGGCCCATGCACTCAAGATCAAGCCGCACGATGCCTGCCTAGTGCCGGAACGGCGCGAGGAATTGACGACGGAGGGCGGGCTCGACGTGGTGCGCAACCGGGATCGCGTCAAGCAGGCGATCGACGAATTGACCCGAGCCGGCAGCCGGGTGTCGCTGTTCATCGACGCTGATCGAGAGCAGATCGAGATGGCGCACGCGCTTGGCGCACCCTGCATCGAGATTCACACCGGTCGTTACGCCGAGGCCGACACCATTGGCGAGATGAGCCAGGAACTCGAACGTATCCGCGACGCCGTGGCATTCGGCACCGGCCTGGGCTTGCGCGTCAATGCAGGCCATGGGCTGCATTACCACAATGTGCAGAAGGTCGCAGCCATCCCGGGGGTACGTGAATTGAACATCGGCCATGCCATCGTCGCGCAAGCGCTCTTCGTCGGCTTCAAGGAGGCCGTGCGCGAGATGAAGTTGCTGATTGATGCCGCATCCAAGATGCAATCGCACACGTGATTTACGGCATTGGCACCGACATCGTCGAGATCGCCAGAATCGAATCTGCGCTATCGCGGCATGGCGAGCGGTTTGCCCGCAAATTGCTCTCAGACGAGGAGTGGCAAGAGTTTCTCCTCAAAGGCCAGGCGGCGGCCTGGCTGGCCAAGCGCTTCGCCGCCAAGGAGGCCTTTGCCAAGGCGCTTGGCACGGGCATCCGGGGTGAGGTGACCCTTCCCCGCATTGCCGTCCGTAACGATGCACTGGGCCGCCCGGTGCTGGTTCTCGATGCCAGGCTGCTAGCCTTACTCGACGAACGCAAGATTCGCGCCATGCATCTCAGCCTGAGCGATGAAAGGCAGTTTGCTTGTGCTTTCGTCGTGCTCGAAACCTTACACAAGGTTCCTTCTTCATGATTCCCCCTCTGCCCATGGCCCTTGGCCCCGTGATGGTCGACATCGCCGGCAAGACACTGACTGACGCCGAACGTGAACGCCTGCTTCACCCCAATACCGGTGGCATCATCCTGTTTTCGCGCAATTACGAGTCGCCAGAACAACTCAAGGCACTGACCGCTGAGATACATGCGCTGCGCAACCCGCCGCTGCTCATCGCGGTGGATCATGAGGGAGGGCGCGTGCAACGTTTCAAGTCCGGCTTCACGCGTTTGCCACCCATGCGGGAACTGGGGCGGCTATGGGACGAAGCCGAGCACAAAGCAGCGCTCCATACGGCCGAACAGGTCGGCTGGGTAATGGCCGCCGAGCTGCGTGCCTGTGGCGTCGATTTCACCTTTGCGCCCGTGCTCGATGTCGACCACGGGCGTTGTGCGGTCATCGGCGATCGTGCATTCCATGCCGACCCGGCTGTGATTGCTGCTCTGGCACATGCCCTGCAGCTCGGACTGAAGCGGGGCGGGATGCCGTCCGTGGGCAAGCACTTCCCCGGCCACGGCCATGTGGCGGAGGATTCGCACCATGAATTGCCTGTCGATGAGCGCTCATTCGAGCAGATCGAGGCTGTCGATCTGAAACCGTTCGAGCAGATGATCCACCATGGGCTGACTGCCGTGATGCCGGCGCACGTCATCTACACGGCGGTCGACAGTCGCCCGGCGGGGTTTTCGTCGCTGTGGCTGAAGGATATCCTGCGGCAGCGCCTTGGCTTCGATGGCGTCATTTTCAGCGATGCGCTCGACATGGAGGGAGCAAGCGTCGCCGGCACCATGGCACAGCGGGTGGATGCCGCCCTCGATGCGGGTTGCGACATGGTGTTGGTGTGCAACAAGCCGCAGCAGGCCGACGAGGTATTGCGCCAGCTGCACCGGCCCGTCAATCCGGCAAGCCTGGCCCGTTACGCGAGGCTGCACGGCAAGCCGCACCCACCCACCCTGAGCCAGTTGCGCGAGCAGGCCGAGTTTGCGGCTGCCGTGCATGCCGTCGGGGCTGTCGGCCTGGCAAGTGCGGATCTGCCATTTCCACCCGTCGGTGAGGCCTAGCATGGCCGCGCATGCCCATCACGATCACCACGGCCACGACCATCCGCATGACGAAAGCCATGGGGGCCACGCCCATGCCCATCACCATGGCGCCAGTCTCACCTGGGCACTGGTTTTCACCCTGGGTTTCGCTATCGTTGAAGTCGTTGGTGGCCTGCTCTCTGGCTCGCTTGCGCTGTTGTCCGATGCGGGGCACATGGTATCCGACGTCGTCGCGCTTGCGCTGGCTGCGTTTGCCCAGCGCCTGGCCGTCCGCCCTCCGTCCAGCCGGCACTCTTACGGCTTCGGCCGGGCAGAAGTCGTCGCCGCACTGATCAATGGCCTGTTGATGTTGATGGTGATCGTCTGGATTGCCGTCGAGGCCGTGCAGCGCCTGCTGGCGCCGCACCCCGTAGCCGGTGGGACCGTCATGGTGGTGGCTGGGCTGGGATTGCTGGTGAACGTCATCGTGGCTTTCGTGTTGTCCCGCGACGCGCATTCGCTGAATACGCGTGCAGCCCTGCTGCACGTGATGGGCGACTTGCTCGGCTCGGTCGCGGCGCTGCTTGCCGGGGCGGTGATCCAGTTCACCGGATGGATGCCGATCGACCCGATTCTCTCGGTGCTGGTGGCGGGTCTGATCCTGTTTTCGACTGTCAGCCTGATTCGCCATGCGCTGCAGGTCTTGATGGAAGGCGTGCCGGCCGATCTCGATTTCGAGGCGATCGGCAAGGCGATTGCGGTGATTCCCGGCGTGCAGTCCGCCCATGACCTGCACGTGTGGAGCCTGAGCTCAGGGAAGGTGGCGTTGTCGGCTCACCTGACGCTGAACTCGCTCGAGCAGTGGCCGCGCATCCTGCCGCAGGCGCGCCTGATGCTGAAGCAGCGCTTTGCCATCGAGCATGTAACCTTGCAACCTGAGCCAGCCGATCTCGGCCAGCGTTACCAGGTCCAGATCCCTATCGTCGCCAGGGACTGAGCCCACGGGCCTTGCGGCGGGCGATGCCTGGTGGCGATTGCTTTACTCCTGCTTGCCCGCAGCCTCTGCCGAGGTATTCTTTACCACGCTCATTACCGTGGCGACGAGCCCGCCGACATCGCTGAGATTGCCGGGCAGGATCAGGGTGTTGCCAGTCTTCGCCAGCTTGCCGAATGCCTCGACATACTGTTCCGCCACCTTGAGGTTGACCGCCTCCATGCCGCCCGGTTGGCGGATCGTCTGCGCCACCATGTGGATGGCCTCCGCGGTGGCCCGGGCGACCAGGCGGATGGCCTCGGACTCGCCTTCCGCACGATTGATGGCCGACAGCTTTTCGCCTTCCGACTGGTTGATGGCCGCCTGGCGTTGGCCTTCCGAACGCTGGATGGCCGCTGCACGCTCGCCGGTCGCGAGGTTGACCTGTTCCTGCTGGCGCCCCGACGAGGCCGCGATCAGCGCGCGTTTCTCGCGTTCGGCGGTGATCTGCTGCTGCATCGCGTGCAGGATTTCTTTCGGCGGCGTCAGATCCTTGATTTCGTAGCGCAACACCTTCACGCCCCAGTTGGAGGCCGCCTCGTCCAGCGCAGCGACGACCGCGCGGTTGATGTCGTCGCGTTCCTCGAAGGTCTTGTCGAGCTCCATCTTGCCGATCACCGAGCGCAGTGTGGTCTGCGCCAGCTGCGTGATGGCGAGGATGTAGTCGCTCGAGCCGTAGGAGGCGAGCTTGGCGTCGGTCACCTGGAAGTAGAGGATGCCATCCACTTGCAGCTGCGTGTTGTCGCGCGTGATGCACACCTGGCTCGGCACATCGAGCGGCACTTCCTTGAGGACGTGGCGATAGGCCACGCGGTCGATGAAGGGGAAGACATAGTTCAGCCCGGGCTGCAGCACCTCGTGAAATTTGCCCAGCCGCTCCACCACCCAGGCATTCTGCTGGGGGACGATGTTGATCGTCTTAATGACGAAGATGATGGCGACGACGAGCAATACGATCAGGATTTCGAACATTGGGGCTTCCTTCTGGGCGTTGTTCGGAAAGCAGCAAGGTGGAGCCGCGGGTGTCGCAGATATACAACACAGCCGCTTGGGGGTGGCCGCCGAGCAATTCGGCATCCCATTCCGTCCCGCGGTAGGCCACGCGGGCGTGGGTGTCGTCCAGCCACTGCAGCACGCGCACGGTCTGGCCGATGTCGAGGCTTTGCGACTCGGGGGGCTGGCGCTTGAGTTCGGCCTGGCGATGTTTGTAGAGGACCAGCACGCCGCCCGCGCCAATGCCGGCAGCCAGCATGAGCTGGCTGTAGTCGTTGAGGCCGATCCAGCCGCCAAGCGCGGCAAACAGGAAGGCCGTCCCGAGGATCAGCATGTAGAACGTTCCGGTAATCAGTTCAATACCGAACAGGGCGATGCCCACGATAAGCCAGAACAACGGTGATTGCACGATGGCGCCTGCTACAGGATGGTCCGCAACGCCCCATCTTAAGCCAAACGCAGGGATGGCGTCAGCCTGCTAGACTGAACTATTCTCCATGGCCGCATATATCTCGGAGCCCCACCTACGCATGGCCAACAACTGGTTAGAGGAACTCGCCGTCCACGGCACCGGGCTGGATCGCATCACTACCCTCGCGCTCGCCGTCGCGCTGATGGCGGCCCTGTATGTCACGCTGCCGCGCGACCGCATGACACTACGGCGCTACGGCATATTCTTCCTGGTTTGCTGGCTGGTTCAGCCGCTGACGGGGCAGCTCGACCAACTCGATCTGCCGATGGGCAGCAGCGTGCTGCACGAGGCGTTGACGCTCGGCACCGGCATGGTGCTGATCAAATTGCTCGGGCTGTTGCTGTTCCGTGTCGTGTTGCGCGCCTTGCGGCTCGAACTGCCACGCATTCTCGAAGATGTATCGGTCTTCGTGTTCTACATCGCATTCGGCCTGGTGCGCATGCGGGTGGCTGGCGTCGAGCTTGGGCACATCATCACCACCTCGGCCGTGATCACTGCCGTCATCGGTTTCTCGATGCAGGATACCCTGGGCAATGTGCTGTCGGGCCTGGCGCTGCAGCTCGACCACTCACTCGACATCGGTGACTGGATCAAGGTGGGTGAAACGGTGGGAAAAGTCAGCGAAATTCGCTGGCGTTCAACGCGAATCGAGACGAATGATCTCGAAACCGTGGTAATCCCCAATAGCATCCTGATGAAGAATGACTTTATTTTACTGGGCAAACAGGGGGACCTGCCGGCGCCGGTGAGGCGATGGGTGCATTTCAATTCCAGCCTGTCCGCGCAGCCGCATCGTGTGATCAGCATCGTGGAAAAGACCTTGCGCGACGCCAACATCCCGTTTGTCGCCCGCGATCCGGCGCCGAGTTGTGTCCTGGTCGACTTCGACCACGGCACGGGGCGCTATGCAGTCCGTTACTGGTTGACCGACATGACACAGGATACCCCGGCCGACTCGTCGATCCGCGTGCATGTATTCAACGCACTGCAACGGGCCGGCTTGCGCATCGCCATCCACGAGTACCACCTCTACACCTCGACCAACGATTACAAGGACACATCGATACTGAAACGTGAGGAGTTGAAACGCCGCCTCGACGCGCTCCGCCATATCGACCTGTTTGCGCGCATGGAGCCCGATGAGCTCAATCTGGTGGCGGAACAACTCGTCTATGCGCCGTTCGCGGCGGGCGACGTGATCAGCCGGCAGGGTGCGGTGGCGCATTGGCTCTACATCATCAAGGCTGGCAGTGCCGAAATATGGCGGGAGTCGGAACAAGGGCGCCGCCGCGTGGGCGAGCTCAAGGAAGGCAGCTTCTTTGGTGAGATGGGGCTGCTGACTGGCGCGCCGCGCTCGGCCACGCTGATCGCCATTACCGATGTCGAATGCTACCGCCTGCACAAATCGGCGCTCGAAGAGATACTGACGGCCCGGCCGGAGCTGGCTGCGGAGCTTTCCGAAGTGATCGCCGAGCGCGCGCGCGAACACGCGGACGAACCGGCTGGTGGCTATAATCCCCAGGCAACGATGCAAAGCAGCGAGCTCTTGGCAAAGATCAAGCGCTTCTTCAGCCTGACCTGAATTGAGACAAAGGTCGACATAATCGCGATGAGCGATGGAAGGGAGACAAGATGCAAGTTCAATCCACCCAGTTGGGCGTGATCGATATCGATCCGCAGTCAATCGTATCGTTCCCGATACCGATTCCGGGCTTCGAACAATCGCAGCGTTACAAGCTGTTTCACGAGGACAAGGAGCAGCCCGTCATCCTGTGGCTGCAGTCGCTGGACGAGCCCGATGTCACGTTCAGCCTGGTCGACCCGGCGGTGCTCGGCCTGAACTATGAAATTGCGCTGAGCGATGAAGAGTCGGCTACGCTGGGCGTCAGCGACCCCAGCACCGTGTCGGTGTTGCTGATGGTGGCGAGGGAGGGCGATGCGATCGCCCCCAAGCCATACGCGCCGATCCTGATCAACACCAGCACCCGCATCGGCATGCAGAAGCCCGATGTGCGTGCCAGCATCGTTTTCAGCAATCTGTAGCAGCGTTTTTAGCAATTGGGGCGAGGCCGCCGCTGCGGTATCATGGGCGCCCCGTTTAACACGGTATAGCCATGTCGATCAAAACCACTTTTCTCGATTTCGAGTCACCCATTGCGGATCTCGAAGCCAAAATCGAAGAACTGCGTTATGTGCAGGATGATTCGGCCGTCGATATCTCGGAAGAGATCGGCCGCTTGCAGAGCAAGAACCAGGAGCTGACCAAGTCCATCTACGGCAAGCTGACGCCTTGGCAGATTTCCCAGGTTGCGCGTCATTCTCAGCGCCCTTATACGCTCGACTATGTCAAAGGGCTGTTTACCGATTTCGATGAATTGCATGGCGATCGGGCGTTTGCCGACGATCCGGCAATCGTCTGCGGCATTGCCCGCTTCAATGGCCAGTCCGTTGTGGTGATGGGACATCAGAAAGGCCGCGACACCAAGGAAAAGATCTACCGTAATTTCGGCATGCCACGGCCAGAAGGCTACCGCAAGGCCTTGCGGCTGATGAAGCTGGCGGAAAAGTTCGGCATGCCGATCTTTACCTTCGTCGATACCCCGGGTGCTTACCCCGGCATTGGCGCGGAAGAGCGGGGCCAGTCAGAGGCGATTGGCCGCAATCTGTTCGAGATGTCCAAGCTGCGCGTGCCGATCATCGTTACGGTGATCGGCGAGGGTGGTTCCGGCGGCGCGCTGGCGATCGCCATCGGCGATATCGTGCAGATGCTGCAATATTCGACCTACTCGGTGATTACGCCCGAGGGCTGCGCCTCCATCCTGTGGAAGAGCGCTGAGAAAGCCTCGGAAGCCGCCGAGCTGCTGGGTATCACCGCCAACCGCCTGAAGACGCTGGGCCTCGTGGACAAGGTGATTAGCGAGCCCTGCGGCGGGGCGCATCGTGACCATGCTGCCATGATGCTGGCGCTCAAGAAGTCGTTGCAGGATGGGCTGCGCTCGCTGCAGAGCAAGTCGCTCGATGAGATCATCACCGCCCGTTACGAGCGTTTGATGGGCTATGGCAAGTTCAAGGAAATCGCCGCTTGAGTCGCGCCTGAAGCGCGCGCTCATCTCTTCGCTCCAACCGTTTGCCGGCCAGCCCGTTGCCATCGCCTTGAGCGGCGGGCTGGATTCTGTCGCGCTGCTGTCCGTCGCAAGCCAGGTAGCGCCATCGTTCGGCATTGCGCTCTCGGCTGTCCACGTCAATCACAACCTGAGCCCGAACGCGGCCAACTGGGCGCAATTCTGCGCCGAGCTGTGCCGGGGGCTGGGCATTCCGCTGTCCACCCATTCCGTGCAGTTGCAGCGCCGGGGCGGAGAAAGCCTTGAGGCGGTAGCCCGCCAGGCACGCTATGCCTGCTATGCCCAGGCCAGGGTCAGTGCCGTGGTGCTGGCCCAGCACGCGGACGATCAGGCGGAAACCGTGCTGCAGCAGCTGTTGCGCGGTGGCGGCGTGCGAGGCGTGGCGGGGATGCCGGCAAGCCGTGTCCTGCCATCCGGGCAGCATGTATTACGGCCCTGGCTTGCTGTCTCGCGGGCACAACTGGTCGAGTATGTCGCCGAGCGCCAGTTGGTGTGGGTAGAGGACGAAAGCAACCTCGATACGCGCTACGATCGCAACTTCATCCGTCACCGGGTGTTGCCGGTTGTGGCGGAGTCTTATCCGCGCGCGCCAGCTGTCCTGGCGCGGTCTGCCCAGTATTTTGCCGAGGCGTCTGCGATCGCCGACGATCTGGCCCAGGCCGATTTTTGCGGCGACCTGGCCTTGGCCCAGCTCGATGTCGCGCCCTTGCTGGCGTTGCCGGCCTACCGTGCGAAGAACCTGCTGCGCTGGTTCCTTAGCCATTACCTTCCTGCGCTCGATGGCGCCTTGCTGGAAGAGGCGCTGCGGCAGATTCGCGAGAGCCGGCCCGATGTGGCGATGGCAGTCGAGATGGGGGAGGGCGCGTTGCGTAGGCATGCGGCACGCATCCACTTCGTGCGGCCAGTCTCGCTTGCGTTGCCGGATGTCGTGATCGACTGGCAGGGGCAGGACGCCATCACGCTGCCGGCGTGGGGCGGGGCGCTCCAGTTCGTCCGGCAAGCCCGGGGCGGAATCGCCCGCGCCCGGCTCGAACAGACGCTGCACATCACTCGGCGCCGTGGCGGGGAGCGCATCCAGCCCGCGGGCTCAGCGCATCACAAGACGTTGAAACAGATCTACCAGGAGCAGAGCGTGGCGCCCTGGCTGCGTGAGCGGCTGCCCCTGATCTACGCCGGGGACGGTTTGCTGGCCGTACCCGGCCTGGTATGGTGCCATGATGCACGGGCAGCGGCCGGCGAGCCTGGCTACCTGCTGCAATGGCAGTTCGACCTGTAGACCGCGATGGGCCTGTTTACTGGCCAAGTCGCTCCAGCATGGCCGCCACGGTTTTCGAATTGACCGGTTTCAGCAGGATGTCGTCGAAGCCATTGCTCATGAATAGCTTCTTGTCTTCCTGCTGGGCGTGCGCCGTGTAGGCGACGATCTTGGGCTGGCTGGCGCCGCCCTGGCTGCGTATCACCCGGCATAACTCGAGGCCGGTCATGCTCTGCATGCCGATCTCGAACAGAATGAGCTCGGCGCCATGGCTGGTGATGCTGTCCAACGCAATGCCGGCGGCGGGGAAATCGCTCACCGCCCAGCCTTGCTGATCCAGCATGGCGCGCAGCAGCTTTCGGCTGACCGGGTCGTCGTCGACGATGAGCGCCCGCCGGTTTGGAACGGGCTGCCTGACGAAGTGGGACGCCATGATCAGCTGGCGGACGAGGCGTTCAGCTGGGTGTAGTTCTGGATACCCATCTTGGCGACCAGATCGATCTGGGTTTCGAGCCAGTCGATATGCTCTTCTTCGCTCTCCAGAATCTCTTCGAACAACTCGCGCGACACGTAGTCCTGCACCGTCTCGCAGTAGGCAATGGCTTCCTTCAGCAGCGGGAGCGCCGTCATCTCGAGCTTGAGGTCGCACTTGAGCACTTCCTCTACGTTCTCGCCGATCAGCAGCTTGCCCAGGTCCTGCAAATTGGGTAGCCCCTCGAGAAACAGGATACGCTCGATCAGCTTGTCGGCGTGCTTCATCTCGTCGATCGATTCGTGATGCTCGTGTTCGGCCAACTTGTGCACACCCCAGTTCTTGTACATTTTGGCGTGCAGGAAATATTGATTGATGGCGGTCAGCTCGTTGAGCAGTGCCTTGTTGAGGTAGGAAATGACTTTCTTGTCACCTTTCACGACGGGCTCCCAATGCTGGCTGGATAACGAATCTCAGCTTAGCACAGGGCGCGTGGAAAGGTAGAGGGCGGACAGTCAGGCCGCGTTGGGGATGGGCTCGGCGATGTCGAGCAGGGCCGCGTTGAGGACGTCCCGCGCATGGCAGGCGCAACGCCCGCACTGGGTGGCCACGCCAAGCTCGTGGCGCAGGTCGCGCATCGAGCAGCAGCCCTGGTTCACGGCTTCACGGATATGGGTATCGGTCACGGCGTGGCAAATGCAGACGTACATGATGCTCCGCTTTCACTGTCTGAAATAACTGTGATGAGATGTATTATCAATTATTTTGATGCAAAAAGACAAGTGATAATTAATCGTATTTGCGTTTTGCTACGGCTTTGCCTTTGCCATGCTTGCAGCCCTCGCAGATGCTGGCCTTTTCCTGCTGCGACAGGCCGTCGAGAGATTGCTTCAGCGCGCACACCGAACGGCGGCAGGCGACGAATCTGACCTGATGCTCGTTGGCCAGTTCGCGGAAATGGCGCATGACGTTGTGGCCGAGAAAGTCGGTGAACAGAATCATCAGCTCCGTTTCCTTCGGCAGGCTCGGCAACTTACGCTGATGGGCTGCGTTACGGCCGCTGATGTGGCGGCAGATGTGGATGCCGTACTCGGCAAGCGTGTCGGGGATGTTGCCGAGCGTGTCGGCGCCGATCAGCATGGCATTCATGGCGAGCTCCTTTTGTTTAATTGAGAATTATTATCAATAAAGAATGACAAGGCGTCAAGCGCGGCATATAGCGGGCGATGCGCGGTACCCTGCAATATGAGCCTATAAATAATCATTAATATTCATGGTGCAAGCAGCTATACTTCATGTCAGACGTTAAAAGACTTGTGGTTGGTGCCCGATGCGTGCAAACAAGCCCTCGCTGTTGCTCCTCTCTTACATGCTGATGGCCACAGGCCTGGTGGGCTGCGCCTATTCCCCGCCCGGCGGCGTAAATGCCCCGGGCAAGCCGGTGGCGGCCAGCACGCCGTCGGCGGCGACGGTTGCCAAGGTCAGGCCAGCCCCGGCACCGAGCAACGCCCCCAGAGCCGTGCTGAGCCCGGATGCCCAGGAAGTGGTGCTGTATGCCCTGGGCCTGCTCAATGTCGACTATCGCTTTGGCGGGGCCAATCCGGAGAGAGGTCTTGATTGCAGCGGCATGGTCAGCTACATCTATGAGCAAGCGGTGGGGGTGCGCCTGCCGCACAATGCCGCGCAGATCGCCAGGCTGGGCCGCGAGATAGCCCGCGACGAGCTCGAGCCGGGTGACCTGGTTTTCTTCAATACGATGAATCGCCAGTATTCCCACGTGGGCATCTACATCGGCGAGGACCGCTTTATCCATGCGCCCGCCACCAATGGCCGCATCAAGGTCAGCAGCCTGCGCTCGAGCTATTTCGCGCAACGCTTTGACGCGGCGCGCCGCTATTTCAATTGAGCCGTTACGGCTGATTCAGCTTATGCAAGCGCAGGCCAGCTGCGTTAAAATGCGCGGCCTTCGCTAGCAACGGACAATCCAGCATGTGGTTCAAGAATCTTCAGCTTTTCCGCCTCCAGGCCGCATTTGAGCTCGACCCGGCCCAGGTCGACGAGGCCCTGCGCAAATCGCAGTTCCAGCCTTGCGGCAAGATGGAAATGAGCAGCATCGGCTTTCGTACGCCGCGCTCGCAGCAGTCCGACAGCCTGGTCTACCCGATCGCGGGCTGCTTCCTGATCAATCTGGCGGCGGAAGAGAAGATCCTGCCCGGCTCGGTGGTCAAGGAGGTGGTCAATACCCGTGTCGCCGAGATTGAGGAGCAGCAGGACCGCAAGGTTGGCAAGAAGGAGCGGCGCGACCTGACCGAGCGCGTGACGGAAGAGCTGCTGCCGCGCGCCTTCAGCCGTATTCGCAGCACCTGGGCTTATATCGACCCCGCCAACCGCTGGATCGTGGTCGACGCGGCATCGCCGAAAAAGGCCGAGGAAGTGGTCGAATGGCTGCGCAAATCCATCGACACGCTGCGTGCGAGCCCCGTGCGCACCGAGGGCAACCCGACCATGGTGATGACCGGCTGGCTGCAAACGGCCGAGCCGCCGTCAGGCTTTACCATCGACGACGACTGCGAACTCAAGACGCCGGGCGACGAGGGCGCGGTGGTGCGCTGCAGCCGCCAGGATTTGAATGCCGCCGAGGTACGCAATCACCTCGATGCCGGCAAGCTTGTCACCAAGCTGGCGCTGACCTGGGACGACTGCCTGTCCTTCGTGCTGACCGAGGACCTGCAGGTCAAGAAGCTGGCCTTTCTCGACATGCTGCAGGAGCAGGCCAAGGACAGCGGCGCCGATACGGCGGAAGAGCAATTCGACGCCAACTTCACGATCATGTCGGGTGAAGTGGCGAAATTCCTGCCCGATCTGCTGGATGTGCTCGGCGGCGAGGCGGCAACGGCCTGATCGACTGGTCAGACTGAGCACAGGGCCCGCACGAGCGGGCCTTGTTGTTTGGGGCGGCTCGAGCGGCAGCACCTGCAACGGGAGCGGTGCGCGTGCTTGTTTCAACACCATGGAATCCGGCCGGCTGGATATGGCATGGCGGCGGGCCTTGGCGGGCAGCCCATGATGTCACTGGCGGACAGAAAAAAGGCCGCACAAGGCGGCCAAAACTCGGAGCGTCAGGGTAAACCGTTTCAAACGTCGAACTTGATGCCCTGTGCCAGTGGCAGGGCGTTGCCGTAGTTGATGGTATTGGTGGCGCGTCGCATATAGTTCTTCCAGGCGTCCGAGCCCGATTCGCGGCCGCCGCCCGTTTCTTTTTCGCCACCAAAGGCGCCGCCGATCTCGGCGCCGGAGGTGCCGATATTGACATTGGCGATGCCGCAGTCGGAGCCGGCTGCCGACAGGAAGCGCTCGGCCTCCTGCATGCGGTCGGTGAAGATCGCTGAGCTTAGGCCTTGCGGCACGCCATTCTGCAGCGCGATGGCCTGGTCCAGCGTGTCATAGCTCATCACGTAGAGGATGGGCGCGAAGGTTTCGTGACAGACTACGGGCAGGTTGCCGCTGACGCGCACCAGCGCTGGCCGCACATAGAAACCGTCGCCCGGCACGCCTCGAGTCACACGCTCGCCGCCGTAGACGATCTCCGCGCCTTGCTCCACGGCATCCCTGAGTGCCTGCTGCTGGGCGGCGAACGAAGCCTCGTCGATCAGTGGGCCGATCAGCACGCCGGCTTCGCGCGGGTCGCCTATCGGTAGGGTTTCATATGCCTTGATCAGGCGCGGCAGCAACTGTTCGATCACCGATTCGTGCACGATCAGGCGGCGCAAGCTGGTGCAGCGCTGGCCTGCGGTGCCCGCAGCGGCGAAGACGATGGCGCGCAGGGCCAAGTCTAGGCGCGCGCTATCGGTGACGATCATCGCGTTGTTGCCGCCCAGCTCCAGCAGCGAGCGGCCGAGGCGGCCGCCCACCGTGGCGGCGACAGCCTTGCCCATGCGCACCGAGCCGGTAGCCGAGACGAGCGGGACAAGCGGCGATTCTGTGATTTGCCTGCCGGTCTCCGTCAGACCTTGCACGATCTGCGAGAGCCCGCGCGGCGCGCCGTCGAAGCTGGCGATCACGTCATCGACGACCGACTGCACCGCGAGTGCGCACAACGGCGCCTTCTCGGATGGTTTCCACACCACGGCATTGCCGCAGATGAGCGCGAGCATCGCGTTCCATGCCCATACCGCCTGCGGGAAGTTGAACGCGGTGATCACCCCGACGACACCGAGCGGATGCCACTGCTCCATCATGCGATGCTCGGGGCGTTCGGAGGTAATGGTCAGGCCATGCAACTGGCGCGACAGGCCAACCGCAAAATCACAGATATCGATCCACTCCTGCACCTCTCCTTCCGCCTCGGCCGTGATCTTGCCGGCTTCCAGCGTGATCACGCGGGCGAGCTCCTGCTTGCGCGCACGCACGGCCTCACCGATCTGGCGCACCAGCTCGCCCCGCCTGGGCGCCGGTATGCTGCGCCATTGCAGAAAGGCCGCCTGGGCCTGCGCCAGGGCTTGCGCCGTCAGTACGGCATCGCTTGGCACGAGCTGCCCCAGGCTGGCGTGGTCGATCGGAGAGCGTTGCACATGGGCATCGCCGTGCGCGAAGCAGGCTTCGCCATTGACGATGGCCGATGCCCAGGTGTCGCCGTTGCGATAGCGCCCCAGTCTGAGCGCATCGATGAGCTGGTTGTCGAGCTTCATACCTTCACCTTTTCCGCATGTTCCGAATCGGTGTCGTAGTAGCGGCCGAAGCGGTTGTTCAGGAATTTGCCGAGGTCGACCTGCTCCTGGCGCACGAAGCCCCGGTTCGGCAGCTGCCCGGTGCGGTGCAGGTCGATGACGGCGGTGGCGCCGGCCGAGGTGGTGAGCTGGATCGAGCTCCAGTGCTCGCCGTAAATGTCCTGATGGTAGATCTTGCGGGCATCGGTTTCCTGCATGTAGAAGCCGTCCTTCCAGCCCGCCGCCGCGCAGTAGACCAGCACCACGTCCTGGCGCGTCACCGGCAGGGCGTTTTCCATGATCTCCTTGAGCTGCTTGCGGCGCTCGATTTGTGAGCCCATCTTCAGGCCGTTGATCAGGAAATCCATCAGGTACTGGTGGCCGGGATAGCGCACCGTCTTGTAATTGAGCTCATTGATGCGGCCATCGAGCGTTTCGCACAGGGTGCCGAGCCCGCCCGAGGTGTTGAACGCCTCATACTCGAGGCCGTCGAGCGCGAAGTTTTCCAGGCCCTCGAGCGCCAGCACGTCGATCTTCCTGCCGCCGACGATGGCATCGCACGGGTTGCAGTATTCGTTGATCAGGCCGTCGGTGGACCAGGTCAGGTTGTATTTCAGGTGGTTGTGCGGGTATTGCGGCAGGGCGCCGACGCGCATCTTGACGCTGTCGAGCCGGTCGAAGCGCTTTGTCAGCTCGTGCCCGAGAATGCCGATGAAACCGGGTGCCAGGCCGCATTGCGGCATGAAGATCTGGCCGTCGCGTGCCTCTTGTGCCAGGGCGCGGATACGGCGTGTGGTCTCCACGTCCTCGGTCAGGTCGAAATAGCTGACGCCAGCCTGCAGTGCGGCCTCGGCAATGGTCGGGTTGACGTCGAAAGAGCAGGCCGACAGCACGGCCCTTTGCCCAGCCAGCGCGTCGCGCAGCTGCGACATCGAGCTGACGTCGAGCGTCAGGGTATGGAGCGGAAGCACCTTCTTCAGGCGCGCCAGTGCCGTCTCGTCACGGTCGCCGACGGTGACCTGGTAATCGCCGCTGTGATGCAGCAGCTTGGCGATCGACGCGCCGATTTTGCCGGCACCGAGGATGAGGATGGGGTACATGATGTTGTCTCCTGCTTTTTTTGCTTTGGGTTGAACCTGCCCCTGGTGTTGACTTGGCCGGCGTACCAAGGCTCGTGGCCCAGGTGCGCCGGCTGGCGGCCTGATCAGCTGCCGGCTGCGACGCCCAGGGTATTGACGTTGGTTGACTCGAAAATCTTGTCCGCACTCGCTGCGACAAAGCCTTGGTACAAATCGCGGTTGTTGCTGGGGTAACGCTTGGCGAACTCGTAGTAGCAGGTCGGTATGTCATGCCGGCTGCCGTCGCCAAAGGTGACACTCATACGCTCCGCCAGCGTGGATGCCTGTTCGAGCAATTGCGCCGGGCTGCCCTTGATCTTGCCGCCCGCGGTGTTGATGGCGAAACCGGCGGCTTCCACGCGATCGACCACGCCAGCCAGTGTGGTGGGGGTGCGTAAGTGGTCGACCGAAATGGTGAAGTGGTTGGTGCGCATGCCGATGGCCGCTACCCATGCCGCATACTCGCTCTCGGCAAGCAACGTTTGGTATTCATCCCAGCTCGGCATGTCCCACAGCCGGCCAGCCCAGAATACGTCCTGGCTGGCCACTCTGGCTGTGTCTATTTGTCTACACATTTTGTCGATGATGGCCTGTGCTGTCGGGCTCAGTTGCTCGACCAGCAGTTCGGACAGGAAGATTCGCGGCATCATCGGGTCGCGGTGAACATAGCCCCAGGCGGAAAGCTTCTTCTGTTCAAACAGATAGGGCTCGAAGCGACGGTAACCTAGTGTCAGGAAATGGGGCTCGAGGGACTCGAGATCGATGGCGGAACGGTTGAAGGTACGGAACGCGACATGGTCGTTGACCACGACATCATTGTCGGCGGCAAACAGTGCGTGGATCTTCTCCGCCTGTGGCGTCAGCGCGACATAGTCCTGCCACAGCAACTGGAAGAAGGTGTGTAGATTCATGGCGTCTCCTGCCGATCCCGGTGCTGCCAGATGCTGGCGCACATCGGTTTTTATTTTGCTAAATGTATATACAAATAGTGTATCCAGTTTCTGCCTGTCCATGCCCTTTGTCAAGCACCCGGCAGCGTCGTCGGGAGGGCTGGAGATATGCCCGCAAACGGCACTGGCTGGCGCGTGACTGGGCGTCGGGCTGCTCTCGGGCGCTGCTTATGCTATGAATAAGACCATGAAGATAGTCATTGCCCCCGACTCGTTCAAAGGTTCGCTATCCGCCGCCCAGGTGGCGCAGGCGGTTGCGGAGGGGGTCAGCCGCGTGTGGCCCAGTGCTATGGTGGTGTTGAAGCCAATGGCGGACGGTGGCGAGGGCACGCTCGATGCCTGCGCCGTGGCGCTCGCGGCGCGGCGCCAGCTACGCACCGTGTCGGATGCCGAAGGGCGCACGGTCGATGCGCCTATCCTGTTTGCGCCGGGCGATATTGCCGTCATCGAGAGTGCCCAGATCGTCGGTCTGCCGATGATCAGCCATAGCCGGGTGGCCGAGCGCAGCACCGCCGGCGTGGGGCTGATGCTTCGGCACGCGCTCGACGCAGGTGCGCGGCGCATCATGATCGGGCTCGGCGGCACGGCCACCAACGATGGCGGCATCGGCCTGCTGGCCGCGCTGGGCGTGGTGCTGAAAGACGCAGCCGGGCGGACGTTGGCGGCGGATCTGGACTCACTGGCGACGTTTGCCTGCGTTGATTGGTCGCTGCTCGATGCGCGTCTGGCCGGTGCCGAGCTGGTCGTCATGAGTGATGTTGATAACCCCCTGTGCGGGCCGGACGGCGCGACGATGACATTCGGGCCGCAAAAGGGCGTGCAGCCGGATGAGTTGCCCCGCCTCGATGCCGCCTTGGCACACTGGGCGCAGGCTGGCGATACGCGGGCCGGCGCGGCTGTATCCGCAGAAGCCGGCAGTGGGGCCGCAGGCGGCTTGGGGTACGCGCTCAAGCTGTTGGGCGCCCGTTGCGAGGCGGGGGCGGCGGAAATCGCCGACCTGATCGGGCTCGATGATGCGATCTATGGCGCTGACTGGGTAATCACCGGGGAAGGGCGTTCGGATGCGCAAACGCTCCGCGGCAAGGTGCCCTATGAAGTCTCGCATCGCGCACGCGCAGCAGGCGTGCCGGTGACGCTGCTGTCGGGGGCGCTTGATCGCGCCAGCCTGGCGGAGCTGGCTCTCTTGTTCGGCGGCTGCTTCTCGATCACCGATGGCCCGATGACGCTGGACCGTGCCATTGGCGATGCGCACGAGCTGCTGGCCAACCAGGGGGAGCAGCTCGCGCGCATCAGGTCGGCCTGGTAGCGATGCTCAGCATTCCGTGACGTTGACGGCCAAGCCGCCCAGCGAGGTTTCCTTGTAGCGCTGCTGCATGTCCCGGCCGGTTTCCAGCATGGTGGCGATCACGGTGTCGAGCGATACCTTGTGCTCACCATCTTCGAGCAGCGCCAGTTGCGCGATTTTGATCGCCTGTTCCGCCGCAACGCCGTTGCGTTCGATGCAGGGTATCTGCACCAGCCCGCCCACCGGGTCGCAGGTCATGCCGAGATGGTGTTCCATCGCGATTTCCGCGGCATTCTCCACCTGCAGCAGGGTACCGCCGAGTACTGCCGTCAGTGCGCCGGCCGCCATCGAGCACGCCACGCCGACCTCGCCCTGGCAGCCCACCTCGGCGCCTGAAATGGAGGCATTCATCTTGTAGAGCAGGCCGATTGCGCCGGCCGTCAGCAGGAAGTCCACCACCTTGCCGTCGTCGTCGGCGTCGACGAAATTGCGGAAGTATTGCAGCACGGCGGGCACGATGCCGGCCGCCCCATTGGTGGGGGCCGTGACGACGCGGCCGCCCGCGGCGTTTTCCTCGTTTACCGCCATGGCGTACAGCATGGGCCACAACATGGTGTTGTGCAGCCCCGATTCGGCCTGCTCGTTCAGCTTGCGACGGAGCGCCGGGGCGCGCCGCCTGACGTTGAGGCCACCGGGCAGGGTGCCTTCATGCGCACAGCCGGACTCGACACAGCGCTGCATGACGGCGGCGATCTCGAGCGCATGGGCGCGCACATCGGGCTCGCCGGTACGGGCTGTTTCGTTTTCCATGACCAGGGCGGCAATCGTCTTGTTTTGCTGGCGGCAGTGGTCGAGCAGCTGTTTCGCCGTCCTGAACGGATAGGGTACCGCCACGCTGGGCTGCTCAATGCCGAATTCTTCATCGCGTACGATGAAGCCGCCGCCGATCGAATACCAGGTTTCCAGCGCCAGTGGCTTGCCGCCGCCATCGTAGGCGGAGAAGCGCAGGCCGTTGGCGTGCTTGGGCAGGAACTCATGCTTGTGTATGCACAGATCGCGATCGAACTCGAAATGCACCGGGTGGGTTCCACCAAGCATGATGCCGTGCTCGGTGCGGATGGCTTCGGCACGCGGCACGACGTGGGCCGGGTCGATCGTCCTGGGGTGCTGCCCTTCCAGGCCGAGCAGCACCGCGTTGACGGTGCCGTGGCCGTGGCCGGTAAGGGCCAGCGAGCCGTAGAGATCGGCACGCACGCGTTGCACCGAACCCAGCAGCATGCGCTGCTGCAGGGATTCGACAAAGGTCAGGGCGGCCTTCATCGGCCCGACGGTATGGGAGCTCGATGGCCCGATACCGATCGAGAACAGATCGAATACGCTGATCATTCACAGTCTCCTCGTTATCCCTGCCTTGCTGGAGGCGGGGCGCGCGGTCTATCGCCGCGCTTTCATTGTATAGACAAACTGGAGCGGCGAGCCATCGCGGAAACCCTGTACGGTGCGTGTAAAGGCTCCATCGTGTGGCGATCGCCGGTCCGGGCGGTGCGTGGCAAGGTGTGGCGAGGGCTGGCGGAGAGCGGCTGACCGACGCCGGGAAGGGCCGTCAGGGCGCTTCCTGCGCCGGGGCGGTGATCAGCGCGTGGATCGCCGTGGCGAGCGCGTTGGGCGTCAGTGGGCAGTGCAGCGGCGCATGGAATTGGCCATTCTTGAACAGGAACAGCGCGGGCAGGTGGAACACATCGAATTCACGCATCAGGCCGGCATTGATGTCGACATCGACCTTGAACAGGTTGTCGACCACGCCGGGCAGCCAGGCGGGCAGTTGCGACTCGGCCACCCGGCAGCTACCGCAGCCATGGCGGCTGAACATCACCAGCGACACACCGGCCGCCGCGGCGAGCCGCCGGTGCAGCCCGCCGTCGCCGAGTGGCTCGAATGTCAGGCGGACAGGAGCTTGGGGTGGCATTCGAAACCTTGCTCCTGCATCAGCGCGGCCCACTCCGCCATGGCCGTTTCGACTTCCGCGCGCGGGCCGCGCAGGCCGAATTCGATATGGGCGGGCAGGGTGTCGTCGCCAAAGCTCGGCAGGCTCGAAAAACGCAGCATCGGGTAGCGCGTGACGAAGTCGTTCATCAGTGGGATCAGGTTGCCCTCGCGTGCGCCGATGGCAATCAGCGCCAGTTCGATCGGTGGGTCCGTGCGGAACAGGTGAGGGTAGCGCTGGTCGAGCACCCATTCCATCATCGGCCACGCCATGCTCGGAAAGCCGGGCAGGAAATGATGGTGTGCGATGCTGAAGCCGGCGATCTGGTTCACCGGATTGGGGATCAATTCGCAGTCTCGTGGCAGCTCGGCCATCAGGATGCGGTTCGGGTAGGCCTCTGCCCCGAAACGGGCCTCGATCAGTCGCGAGGCCTCCGGGTGCCGCCCGAGCGCCCGCCCACTGGCCATGGCCGCGCACTGGCGGGTGTAGTCGTCAGGCGTGGCGCCAATGCCGCCGAAGCTGAACACGATATCATCACCTTGCATGGTGCGGCGCAGGGTTGCCGTGATGCGTTCCGGCTCGTCGCCAAGATAATCGGCCCAGGCCAGATCGAGGCCGCGTGCCTTGAGAGTGGCGATCACCTGGCGCAGATGTTTGTCTTCACGTTTGCCCGAGAGAATTTCGTCGCCGATGATCAATGCGCCAAATGCCATGAGAAGGTCCTGTCTGGTGTTGCGGTGATTGTCCTTCAGTGCGGTGGCGCCGCACAAGCGCCATGGCCGTCAGGTGTCGCCGTGCAGCCGGTACCAGATCAGCCCGATGGCCTCGTGCATGGCGTAGTAACTCTTGGTGAGCCCAGGCGCGCTCGGGATGAAGTCGAACACCGACAAGGTCGATCCGCTGCCGACAAACACCGTCGGGGCCGGGGTGACGCTCAGGCCGTTGGCCTCGAAGGCGGCCTGGGCGCGCGGCATGTGCCAGGCGTGGGTGACCAGCAGGATGTTGCGCACACCGCTGCGCTTGAGAATGGCGGCGCTATAGCGGGCGTTGTCGGCGGTATTGTTGGAGCGGTCTTCCGCCCAGCGCACCGGGACGAGAAACTCGGTCTCGAGCACGGATTTGAGCAGACGGGCTTCCCCGGTCTGTCCGGGTTTGTCCGGGCGGCCGCCCGACACCAGCACCGGCAGGTTGGTGATGCGGTGGAGCTTCGCGCCGTAGCGTGCGCGTTCGAGCGTGAAGGCCCGCACCGTATCGCCACCGTATTCCGGTGCGTTGTCATAGGTGCCGCCGCTGAGCACGACGATCGCATCGGCATGGGGAAGGTGATCGATATCGAGCGCCGGCGCGGTCTGCAGCAGGTTCAGCAGGGCATTGCCGGCCAGCGGGGTGGAGAGCGCCGCCAGCAGCAGCGTAGCGCCGAAGAGAAGGGCGCGGCCAAGGCGTGGCGAGCCCGGCAGATAGCGCCAGCCAATCCACACCACGATGAGTAGATTGGCCGGCGGGAGAAGCAGGCTGCTAACGATATTGGTCAGCAGCCAGTACATCATTCGCCCAGATAGGCTTGGCGAACCTTGTCGTTGTCGAGCAAGGCCGAGGCTTCGTCTGTCAGCGTGATGCGGCCCGACTCCATGACATAGCCGCGGTCGGAAATCTGCAGCGCGAGCTTCGCGTTCTGCTCGACCAGCAGGATGGTGACACCTTGCGCCGACACTTGCTGCACGACCTCGAAGATTTTCTGCACGATGATCGGCGCCAGACCCATCGACGGCTCGTCGAGCAACAGCAGCTTGGGGCGGCTCATCAGCGCACGCGCCATGGCGACCATCTGCTGCTCGCCACCCGACAGGGTGCCGGCCAGCTGCTTGAAGCGCTCCTTCAGGCGAGGAAAGGTCACGAACATCTTTTCCATGTCGGTTTCGATGTCAGCCTTGTCGTTGCGGTAATAGGCGCCCATCTGCAGGTTCTCGGTTACCGTCAGGCGCGGGAAGATGCCGCGGCCTTCCGGCACCAGCGCCAGGCCGCGCGACACCAGGGTATGGTTGGGCACGCTGTTGATGTCGATGCCGTGATAGTGGATGTGGCCCGCCACGGGCTTCAGCATGCCGGACAGGGTCTTGAGCGTGGTGGTCTTGCCAGCGCCGTTCGCGCCGATCAGCGATACCAGCTCGCCCTGTTCGATGTGCAGATTGATGTCCTTGACAGCCTGGATGCCGCCGTAGGCCACGGACAGGTTGGTGACGTCGAGCAATTTCATACCGGAGCGGCTCCCAGATAGGCTTCAATCACGCGCGGATCGCGCTGAACGTCGGCAGGTACGCCTTCGGCAATGCGTTTGCCGTAGTCCAGCACGGCGATGCGGTCGCACAGCCCCATGACCAGTTTTACATCGTGTTCGATCAGCAGGATGGTAACCCCATCGTTGCGGATCTTCTCCATTAGGTGGCGCAGATCCTCGGTTTCCCTCGGGTTCATGCCGGCGGCGGGTTCGTCCAAGGCCAGTAACTGCGGGTCCGTCGCGAGCGCACGGGCGATTTCCAGCCGGCGCTGGTCGCCGTAGGAGAGGTTGCGTGATACCGCGTTGGCGTGGCTGGCAATGCCGACGTAGGCAAGCAGATCCATCGCACGCTTGCGCGTTGCCGCTTCTTCCCGGCGGGTGGCCGGCAGGCGCAGCACGGCACCGAGCACGCCCGACTTGGTGCGGGCGTGGCGGCCGACCATGACGTTTTCCAGGGCCGTCATGTTGGCGAACAGGCGGATGTTCTGGAAGGTCCGCGCCATGCCGTTCTCGACCATGGTGTAGGGCTTGTGGCCGATCAGTTGCTTGCCGTTGAAATGCAGCGTACCCGTGTCGGCGATGTAAAGGCCGGTCAGTACGTTGAACAAGGTGGTCTTGCCGGCACCATTGGGGCCGATCAGGCCGTAGATGTCACGCTTGTTGATGGTCAGCGACACGTCGGACAGCGCTTGCAGGCCGCCGAATCGCTTGTTGATGCCGTCGATCTTCAGCAGGGCTTCAGTCATGTTCACGCTCCGCGTCTTGCAGGTTCGAGTCTTCCTGTTTCTGGATGGTCGGGGTGGCGGGCTTCAACTCGGCGCGACGGCGCGAGGACGGCCACAGGCCAGCCGGGCGGAACAGCATGATGGCGACCATGGCAACACCGAACAGCAGCATGCGCAGGTTTTCCGGGTCGACCAGCGGACGGCCTTCCGAACTCTTCAGCATATTGGCGACGTCGCGCAGCACTTCCGGCGTCACCGACAGCATCACCGCACCGAGCACCACGCCGGGGATATGGCCCATGCCGCCGAGCACCACCATGGACAGCACCATGATCGATTCCATCAAGGTGAAGCTCTCGGGACTGACAAAGCCCTGGAAGCCCGCGAACAGGCCGCCCGATACACCGCCAAAGCTCGCACCCATGGCAAATGCCAACAGCTTGACGTTGCGCGTGTTGATGCCCATCGCCGTGGCGGCGATCTCATCTTCGCGAATCGCCACCCAGGCGCGGCCGATGCGTGAATCCTGCAGGCGGATCGATACCACGATGATGCCGAGCGCCATCAGCAGGAACAGGTAGTAGTACAGGTAGGTGCTTTGCAAGGTCATGAAGCCCAGGTCCACCGGCTTGCTCAGGCTGAACCCCGCGAGCTGGATCGGGTCAACGTTGTTGATGCCTTGCGGGCCGTTGGTGATGTTGATCGGGCGGTCCAGGTTGTTCATGAACAGGCGGATGATTTCGCCGAAGCCCAGCGTCACGATGGCCAGGTAGTCGCCGCGCAGCTTCAGCGTCGGCGCACCGAGCAGAACGCCGAAAATGCAGGCCACGAGCGCGCCGCAGGGGATCAACAGCCATATCGGCAGGTGCAGCCCGAAGTGTGGGCTGGCCAGCAGCGAGTAGCTATAGGCGCCGACCGCATAGAAGGCGATGTAGCCCAGATCGAGCAGGCCGGCATAGCCGACCACGATGTTGAGGCCCAGCGCCAGCATGGTGTACAGCAGTGCAAAATTGACCGCACGGACCCAGGAGTTACCAAACGTCGTACCGATGACGATAGGCAACGCAGCCAGCACGATACCGATCACGATCATGGCGACAGTCGCCGCGACGCGGGACTCCTTGATCTTGGCAATCACATAAGGTGAATCGCTCATTACCACTCCCCCAACTTGTTATGCACGTTCCGCCACGCGCTCACCGAGCAGCCCGGACGGACGGAAGATCAACACGGCAATCAGCACCATGAAGGCGAAGATGTCCTGGTAGTTACTGCCGAGGACGTCATGGGTCAGCGTGCCGATGTAGCCTGCACCAAGGCTCTCGACGATGCCCAGCACGATACCGCCCACCATGGCGCCGGCAAGGTTGCCGATACCGCCGAGCACCGCCGCGGTAAACGCCTTCAGGCCGATCATGAAGCCCATGTTGGCGTGAGCCTGGTCGTAGTTGGCGGCGACCATCACGCCGGCGATGGCGCCCAGCGCCGCGCCGAGCACAAAGGTCATGGAGATGATGGAGTTGATGTTGACGCCCATCAGCCCGGCCACTTCAGGGTTCTGTGAGGTGGCACGCATGGCGCGTCCCAGCTTGGTCTTCTCGACGATCAGCAAGAGACCGGCCATCACCGCAATGGCGAGGATGACAATGAATATCTGCAGATTGGTGATGGTCGCCCCGAACAGATCGATCGTTTCGACATTCAAGACCGACGGGAACACGACGTAGCGCTTGCCCCAGATGATCATGGCCACGTTCTGCAGGATGATCGACAGGCCGATCGCGGTAATCAGCGGCGCCAGGCGAGGTGCCTTGCGCAGCGGACGGTAGGCGATCTTTTCGATGCTGTAGGCAAGCAGCATGCAGGCCGGGATGGAGATGCAGGTTGCCAGCAGCAGCAGTGCAGGCCCGGGGAGCCCCAGGTGCATGCCGGTAAGCCAGCCGATTGCCGAAATGGTGACCATTGCGCCGATCATCACTACTTCGCCGTGTGCAAAATTGATCAGCCCGAGGATGCCGTACACCATCGTGTAGCCCAATGCGATCAGGGCGTAGATGCTGCCGACTACCAGGCCGTTCAGGATTTGCTGGAGAAAGATGTCCATGTTGAACCCTGTGTTGGTGTCGTCTGTCTGATTGAGTTGTAAACCGAGTTCCGGGCTGGCCGCCAGGATTCCGGTACCGGCTATATTTGGGTGGAGCAAGACACATGCCTGTGTCGGCGGCACGGCCAGTTTTTTTCCCGCAGGAACGCAGGGTAAGGCTGGCTCTTTTTGTCCCTGTCTCGCGGCGCTCAGTCCTGCACGGATAGGGCATCTACTTGACGCGGGATAATATAAAAATAGCGGCATCATTCCTGATGCCGCTATCTCAATCTACTTGGTGATTTCCCGTATTGTCCGGCCTCTGCGCGAACGCGGCCAGAGCAAGCCGGGCTTCACTTTCCGCGATTAGGACTTCTTTTCTTCAGGCTTCTTTTCCTCGCCTGCCGGAGCCGCGCCTTCCTGCTTCATCTCGCCGCCGACGAAGGAGGTGGTTTCCCACTTGCCACCCTTGACGGTGTAGATGGTGATCGAGCCCAGCTTGATGTCACCCTTCTCGTCGAACGAGATCGGGCCAGTCACGCCGTTGTACTGGATCTTGGCCAGCTCAGGCAGGTAGACCTTCGGGTCGGCCGACTTGGCGTTCTGCATGGCCTTGGCCATCAGCATGGTAGCGTCGTAGCAGTACGGAGCGTAAATCTGGACCGGGCCATACTTGGCTTCGAACTTCTTCATGAACTCGGCGCCGCCAGGCAGCTTTTCCTTGGGCAGGCCAGGGCTCGAGCCGATAACGCCTTCTGCATCGTTGCCGGCCATCTTGACGAATTCGCCGGTCTGGCCGCCGTCACCCACCATGAACTTGGACTTCACGCCGAGACGACGCATCTGCTTGACCATCGGGCCGGCTTGCGCATCCATGCCGCCGTAGAACACCAGATCAGGCTTGGCGCCCTTGATCGAAGTAAGGATCGACTGGAAGTCGGTTGCGTTGTTGCTGGTGAATTCACGCTTCACCACTTCACCGCCGGAAGCCTTGACGGCCTTCTCGACCTCATCCGCCAGGCCTTGGCCGTAAGCGGTGCGGTCATCGATGATCGCAACCTTCTTGGCGCCGGCGCCCTTCACTGCGTATTCACCCAGAGCAGTACCTTGCTGAATGTCGTTGCCGATCACGCGGAAGGTCGTCTTGAAGCCTTGCTTGGTGTATTCCGGGTTGGTGGCGGACGGCGAGATCTGCGGGATGCCTGCATCGCTGTAGATCTTCGAAGCCGGGATCGTGGTGCCGGAGTTCAGGTGGCCGATCACGCCGTTCACATGCGCATCAACCATGCGCTGCGCAACGGTCGTGGCGGTTTTCGGGTCAGCCTGGTCGTCTTCTGCAACGAGCTCGAACTTGACCGGCTTGCCGTCGATCTGGAAGCCTTGCGCATTGAGTTCGTCAAGCGCGAGGCGTACGCCGTTTTCGTTGTCCTTGCCCAGGTGAGCGATGTTGCCGGTCAGCGGTGCCACGCTGCCGATCTTGACGACCATGGGCCCGGCAGAGGCGGGAGCAGCAGCTGGTGCGGCTGCAGGTGCTTGTGCTGCGGGTGCTGCTTCTTCTTTTTTACCGCAGGCGGCGATGGTGGCCAGCGCCGCCGCAATGATGGTGAGGCGAGTGAAATTCATTGTTTAAGTCCCCTTTACCTTGATACCCGTTTATAAAAAAAGGCGAAATGATTATGCGTAGCGCTATTGACAGTGTCAACGCTGCTATCCGCTTGTTATAGCCGACTGCGTCTATACGGCCAAATCAATCTGTTGCACTGTGCCGGCCTTCCCTTGTTCCGTCAGATAGATACCGCTGGCGCGGACGTCTCCCTTTGCTTGATTGTTTTGATCGGTCAGTGTGAAGGGAGATTGCACCTGGCCAAGAAAAATGGCGCCGATACCCGCCGTTTTCAGGTCCAGCAGCTGGTCTGTGCCATCGGCCGCATGCAGCCAGAGCTTCAGTTGCTGGAAGATGGCGTCATTGCTGTCTATCCAGTGGTTACCGTCCTGATCATGGGCGGCGAGATCAGCAAAGCCGTTGCCGCTTTGTGCGCCAAACAGCTCGAACCCGTTGTTGATCTTGCCATCATGGTTGCGGTCGAGCGCGAGATACGCGCTGCCCGGGGCAAGCATGGCAATGGAGTCCTGCTTGCCGTCGCCATCAATGTCGAACTGCTGCTTCTGATCCAGCAGACTGGCAGCCGGGACATCGAGGTTGATGACCAGCGGGTCCTTCCGGGCGGCCGCATTGCCTAGCTGAAGCGTGCCTCCCGATGTCTGCGAGAACTCGCGCGCGACGTCCAGCGAGAGCTGGAATTCGATCTGCTGACCATCCTCCGTGTGGACGACACCGCTGCTGCTGAGCGACATGGATTCCGACTCGTGAAAGGTTTCCTGATAGGTGACTTCTGCCCCCCAGCCGGGTTGTGCCGGTGCGGCTGCGGCATTGGATGCTGGTGTGTTTGTCGGCGCCGACCCGCCTGCACCCGGCAAGCGGATCAGCTTGATGTGCTTGCCCGTCAACGCCTCGACCGCGAGCTTTAGCAGCAACAGGCGCGGGTCGGTGGTGCGCAGTTCGTCATCGCTGAGCTCGTCGCCACGGACCACATTAGTATTGGAGGGCGCGGCCGAGGTGCTGCTGGCGGGCATCGAGAGAGAGACCCGCTCCGCCTGCGGCGCGCGTGCCGTGGTCGGACGGTCGCCGAGCCACATCCTTACCGAGGAATCTCGGGTGTGCTGGCGCACGAGTTGGTGTTGCGCAGCAAAGGCGACGCTGGAATCGGCTATTTTCATGGCGGCACTCCCGGTGGGTAAGGGGGCCAAAGATGGTCCTGACCGGCCGTCAATGCGGGTGTCGACGACCTTTAATCAATATCGGCAGTACCACGAAATAGTTTAGCGATTCAATACCTTGCCAAGAGGGGATCACTGGTGCGCGCCAAGCTCAAGCGCCCGCTGGCGGGAGTTGGCCCGTGATGCATCATCATGCGCGGAGGGCAGCCATCCCTGCAGATGATCCGTTACCAGGTCCGCGAGTGCATCGACCCATGCCGCCCCGGTATTCAGACAGGGGATGTAATGGAATTCCTTGCCGCCGGCGGCAAGGAAGGTTGCCTTGCCTTCCATGGCGACTTCTTCCAGCGTTTCCAGGCAATCCGCCACAAAGCCTGGGCAGACCACATCGACGCGCCTTGTCGCAGCTTTCCCGAGCTTGTCGAGCGTCGCCGAGAGATAGGGCTGCAACCATTCCGCCTTACCGAACCGGGATTGAAAACAGATGTCGTATTGATCCTTGCTCAGTTGCAGTGCCTCGGCCAGCAGCCGGGCTGTCTTCAGGCATTCGCAGTGGTAGGGGTCGCCACGGTCGAGCGCAAACTTCGGCGTGCCGTGAAAACTGAGCAGCAGCTTGCTTGGCCGGCCATGCTGTGCCCAGTATTCGCGAATGGAAGCCGCCAGCGCATTGATATAGGGCGGCGCATCGTGGAAGTGCTTGATGACGCGAATTTCCGGCTGATGGCGAATGCGTTGCAGCGCGCCGTAAGCCGCATCCAGCGCTGATGCGGTGCTGCTCGCAGCATATTGAGGGTAGAGTGGTAGCAGCAGGATGCGCTCGCAGCCTTTGTGCTTGAGTTCCATCAGCGCCGATTCGATCGATGGATTGCCGTAACGCATGCCGTAGCCCACCTCTATCTGGCGTTGGCCGCGCTCTCCCAATGTCCCTTTCAACTGCTTGGCCAGCCGCTCGGTATGCAGCTTCAGCGGTGAGCCGTCACGCGTCCAGATTTGGGCATACTTGGCCGCCGATTTGGCTGGGCGCGTCTGCAGGATCACGCCGCGCAATATTGGCTGCCATAGCCAACCTGGCAGCTCGACGATACGTGGGTCGGAAAGAAACTCCCTCAGATAGGGCTTCAATGCCGCCTTGGTGGGGGCATCGGGCGTACCGAGGTTGATCAGCAGAATCCCCGTCTTGTTTGGCTGGCCGTGCTGGTAACTGGGTTCGGGCAAAAAGTGGTCGCGCATGAATATCGTGGCCTGGTCGGCATAGTAGTGTTGCAAATGTACAACAAACGGTCGGGCAAATCGTGAAAAGCTTTGAGCGCGGATTGACCCGCCTTCACGCTCGGAGAAATTATAGCGTCAGCAAGCATGGCGACTGCACGTCAAGAAATGCAGTCCTACACAATTTTCGTCACGCTGCTTCAACTCAACTCGACTAGGGAGTTCTCGCATGAACAAGAAACTCGTTGCCGCTCTGGTAGCTGGCGCGTTTGCTGCTCCGATCGCAGCTCAGGCTGACACCAACACTGTCACGCTGTACGGTATCGCTCAGGTTGCTGCCAGCTATTGGGATGTAGATGCCGTAAATGGAGTTGGTGGTGTAGCTAAGCAGGGCCTCGAAGACACCGGCTCGCGTATCGGCTTCAAGGGCGAAGAACAACTGGGTGGTGGCATGAAGGCCTTCTTCCAGATGGAAAGCGGCGTATCGTTGGATCAAGGCGGTGGCACCTTCGCTAGCCGTGAAGGCTGGGTTGGTCTGAAGGGCAACTTCGGTGGCGTTCAACTGGGCCGTGGCAAGACTGTATTTGACTTGGCGCAAGAAGCCTTTGATCCGTTCAATGCCAATTCCACGCTGATCAACACAGGCTTGGTTGATGGTGTTTACTACCGCGCCAACAACGTGATTCGCTACACGATGCCAGAAATTGCTGGTTTGTCTGGTGCGATCGAGTACGGCGATATGGAAGGCAAGGGCACCAATCCTTCCGGCAATGGCGTGAAGCCGCAGCTCATCGATGCATCGCTGCGTTACGAAAATGGCCCACTGTTTGTGCAAGGTGGCTATGAGTATCAGAAGGACACTCGTGACGCCACTGCGGTTTCCGACACCACGACTGCGACTGCCGTTCCGCACAAGAGCAACGCGGTTCTTATCGGCGCAGGCTACACCCTGCCGTTCGGTACCGCTCTGGCCGGTGCTTACCGTCATGTAGAGGTTAAGGACAGCGGCAACAAGGAAAAGCGTGACCAGTTCCTGGTTAACGCAACGCAGCCGTTCGGCAACGTAAACGTCAAGCTGGGTTACGTGCATGCCGGCAACGCCAAGGGTTGCCCGGACACTGGTTGTACCCTGCTGCCGGCCGATAAGGGTGCTGACTACTACATCGGCGCGGTTGAGTACAACTTCTCCAAGCGCACTTGGGTATACCTCGAGCACGCAACTGCCGACAACAAGGATAACAGTGGTCTGTTCCGTACTGCAGCTGTAGACAACTTGGGCAACACCACTTACAACAACGGGGATAATCGCACTACCTCGCTGGGCATCATCCACCTGTTCTAATAGCCAGCTTACACTGGATATCGAACAGAAAAGCGCTTCCTTCGGGAAGCGCTTTTTTATTGTCGGCTACCTGGATAAAGTCAGTTGGCGCTATTTTTTGCGGAGGCGCTACTGATATAGGTACGCGTCGGGTAATTTACCCAATGTACGTCGATGGCTCGACGTTTTGCATAGTCCTCAACCAGCTGAATCTTTTCATAGTCGATTGCCTGATAGCGCTCGGCTGAGGTGGATGATTGCATCGGCACGCTGCTGCAACCCGCGCTGATGGCCGCAAGCAATGGTGCCACTATGACGAGGTAACGCATGACAAGCTCCTTTCCGCTGACAACAACTGCTAACACCATGATTCAGCATAGCAAAGTGTGCGGTGCTCGCCATTCCCCAATCAGTTATCGAGTTGCTGGTAGCGTATTTCGAGAATTTCGAGTTCCTGTATGCCTGCCGGCGTTCTCAGCGACACTAGATCGCCTTCCCGTGCTTTCAATAGGGCGCGTGCAACGGGTGAAATCCAGCTGATATGGCCTTTTGCCATATCGATTTCATCCATGCCGACGATCGTGACGGTGCGTTCTTCACCCTCTTGATCGCAGTAGGTCACCGTTGCACCGAAGAACACCTGATCTTGTGTTTGACGTGTCGGATCGACCACTTCGGCAATCTCTAGCCGTTTGGTGAGAAAGCGGATGCGCCTGTCGATTTCGCGCAGCCTGCGCTTACCGTAAATATAGTCGCCATTTTCCGAGCGATCGCCGTTCGAGGCGGCCCAGGAGACAATGCTGACGACCTCCGGCCGTTCCTCCTTGACGAGATGAGTCAGCTCGCTTTTCAAACGGGCATGCCCTGCTGGCGTAATGTAGTTCTTGCTGCCTTTGGGGAGCTGGAGTTCTGGGGGGATGTCGTCTTCATCCTGATCGGACTCTTTGACAAACGCCTTGTTCATGTCCGTCTTTTCCTGATGTCGATGATGGGGAAGGGCGATATCGCCAGCTTGTCGCTAAAGGTAAAAAGCCGAGTCGTCTGACTCGGCTCTTTTTTGGAAGAAAAAGCTACGGCTAGACGCCTAATTCTTCTACCCAGGCCAGCGCAGAAATGTGATCCCGGTTGAGCATATCTGGCGTGATCTGCAGCCTTTCCGCCAGCGGCTTCACGTTGCTCATTTCCGGATCCTCGCAGGCTTCCGCCAATTCAAGGAAGGGCCCGTAAATGCCGGTACGGTGGAGCAGAGCATCGCAAACGGGCTCAGGCAGGAGCAGGTTCTCAAGAATCCTATCCATAGGCATTTCGAGCATGACGTCGAGCAGGGAGAAGACGCCAACGACGAAGAGGTTGTCCCGATCCGCCCCTTCCAGGAAGTGCTGGCCGAAGAGTTCCACCAAACGGCCACGTGTGACGGCGGTCTTCATCAAGGCCGGTGGTGTGGAATTTTCGGCGCCAGCCGTTACCAACAGTAGCGTCAACCAACGATAAAGCTTCTGGTAACCCAGAATGGTCACCGCGTGCCGGAACGAGTGAATCTCGCAGGAGAGGCCAAAGCCCGCAGAATTGATGTAACGCAGCAGCTTGAAGGAAAGTGCGACGTCCTTCTTCAAGGCATTTTCAATTTCCTTGATCTCAGCATTGTTGCGCAACATATTGAGCAGGTTAAGGATGTTTGCATACGCCGGGTTGATGACCTTTGCCGTCAGTGTTTCCGGGTGAGCGAAGTAGTAACCCTGGAAGCAGTCGAACCCTAGATCCCAGCAGCGCTTGAATTCATCCTTGGTCTCGACCTTCTCGGCGACCTGCATGACCGGGTAGCGGCGGATTTCCTTGGACAGCCGGGCGATGTTGTCCAGGCCGTGCTGCTGGATGTCCAGCTTGACGTAATTGGCAATTTCCAGGAATGGCGCGCTTTGTGGATTGAATTCAAAATCATCTAGCGCGATACCGAAGCCTTGACCGCGAAGCTCGCGAGCACGTTCGAGCAGTTCCGGCGTGGCTTGCACCGACTCGACGATTTCCAGCACCACACGCTGTGGATGCAGCAATTCGAGGAAATTGCTTTCCAGCATGGCGTGGGCGACGTTGATGAACGCCAGCTTGTTACCTACCAGCCAGTCAGTCCCCATATTGCTCAGGGTGTTGACCAAGACGTTGGTGCCTGCCTGCAAGTCGCTCGAAAACTCGGCGCTGATAGCATGTTGATCGAGGCGGAACAGCAGTTCGTAGCCGATGATCTGTTGCTGACGATTGAGTACCGGTTGACGGCCTATAAACGCGTGATCTGGCATATGCTTCCGTAACTAGTGTGTGTCGTGGTGATTAAGTATAAGCCGCATTGCGCCGCGGGTGCGAGCCGTACGGCCGTAAGCTTTGCTCGGCTGTCGGGCCCGCCGTGGCACATGCCGTCAAGCCAGTGCTTGAGACAGTACCGACTGTGTTTCATTCAGCTCGCGATTCAGCAAATCTTCCATATCGAGCACGAGTACCACCGAGCCGTCGCCAGACAATGTGGCACCTGCGATACCCGCCGGCCTGATGTTCTGCAATGGCTTGATGACTACATCGTCTCGGCCGACAAAGCTGTCGATGGCCATCACGAAAGAATGTTCCGCAGTCTGCATCAACACACCAAACGAGGGGTTACGATCTTCTTGCCAATCGATCAGGCTGGCGAGGGAGCGGACGGACAATATCTCGTCTCGAACCACAATGGTCGCCTTGCCCGATACCTCCTGAATCTGGTCCGAGCGCATTGGAATGATCTCGCGCACCATCGCCAAGGGGACGGCAAATGGTTGATCGCATACCTTGACAACCAGAACCGGCAGAATGGCCAGGGTCAGCGGCAGGGAAATGCTGAACCGAGAGCCTTCGCCCACAACCGAGGTGATGTCGATGCGGCCGTTGAGCTTCTGGATATTGGTTTTGACGACATCCATGCCAACGCCACGACCGGACACGCTGGAGATTTGATCCTTGGTCGAGAAGCCCGGCAGGAAGATCAATTGCAGGCTTTGCTTTTCATCCAGGCTGTTGGCGGTCTCGAGGTCGATCAGGCCTTTCTCTACTGCTTTCCGGCGAATGACATCCGGTCGCATGCCACGCCCATCGTCGGCGATCTCGATCAGGATGTGATCGCCAACCTGCGTGGCACTCAACTGAACCAGGGCCTTCGAGCCTTTGCCTGTTAGTTGCCGTTCATCGGTGGTTTCGACCCCATGGTCGATGGCGTTGCGGACAAGATGCACCAGCGGATCGTTAAGATCCTCCAGCATGGTCTTGTCGAGCTCGGTTTCTTCTCCGCTGATAACCAGTTCGACATCCTTGCCTAGCTGCCGCGCCAAGTCGCGTGCCATGCGCGGGTATTTCTGGAACAGCCGGCCGATGGGCTGCATGCGGGTCTTCATAACGGCATTTTGCAGGTCGCTGACCAGCAGATCGAGCTGACTCACGGCCTCATCGAGCGCCCGCAATGTGTTGGTGTCCGTCTTTCCTGCCAGTATGTCGCCACGGAGCGTCGTCAGGCGGTTCTTGGTGAGGCCGATCTCGCCAGACAGGTTGAGTACCTGATCAAGACGTACCGTATCGATACGGATGGTTGTTTCCTGAGTAGCCAGCTGTTGCGGAGCAGCTGATTTGGTAGCTGTCGGTGTCGAGCGCAACGATGTGGCAGAGGCCGGCTCTGCCGCCACTACTGCGGATGTAGCAGCAGGCGTGTCGACACTGCTTGGCTGTACGGGCGCCGCTGCCAGTGCGGGCTGAGGTGCTGCCGCCGCCGCCGGCATTGGTGCTGGCTGAGTTGCAGGTGCCTGGTTCGCGGTGGCAGGTTGCCCGCCAAGCAAAGCATGGTAGAGCGTAGTCCAATCGGGCTCGGCAGCGCCGGGCTGGTGAGTTGCTGATGTACTGGCCGGTGTGGCAGCTGGACTGCTGGGGGCGGCCGCTGGCGGGGCGCTGACTACCGGCGCGGGGGCTGGCACAGGTGCCGGCGCCGCTTTCGCTGCCGTATTCAATTCACCATTGATCGCCGAATCAAGGACTGCAAGCAAGCCGGCTTCCGCTGGGGCAGGGGGGCGCCCCTGTGACATCGATCCAAACATGTCCCTGACCACACCGGTGGCTGCCATGATGGCATCCATGATCTCGGGGTTCAGCTGCAGCTCGCTGTTACGGAGTTTGTCAAAAAGGTTTTCGGTCCGATGGCACAGGTTGACCAGTGCGTCCACGTTCAGAAACCCTGCGCCCCCTTTGATAGTATGGAAGCCACGAAAGATGTCATTGAGCAAACCCTTGTCATCGGGGCGCTTTTCGAGATCCACAAGCTTGTTGTCGACTTCCGACAACAGTTCGGATGCTTCGGTAAGGAAGTCCTGAAGCAGGTCTTCCATGCCCGCGAAATCGCTCATAGTCGCAATCCTTGTTCGATTGAGGGATGGCTCGCCAAGGCTCAGAAGCCCAAGCTTTCCAGCAAGTCGTCGACTTGTTCCTGGCTGGTTACCACGTCGGCTCGGCCGTCACCACTGATAACGGGGCCGTTCATCAGGCTGCTGGTCTCGGCCCGACGGTTTTGCGGTGAAAACTCCACCAAGAAGGAGAGGAGATGATTTTCCATATCCTTCGCCATCGCGACGACCTTCTTGATCACCTGTCCGGTCAAATCCTGAAAATCCTGCGCCATCATGATTTCCAGCAGTTGCGTACTCGTTTCCTTGCTCTGTTGCTGCGTGTCGTCAAGGAATTTACGGGTGTCCGCGACGAGGATTTTGAATTCGTCGACGGAGAGCTGCTTGTCGAACAGCTTCTGCCATTGCTGGGCAAGGTCTCCAGAGCGATCCTGAATTTTGTCCTGCAGCGGCATTGCTGCATCGACGGCATTCAGCGCGCGCTCCGCCGCTTGTTCCGTCAGGGTGGCAATGTAATTGAGTCGGTCCCGTGCATCGGGAATGGCTGAAGCCGCTTCTTCGAGCGATTTGTCAAAGCCCAACTCGCGCAGCGTAGTGTGCAGTTTGCGGGTCAGTTGACCAATCTTGGAGAACATTGTCGATGCTGGCTCGTTGAGCTCATCCTGCTCCACGGCCGCAGCTTCTTGCGCTTCTTCCTGAGCGATTGTTGCTTCACCCGCGGTGGCTTCGGGCACGGCCGGAGCAGCGGCAGGGGCTGGGGTTGACGGCGTACTGCTTGATGCGACGATGCTGTCGAACAGCGCTTGCAGTTCGTCGGAGTCTCCTGTTTCCATTGCGCTCACTGTTGTCTCCTACTTTCCGAGCTTCTCGAAGATTTTATTCAGCTTTTCGTCAAGCGTAGCGGCAGTAAAGGGCTTGACGATGTAACCGCTGGCGCCGGCGCTGGCGGCCTCGATAATGTTTTCCTTCTTGGCCTCGGCGGTAATCATCAGAAAGGGCAGGTCCTTCAGCCCCGCATCGGCCCTGACTGCCTTCAGTAATTCAATGCCGCTCATGTTCGGCATGTTCCAGTCTGATACGACAAAATCAAACTGGGAATTCTTGAGCTTGTGTAGCGCAACCTGCCCATCTTCAGCTTCATCCACATTGCCGAAGCCAAGTTCCTTGAGCAGGTTTCGAACGATTCTTCGCATGGTCGAAAAGTCATCTACAACCAAGAATCGCATATTCTTATCTGGCATCGTCATCTCCGCTTAACTTGCTGACCAACATCCTTGTCAGGTGCTGGGGTAATTGTGATTTGGTTTCCCGCGAAGCATTCAGCCTTGCAACAGGGGGCTGATCGTCTCCGCCAGGACGAACGGATCAAATTTTGCCACATACGCATCGACGCCAACACTGCTACCCATTGCGCGGTTTGCTGCGGAGGACAGGGAGGAGTGCATTACGACAGGTATCCCTCTGAATCTTGGGTCAGATTTGATGTGCTTGGTGAGCACATAGCCATCCATCTCCGGCATTTCCGCATCGACCAGGATCAGCTTCAGAGAGTCTTTCAGCGCTTGCCCATCCTGCATGGCACGATTGGCAATCCCCTGCAGCTTGTCCCAGGCCTCCTTGCCATTGTTTGCCTGGAAGTACTTGGCACCCAGCTTGTCGAGAACGGACACGATCTCCTTGCGGGCAATCATCGAGTCGTCGACGAAGAACATGAAGCTCTCGCCCTCGACATGCACCGCCGGGATATCCGGAATCGCCTTCTCCCCAATGACGCTGGCCAGAATCTGTTCAACGTCCAGTATCGAAACCAGCTTGCCGTCAGGCAGTTCGGTCAGCGCGGTAATCAGGCCCTGGTTCCCTGCCAGCATGGCTTCCGGCGCGCGGACACGGTCCCAATCGACGCGGATGATGCGATCGACGTCGTGCACCAGGAAGGCCTGGGTATGCTTGCTGAATTCGGTAACGATCATGGTGTCGGCCGAATTGCCACTGGCATCCCGGGTGCCGATGAATTTGGCCAGCGAGATGACCGGAATGATGTTGCCGCGCAGGGAGATGACGCCCTCTACGCCGACGGGCATGTTGGGGGTCTTGGTTATTTTGGGGGTCTGCGATACTTCGCGGACTTTAAAGACGTTGATGCCGAAGATTTCCTTGGTGCCGAGGGAGAATAGCAAAATCTCCATCTTGTTCGAGCCCGCGAGCTTAGTTCTCGCGTCTACGTTTTCCATCAAGGATTCATTAGTGGTCATGGTCATCGACAGGTTCCTGGCAGGCTCTTTTCAACGGTATTGTTATTCCTTGATCAACATCTTCGAAATCGCTTCGGACAGCTTCTGCGGCTCGAATTTCGTCACGTACCCATCCACGCCAACCGATTGGCCGAGTTTCTGGTTCGATGAGCCCGACAGCGATGAGTGCATCAAGATTGGAATGCCGCTAAAACGCGCGTCGGTCTTCACCATTTTAGTCAACATATAGCCGTCCATTTCCGGCATTTCAATGTCGGTCAGTATCAGGTCCAGCCTACTGGACAGCGGCTCTCCGTGCGCTTCTGCCTGGGTGGCCAGTTTCTGGAGCTCTTCCCACGCACGGCGACCATTGATGGCATGGTGGTGATTGATGCCCATTGCATCGAGCGTGCGGCTGATCTGCTTGCGTGCGATCAGCGAGTCGTCAGCGAAGAAGATCGTCTTGCCGCGCACCCCTGCCGGTTTCAGTGCATTGAACTGTATTTCGTCTTCGAAGCGAGGGGAGGTTTCGGCGAGCACTTTCTCGACGTCCATCATCATGACGAGCTTGTCGTTGACCTCGGTGACTGCCGTGACCAAGCCGCCCATTTCCTTCATGATCATTTCTGGTGGGACCCGCATCGAAGCCCAGTCCAGGCGCAAAATGGTGTCGACCCCTTCGACCAGAAAGCCCTGCGTGTGCCCGTTGTATTCGGTCACGATCATGATTTCCGGCTTCACGTCTGTCTTCACGCCCGAATACTTGGCAAGGTCGACAACGGGTACCAGATGGCCGCGCAGGCTGACCATCCCCTCGACAGCCGGGGGCATGTCCGGTGCTCTCGTGATTTCCGGGGTGCGCATGACTTCTCGCACCTTGAATACGTTGATGCCGAAGTTTTCCCGCCGATTGGTGCGCTGGTCGAGGCCAAGCGTAAACAGCAGAATTTCCAGTTTGTTGGTGCCGGCTAGTTTGGTGCGGGCATCAATGCTCTTCAGCAGATCTGACACGATTGTTGCTCCAGGATGTCTTCGCGCATGGTTGCAATGGTCGGGAGCCTTGCTGGACTTGCAAATGCTCCTGCTAACAGAATAATACTAGCCTATGTCCAAGCGTACTGCCGCACATTCCATTAGAAAACGTTAATGTACTTTATCTTGCATTCGAATTCTAGGCCTGTCGTGGCTGTGGACGGGTATTCCACTAGGTATGTGTCCTGCGCCAATGGTCCATTGGTGTATAGCGGTTGATTGCAATATTGTCATCCACTGGATTTGATGCGGCACCTTGCCACAGCAGGCAGCAATCGTTGGACATGAGTCCTGGTACATGCGATTTTCCAGAGATTGCGGCCTGTTCCGATTTTCTATGACTGGTAAACCATGGCCATCACTTCCTCCCCTATGACACATGGGCATGCCGAGCTTGAGCAGGCGTTCTCGATGTTCACCGAGGCCTCGCGTCAGCTCTCCCAGTCCTATCTCGAGCTGCAGCAGCAGGCCCAAAAACTGACCGAGGAGCTGGCGTTCGCCAATGGCGAGCTGAGGCGGCAGTATGCCGAAAAAGCCGAACTGTCTTCGCGCCTGACTTCGCTGCTGCAGGCGCTGCCTGCCTGCGTGGTGGAATTGAATGACGGGCGTGAGGTGATCGCGATCAACGCCGCAGCACGGCGTTTGCTCGGCGAATCGGTGATGGGGCGCAACTGGGATCAGGCCATTCTCGCGATGCTGGAAAAATTGCCAACCCCGGGCGAATGGGCGTTGAAGCCGGTCGATGTGTCAGGAGGTGAGCGCATCCTGAGCATGAGCGAAAGCACGCTGGCTGCTTCCGGCGGGGCGATCGTGTTGCTGCACGACATCACCGAGTCATATCGTATGCAGCGGCAACTTGACCATCAGCAGCGGCTGGTGGCCATGGGCGAGATGGCGGCCGGTCTGGCGCACCAGTTGCGCACGCCGTTAGCCACCGCGATGCTGTATTGCGCCAATCTCACCCGTGCTTCGCTGAGCGAGGAGGACCGGGTTCGCTTTGGCACTCGGTCGCTCGATCGACTCAGGCATCTGGAGCGCCTGATTCAAGACATGCTGCGTTTCGTCAAAGGGGGCCAGGCCTCGCTGGATGATCAGGTTACGCTGGAGGCACTGGCGGCCGAATTGGCATCGACAATCGAGCCGCAGGCCGCTGCCGCCGGAATCGACTTTGCGTGCCACGTGCAGGCGGGGCAACGCTTGCTGCAATGCGACCGGAAATCGCTTGTCGGTGCGATTCTGAACCTGCTCGACAACGCCATGCGTGCCTGCGGCGACGGATGTACGGTGCACCTGGAGGTTGGCGTGCAGAGCGATGTGGCGACGATTGCGGTGGTGGATGATGGCGCTGGCATTCCCGCAGACAAGATGTCGCGACTGTTCGAGCCATTTTTTACCACCCGTTCGGATGGCACGGGGCTTGGGCTGGCCATCGTCAAGCATGTAATCGACGCCCATGGCGGGAGTATTCGAGTAGAATCATGTATTGATGAAGGCAGCCGCTTCATCGTCGAGTTGCCTGTTATTGGCTAGGCATCTATTGTTAGCGGTAAGCAAGACCCGGCTTGGCGCGTGGTTGAGCATGGCGTCCAGGTACAGTGCTTGAAAAAATCCAAGGTGAAATGATGAGTCCCATTGTCGAAATTGAAGGCAAGATTGCCAGAGTCGTGCTTGCCGGGCAGTTCGATTTCAATTCGCACCGCGAATTCCGCCAGGCTTGCGAGACGGTGATCGGTAATCCGAACGTCAGCGAAATCCAGATCGACTTCCAGAAGGTCACCTATCTCGATTCGTCAGCATTGGGCATGCTGCTGTTGGTAAAAGAAAAAGTGAATACTGCCAACAAGAGTCTGGCACTGGTCAACTGCAAGGATACCGTGCGCCAGGTGCTGGAAATTGCTTGCTTCGGCAAGATCTTTACCATCCGCTAACCGTTTCCCCCGCCTTTTCGTTTCTTGATGAAAATCCTGATCGTCGATGATGCCGAGATCATGCTTCTGCTGATGCAGAAGTTCATCGCGACCTTGGGGCATCAGACGTTGCTCGCACGCGATGGCCAACAGGCAATCGATGCTTATATCGCGGAGAAGCCCGACCTCATCCTGATGGACATGATGATGCCGGTGCTGGATGGCCCAGAGGCCGCGAGGCGCATCAAGGCGGAGGCGGGCGACCACTGGGTGCCGATCGTATTCATCACTGCGATTGGCGAGGAAAGCCAGCTGGCCGATGCGATCGAGCAGGGGGCCGACGACTACCTGCTCAAGCCCATCAATTTTCGTATTCTCGAAGCCAAGATCAAGGCAATCCAGCGCTCCATCGATCTCCACCACAAGGTGCGCGAGCAGTCGGCCAAGCTGGCTGACTACTACGAGCGGGCCGAGGATGAGAAGAGAGTTGCCCGCCATCTGATGGAGCAGATGGTCAATGCGGACCGCCTCGCTGATCCGGCGTTGACATACTCCATCGCCGCGGCGGAGAGCCTGTCCGGCGACCTGATTGCCGCCGCCCGGACCCCTGGCTACCGGTTGCACATCATGCTGGCGGATGGCATCGGCCATGGCCTGACCGCCGCGCTGAATGTGTTGCCGCTGACACAGCCGTTTTACACGATGACGGAAAAGGGGTTTTCCATCCCGGAACTGCTGGTCGAGATGAATGCCAAGGTCAGGCAGGTACTTCCTGTCGGCCGTTTTGTCGCTGTGGCGCTTGCGGCGATCGATCCTAGCAATGGCATGATCGAGGTCTGGAACGGCGGAATGCCGGATATCGTCCTGTTTGATGCAAAGGGCAATGTCAGCCAGCGCTGGAAAAGCCACCATCTGCCACTGGGCATCCTGTCGTCATCGGAATTCGATGCCCGGACGTCTCATGCCTCGTTCGATACCGACAACTGGCTGTTCATGTGTTCTGACGGCCTGATTGAGGCCCGTAGGGAAGACCGCCAGGTATTTGGTGCTGCCCCGATCCTGGATGCCTTTGCCGCGACCCCCGGGATACCCGCCTTCGAGCGGATCGAGCGTGAGCTCCGGACATTCATGGGGGGGCAGGCATTTCACGACGATGTCTCGCTGGCGCTCGTGCATTGCGCACTCGAGGACCCAACCAGCGTGCCGAACGGCCATGCAAAGGTGCCATTCGAGCTGGATTCCGCTGCCAGCATGGGGTGGCGTTATTCCGTGAGACTCGGCCCGAATGAACTGCGCCGTTGCAGTGTGGTGCCTTTGCTGATGGAGTTCATCAAGCAGATCGATTTTCTCAAGAGTTCGCAGTCGGAGGTTTTTCTTATCCTGTCGGAGCTGTTCAACAACGCGCTCGATCACGGCCTGCTCAATGTCGAATCCAAGCTCAAGCAGGACGTAGACGGCATGGACGACTACCTGCGTTTGCGGGCCGAACGCCTCGATACCCTGTTGCGTGGGGAGATCGAAATCGAGCTTTCCCAACTGGCGATACAGGGACGCCCCAGCCTGCGGGTTCGCGTCAAGGACAGCGGGGCTGGTTTCGATGTTGCCGCACTTGAAAATGCCCAGCGGCATGCGATCACCGTTCACGGGCGGGGGGTCATGCTGGTCAAGTCGCTGGCCGCGTCGGTGCAATACCTTGGGAATGGCAGCGAGGTGGTTGTGTATTTCATGCCGGGCCAGGGTGGCTGATCCGTTGCCGCCGTTTCATCCACTGCAGACCACCGTCTGACCCTGCCTGACCGGGACGCCACAGTGGTTACCAAATCTGACAAGCCAATTTCCGTTGCAACGGACTTCAAGCCGCTGCACACGGCCGATATCGTCCTGCCATTGCAGCTACGCGCCAGCGGCAGAGGGGAGCGGGTTATCGTCGTCGGCGCGTCGACAGGAGGAACCGAGGCAATCAAGGAGTTCCTGCTGCCCATGTTGCCCGCCTCACCGCCGATTTTGATCACGCAGCACATGCCGGAAATGTTCACCAAGTCATTTGCCGCGCGCCTGAACGGCCTGTGCGACATCCACGTCAAGGAGGCCGAGCAGGGGGAGGTGGTGCGCAAGGGCCATGCTTACATCGCACCGGGCCACTCCCACCTGATGTTGCGGCAGGAGGCGGGGCGGTACGTTTGCACGTTGAGTCAGGCGCCGCCAGTCAATCGCCATTGTCCATCGGTCGATGTCCTGTTTCGCTCCGCGGCCAACGAGGCGGGCAGGCAGGCGGTTGGCGTGATCCTGACCGGCATGGGGCGGGATGGCGCGCAGGGCCTGCTCGAAATGCGCCAGGCTGGCGCCCACACCTTTGCCCAGGATGAGGCCAGTTGCGTGGTGTTCGGCATGCCCAAGGAGGCCATCGCGTTGGGCGCTGTGCACGAGGTGTTGCCGCTCAAGCAGCTTGCCGGCCGCGTGCAGGCTTTCCTGAATCTCGGCCCGGGGCCGAGCACTTGATTCTTGATGTCATCGAAAATGAAGCCTTTACCCGTATTGGTTGTTGAGGATGATCCCGCCCTGCGGGAGGCCTTGCAGGATACCCTGGAGCTGACCGGTTACTCCGTGCGAGTTGCCGCCGACGGAGCGGCAGCCTTGTCACTGCTTGATCGGGAACGGGTCGGCCTGATCGTGTCGGATGTGCAGATGCAACCCATGGATGGCTATACGCTGCTCGCCGAGGTGAAACGCCGCTATCCCTATGTGCCGTTTCTGCTGATGACCGCCTATGGCGATTTGCAGCGGGCCATACAGGCCATGCGTGATGGGGCTGCCCACTATTTGCTGAAGCCGTTCGAGCCGGCTGCGCTGTTGGCTGAGGTGGCGCGCCACATGCTGCCCGCTCGCGAACTCGACGAGTCGGACCTGATTGCGGCCGATCCGCGCACCATCGAGCTGCTGGCATTGGCGAGGCGAGTCGCGGCAAGCGAGGCCACCGTACTGCTGTCTGGCGAGAGCGGGGTGGGCAAGGAGGTCTATGCACGCTATCTGCATCGCCATTCCACACGGTCGGCAGGGCCTTTTGTCGCGATCAATTGCGCCGCGATTCCCGAGCAACTGCTGGAATCGACCCTGTTCGGGCATGAAAAAGGGGCATTCACTGGCGCGGCACAAGCGCATGCGGGTAAATTCGAGCAGGCCGAGGGCGGCACCTTGCTGCTCGACGAGGTGTCCGAAATGCCGCTTCCCCTCCAGGCCAAGCTGCTGCGCGTGCTGCAGGAGCGGCAACTGGAGCGGGTCGGGGGCAGCAAGACCATTCCGCTGAACATCCGCGTGGTGGCAACCACCAACCGTGACATGCATGCCGAGGTGGCTGCCGGCCGTTTTCGCGAGGACCTTTACTACCGGCTGAATGTTTTTCCGTTGGCGATACCTGCCTTGCGCGAGCGCCCCAGTGACATCGTGCCCTTGGCGCGCCACCTGCTGCGGCGCTATGCATCGCGGGACGGGCGGGCCTCGATGCAGTTCTCGTCGGCCGCAGAGCAGCGCCTTGCGGCATATGGCTGGACGGGTAACGTAAGGGAGCTGGAAAACGTCGTTCAACGCGCCCTTATCCTGGCACCGGGGCATTTGATCGAACCCGAGCACCTCTACCTGCCGGCGACATCGCCCGTGCCGATGGCATCGGTGCCGGTCGAGACGGCGCCCCCGCCTGAAGACGATGCCGATATCCGCACGCTGGAGAAACGCCATATTCTGGAAACCCTGGCGGCAGTCAATGGCGTGCGGAAACTGGCAGCCGAGCGGCTCGGCATCAGCGAGCGGACCTTACGCTACAAGCTGCAGCAGTTCCGCGAAGAGGGCGAAGACGTTTGATCGTGACGGTGTGCACGCAATCGGGCAGGCGATAAACGCTTCATCATCACATGCCGGGCGCTTGCACCCTCGCCATTTTGTATACCTTGATTGAGTATTTTCCATAGGTTTTGGCTATAATCGCCGAAAGAGGAAGGGATATGGGCGTCAACGGTATCGATCAAATGCTGGGTGACTTGAGAGTCATGACCGCCAAGGCGTCCGGTGCGACTGTGCCTGCCGTTGAGGTGGGCGCTGCTCAGCAGCCGGATTTCGCGGCACTGTTGCGCTCGAGCCTGGATCAGGTCAACCAGGCCCAGATGCAGTCCCGCGAGCTGCAACAACAGTTCGAGCTCGGCAATCCCGACACCAACCTGCAAGACGTGATGGTGTCGCTGCAGAAAGCCAGCCTTTCTTTTGAAACCATGGTTCAGGTTCGGAATAAACTGGTCAGCGCGTACCAGGAAATCATGAACATCCAAGTATAATAATTATCAAAACCTGACCACCGGGTTCATCCATGCCAGAAGCCCTGCGGCAAATACTCGAAGCCATCCGGCAACGCTTTAGCAGCCTCCCCAACAATCAGAAAATTGCGGTCATGATCGGCGCCGCCACTGCCGTGGCGCTGATCGTGGCTGCCGTGATGTGGACGCAGACGACCTCTTACAAGGTGCTGTTCAGCAACCTGTCTGACCGCGATGGCGGGTCCATCACACAGGCATTGCAGCAGATGAACGTGCCTTACAAGATCGAGGCCGGGGGGACGATCAGTGTGCCTGCCGAGCAGGTCTACGATGCACGCCTGAAGCTTGCGGCGCAAGGTTTGCCCAAGGGCGGCACGGTCGGCTTCGAGCTGATGGATAACCAGAAGCTCGGTGTCAGCCAGTTCGCCGAGCAGATCAATTACCAGCGCTCCGTCGAAGGGGAGCTGGCCCGCTCGATCGAAACCCTCGCCTCGGTTCAGTCTGCTCGCGTGCATCTGGCCATCCCGCGGCAGACCGTGTTCCTGCGCGAACAGCAGAAGCCCTCGGCCTCGGTTATCGTCAGCCTGCACCCCGGTCGCGTGCTGGACGGCTCGCAGGTAGCGGCCATCGTACACCTGGTGTCGAGCAGCGTGCCTGACATGCCGGTCAAGAACGTGACCGTCGTCGACCAGAACGGGGATCTGCTCAGCAAGAACCTGGACGGCATCAACTCGACCGGGATGGACCCGCGTCAGCTCAACTATGTGCGCCAAGTGGAGCAGGGTTACGTCAAGCGTATCGAGGCCATCCTCGAACCCATCGTGGGCAAGGGCAACGTCAAGGCCGAGGTAACGGCGGACCTCGACTTTGCCGAAACCGAGCAGACATCCGAGACGTTCCGCCCCAATACCCCGCCAGACAAGGCTGCGATCCGTAGCCAGCAGACGGTGGAGACCTTGAACGGCGGCGCGCAGAACGCCGCCGGCGTGCCTGGCGCATTTTCGAACCAGCCGCCCGGCAACGCGACTGCACCGATCACGCAGACACCGGGGCAGGCCACGACGGCTGGGCAGAATGCCGCCAACCAGGGCTCGTCACACCGCGAGTCGACCATCAACTACGAGGTCGACAAGACGGTGCAGCATGTCAAGCAGTCGCTCGGCTCGATCCGGCGCCTGTCTGCGGCCGTGGTGGTGAACTACAAACCGAGCCAGGGGAAGGACGGCAAGACGGTATACAAGGCGCTGGCACCCAACGAGGTCACGCAGATCAACAATCTCGTGCGCGAGGCGATGGGTTATAACCAGCCACGCGGAGACACCCTCAATGTAGTCAATGCGCCGTTCTCTGACGCCAACAAGGAACCAGCCGGCTTCGTCGACCGTCTGACGGAAGAAGCCGCGGCAAACTGGCAACAGATATTCAAGAATGCGCTGATCGCGCTGGTGGTGTTGTACCTGATCTTTGGTGTCATTCGCCCGGCGGTCAGCTACATGACCCGCTCGCCCGAAACGGAGAAGGGCGAGCCCGGCGGTGGCCCGTTGACCGAGGAGGAGGCCGCCGCGAAAGCGGTCGAGGCTCAGATGGCGGTGGAAGAGTCCGAGCAGGCGGTACGCCTGGCGACCTATGCCGATAATCTGCAAATGGCCAAGGATTTGGCGAAGAATGACCCGCGTATGGTGGCGAGTGTCGTACGCAGTTGGGTGATGGCGGAAGATGAGTGATACTGGTCTGCGCAAGAGTGCGATTCTGTTGCTGAGCCTCGGTGAAGAGGCTGCGGTCGAGGTGTTCAAATATCTCGGCCCAAAAGATGTACAGAAACTCGGCACCTCCATGGCTGGGATCGAGAACGTCAATCGCGACGAGATCGAAGGGGTGCTCGCCGATTTTCGTACCGAAGTGGAGAACCGTGCCAGCCTGGGGGCTGCGGACGAATACCTGCGCTCGGTATTGACCAAGGCGCTGGGTGTGGATCGCGCCAATAATCTGCTCGACCGCATTCTGCAAGGCAATGAGGCCAACACGGGCATCGAAGGCCTGAAATGGATGGACTCGGCCGCCGTGGCCGAGCTGATCAAGAACGAGCACCCGCAGATCATTGCGACGATTCTCGTGCACCTGGAACAGGATCAGGTATCCGAAGTGCTGTCTCACTTCGTCGAACGCCTGCGCAACGATGTGCTGCTGCGTATTGCGACGCTCGAAGGTGTGCAACCCCAGGCCTTGCGCGAGCTGAACGAGGTGTTGACGCAGCTGCTGTCGGGCACCGACAAGATCAAGAAGACCGCCATGGGTGGTGTTCAGATTACGGCCGAAATCCTCAACCTCATGGGGGGGCAGGTCGAAACTTCCGCGCTGGCGTCGATTCGTGAATACGACCCGGAGTTGGCGCAGAAGATCCAGGACAAGATGTTCGTCTTCGACAACCTGCTGAGCCTCGACGACAGGTCGATCCAGCTGCTATTGCGCGAGGTGCAGTCCGAGTCCTTGATCCTTGCGATGAAGGGAACGACGCAGGAGCTGCGCGACAAGATCTTCCGCAACATGTCGCAGCGGGCGGCAGAAATGCTGCGCGACGACCTCGAAGCCAAGGGGCCGGTACGCTTGTCCGAAGTCGAAGCGGAGCAGCGCGAGATACTCAAGATCGTGCGTCGACTGGCCGACGAGGGGCAGATCGTGATCGCCTCGGGCGGAGACGAAGGCCTTGTCGAATAACATCATTCCCAAAGAGCAGCTCACAGCGTACCAGCGCTGGGAGCTGGCAGCCTTCGACGAAGAGGCGCGCCTGAAAGCGGATACGGCCCCGGCTGCCGCAGAGCCCGCGCCGCCTGTGCCGGCAGTCGTAGATGAGGTGTCCGCGCCTGCCCCGGAGGAGGTGGCTGAAGCCGCCAGCTTGCCCTATCCCACCGCCGAAGAGATCGAGGCGATCCATCAGCAGGCTTATCAAGAGGCCTTTGGCGAGGGCCAGAAAGCAGGGTTCGAACAGGGATTCGAGCAGGGCCTCAATGAAGGCCGCTTGACGGGCAAGCAAGAGGTGGAACGGCTGGCCCAGGCGATTGGTGCGTTGGATGAGGCGCGGACATCGTTTGAACACGGCGTCTCGGACGACTTGCTGCAGCTTGCGCTGGAAGTGGCTCGCCAGGTGGTTCGCGTTTCTGTCAGGGCCAAGCCCGAACGCATGTTGCCGGTGATCCAGGAGGCTGTAGCCAGCCTGCCCAATCTCGCCAATCCTCCCCAGGTCTTCTTGAATCCAGCTGATCTGGCGGCCGTCGAAGGCCTACTCGGCCATGAAATCCAGCAGGGATGGCGCTTGCGCCCCGATGATGCCGTCGAGCAGGGAGGCTGCCGTATCGAGACCCAATCGAGTGAAGTCGATGCCAGCCTGGCGACGCGCTGGAAGCGCGTGGTTGCGGCGCTAGGCAGCAACGGCGACTGGATCGATTGAGTGCGGCCATGAGTGCAGCAGGCCGATGGTCCGAATTTGCCAGTCATTGCCAGGAGGCTGTGCAGGACGCTCGCCCATGGCAGGTAACCGGTAAGCTGACACGCGCAGCCGGCCTGGTGCTCGAGGCTGTTGGCCTGAAATTGTCGGTAGGCAGCAGCTGCCTGATCGTCATGCCCAACCATTATTCGGTTGAAGCTGAGGTGGTGGGTTTCTCGGGCGAAAAACTGTTCCTCATGCCGGTTTCCGATACTTATGGCCTGGAGCCTGGGGCAGCCGTCGTGCCGCTCGAATCGTTGGGGCAGCGGGTGCCGCACTATGGTGAAGCCTATCGCCCGGCGCGGCGCATCGAAGACAAGGGTCGGCAGGTTGCAGTAGGCGAAAGCATGCTCGGTCGCGTGGTTGACGGGGTAGGGCGTCCGCTGGACAAGCTGGGGCCGATTGTGGCGGAGCAGTATGTGCCGCTGACCTCCCGCCCGTTCAATCCGATGGATCGGGCGCCGGTGCGCGAGGCGCTGGATGTCGGCGTGCGGGCCATCAATGCGCTGCTGACGGTGGGGCGTGGCCAGCGTCTCGGTCTGTTTGCGGGTTCTGGCGTTGGCAAGAGCGTGCTGCTGGGTATGATGGCGCGCTACACCACGGCCGATATCGTTGTCGTCGGGCTGATCGGCGAGCGTGGCCGCGAGGTCAAGGATTTCATCGAGAACATCCTCGGGGAAGAGGGGCTGAAGCGCTCGATCGTCGTTGCAGCGCCGGCCGATGCTCCTCCGCTGCTGCGCCTGCATGGCGCTTCGTATGCGACGTCGATTGCGGAATATTTTCGCAATAAGGGGCACAACGTTCTCCTGATCATGGATTCGTTGACTCGCTACGCGATGGCCCAGCGCGAAATCGCACTGGCCGTGGGCGAGCCCCCGGCGACCAAGGGTTATCCGCCATCGGTTTTTGCCAAACTGCCGCAGCTCGTCGAACGGGCTGGCAACGGACGGGAAGGCAGCGGCTCGATCACGGCCTTCTACACGGTGCTGACCGAGGGCGACGATCAGCAGGACCCAATTGCCGATAGTGCCAGAGCCATTCTGGATGGGCACTTTGTGCTGTCCCGCAGTCTGGCGGAGCAGGGGCATTATCCGGCGATCGACATCGAGGCATCGATCAGCCGTGTCATGACGGATATCCTGGCGCCGGTGGAGGTCGAGGCCGTGCGTCGTTTCAAATACATGTACTCCCGCTATCAGCGCAATCGCGACCTGATCAGCGTCGGGGCCTATGTCAAAGGTGCTGATCCCGTACTCGATCGCGCAATCAGCCTGCATCCCAGCATGGAGTCCTTCCTGGTTCAGCTGCTGCACGAGCGCGAGGACTATGCCAATAGCCGTCGGCTGCTGACAGAGCTTGTCGGCGAGATGATCTAGTATTCAGATATCTCTGAATCCATCATTCGTCCTCTCCCATCATGGCACGCGCATTTCAGTTCCAGCAGCTTCTCGAGTTGAGCCAAGAGCGCAGCGAGAAGGCTTCTCAGGCCATGTCCGCGTGTCGGGCCGAATGGCAGCAAACCGAACTCAAGCTGCAGCAGCTGGAGGCATTCCGGGCGGAATACCGCGAACGGCTGTTGCAGCACGAGCAGCGTGGCATCGGTGTGCAACAATGGCGGGATCAACAGCAGTTCATCCTGAAGCTCGATCTCGCCATCCAGCACCAGCATGGCGACGTCGAGCGTGCCCGCAGCCAGTTCGAGGCTGCCAAGGCTGCCTGGATGGATGTCGAAAAGCAGGTCAATGCATACAAGACACTGGCCGACCGCCACCATGTGCATCAGGCGAAACGCGAAGCCAAGGCCGAGCAGAAGGCGCTTGACGAGTTTGCGGGGCGAAGCGCCAGCAGCAGGGGCGACGCTGAGGGCGGATAAGCCCGACATCTCATATCCGAATGCTCTAATTTATTCAAATTGAATTGAAATTGCTTTCGGTATCATGCCGTTGTTATGATCTGGTCTGGGCTCGTCTGCTAGCCAAGGGGCGCGCAATGCGGCCTTGATAGAGCCCGGTATTTATATTTGTTTTTTCGTATAACTGAAGCCCGTTCTGGACTGGGCTGATGTGCTGTATACGAGGGATTGTTGAAGGAGGCTGTTTGATTCTCGTTACTGGTGGCGCCGGTTTTATCGGCTCCCATACTGTCGACTGCCTGCTTGCCCAAGGGCGCCGCGTTCGGGTGCTGGACAATTTCAGTACTGGTCGCCGGGAAAACCTGCCGACACATCCGATGCTTGAGGTTGTTCGTGGCGATATTGCTGACCATGCTTGTGTCGAACAGGCGATGGTCGGTGTCTCGGCGGTGTTGCATCTGGCGGCTCAGGTCTCGGTACAGGCGTCCATCGATGAGCCGTTGGCCTCCGCTCGCAGCAATATTTCCGGCTTCCTGACCGTGCTCGAGGCCGCCCGGCGGGCGGGTGTCGCTCGGTTTGTCTACGCATCGAGTGCTGCTGTCTATGGCACACCGGCACATCTGCCACTGGACGAGGAGGCGCCGATTCGACCCCTCTCGCCATATGGGCTCGAAAAGTCCATCAACGATCAGTATGCTGCGCTGTATCGCCAGCTTCATGGCCTCAGCAGCCTTGGTCTGCGTTACTTCAACGTCTATGGTCCCAGGCAGGATCCCCGCTCCCCGTATGCCGGCGTGATCAGCAAGTTTATCGACCGTCTCAAGTCCCGATCACCGCTGAGCATCTTCGGTGATGGCCTGCAGACGCGCGACTTCGTCTTCGTCAAGGATGTGGCCCGCGCGAACGTGCAAGCACTGGGCGGAGACGTAATCGGGGTGTGCAATATTGCAACCGGTACCAGTGTCACCCTGCTGCAGATGATCGATGCCTTGGGGTTGGCCGCGGGGTGTACCCCGGTGGTGGAGCATTTGCCAGCCAAGGACGGGGATATCCGGGATTCGGCTACCCTCGTCGGCCGCATGAACGGCGAATTGGGCGTGACCGCTCAGATCAAGCTGGAAGAAGGCTTGGCGCAGCTGTGGGAAAGCAGCTGCGGGGCGACGTCTGTATAGTTAGGATTGATTCAAGTGACCCAAAAGATTGTGCATCTGGTTGGCGGGGCCCGCCCCAACTTCATGAAGCTTGCCCCCATCGTGCGCGCACTGGATAAGCGGCCGGAGCAATTCTCATACCGGATCATCCATACCGGCCAGCATTACGATCGCGAGATGAGTGACGTGTTCTTCGAGGAGCTCGGCATTCCCAAGCCGGATTTCTACCTGGAAGCCGGCGGTGGCAGTCACGCCCAGCAGACCGCCAAGATCATGGTGGCCTATGAAAATCTGTGTGTAGAACATGGACACCCCGATCTGTGCCTGGTGGTCGGCGATGTGAACTCGACCATCGCGTGTTCCCTGGTGGCCAAGAAACTGGGTGTCCCTGTCGCTCACGTTGAAGCCGGCCTGCGCAGCGGCGACCGCACCATGCCTGAAGAGATCAATCGCTTGGCGACCGATGCCATTTCCGACTATTTTTTCGTGACGGAGGAAAGTGGCGAAGCCAATCTGCTGCGCGAAGGCCAGCCGCGCGACAAGGTGTTCTTTGTCGGCCACGTGATGATCGACAATCTGTTCCATCAACGCGATCAGCTGGATCGAATGAGTACGGCGGACTTCGCCTCGACCACGCTCAAGCAGGCTCACCCACGTTATGGGGTCGTCACGCTGCATCGCCCGTCCAACGTCGATGACAAGGAGGCGCTGACCAAACTCGTCGGCGCCTTGCGCGAGATCGCCGAGGAACTCCCCATCATCTTCCCGGTTCATCCGCGTACGCGAGGCAATATCGAGCGATTTGGCATCGAGCTCGGGCCAAGAATCATCACCACACCACCGCTGTCCTACATGGACTTCCTGAATCTGTGGCGCGATGCCTCGCTGGTATTGACGGACTCCGGCGGCTTGCAGGAAGAGACAACCGGGCTCGGCATACCCTGCCTCACGCTCAGGGAAAATACCGAACGGCCGGTCACCCTGACTGAAGGGACCAATACCCTGGTCGGCACCTCGCCCGATGCGATCGTGCGCGAAGCGAAACAGGTGCTGAGCGGCCTTGGCAAACAGGGCCGGCAGCCGCGGTTCTGGGATGGGCAGGCGGCCGAGCGCATCGTTGCCGTGCTGCAGCAGCAGCTGAATGCCTGAAGCCGGATTGGCGTGACACAGAATTCAATCATCATAGAGAAATCATCGAGGAAACAAGAATGAGCGTAATTGCAGTTGTGGGCTTGGGTTACGTCGGCTTGCCGCTCGCGGTCGAGTTCGGCAAGAAATTCCGCACCATTGGCTTTGACTTGTCCGAGTCCAAGGTCGAGGCCTATCGCCAGTTTGTCGATCCGACCGGTGAAGTAACCACCGAAGACCTGAAAGCATCGACCGGCCTCGAGCCGACAACGGATGCCAGCCGGTTGGGCGAGGCAGACTTCATCATCGTTGCCGTACCGACGCCGGTGGATGATGCCCACCAGCCGGACTTCTCCCCCTTGCTGTCGGCAAGCCGCAGCGTGGGCAAGCACATGAAGCGTGGTGTGACGGTCGTCTACGAGTCGACCGTCTACCCCGGTGCGACGGAAGAAGAGTGCGTGCCAGAGCTGGAACGCCAGTCCGGCATGAAGTGGGGCACCGATTTCTTCGTCGGCTATTCGCCTGAGCGTATCAACCCGGGTGATAGAGAGCACACGTTGACGCGTATTGTGAAGGTGGTGTCGGGTGATAACCCCGAAACGCTGGAGCGGGTTGCGGAGGTTTACGGTGCTGTCATCACCGCCGGTGTCTACCGTGCTTCCAGCATCAAGGTAGCCGAGGCGGCAAAGGTCATCGAGAACACCCAGCGCGACCTGAACATTGCACTCATGAATGAATTGGCGCTGATTTTCGACAAGATCGGCATCGATACGGTGGAAGTACTGAAAGCGGCCGGCACCAAATGGAACTTTCTGCCGTTCCGTCCGGGCCTGGTCGGAGGCCACTGCATCGGCGTCGATCCTTACTACCTGACCTACAAGGCCGACAAGATCGGCTACCACCCGCAGGTCATTCTGGCTGGCCGCCGCATCAACGACGGCATGGGCAAGTTTGTTGCAGAGCAGACCGTCAAGCACATGATCCGCAACGGCAGCAGCGTGAAGGGTGCCAAGGTCATCGTATTTGGCTTGACCTTCAAGGAAAACTGCCCCGATTTGCGCAACTCCAAGGTGGTCGACATCATCGCCGAGCTGAAGTCCTACGGCGTCGATGTGGTGGTGCACGACCCGGTGCCGCCGGCTGACGAGGCTCAACACGAATATGGCCTGTCGTTGACGGCGTGGGAGCAACTGCCCCAGGCGGACGCCATGGTCATGGCAGTCGCACACAAGGAGTTCATGGCGCGTCCGCTGTCGGATTACCTTGGCAAGGTGAAGCAAAACGGTGTGTTTATCGACGTCAAGAGTCAGTTCGACATGAGCAAGCTCAAAGAGGCCGGCCTGACCGTTTGGCGTTTGTAATCGTGATTTGAAAGCAGATATGACGTTGTATCCAGTTGTATTGTGTGGCGGCAGCGGTACCCGGCTGTGGCCGCTGTCGCGCGCAGCAATGCCCAAGCAGTTTCTCTCGCTGGTTGGGCAGCAGACGATGGTGCAGGAGACGCTGACGCGCTTGAGCGGCGTTTCGTCGTCCCTGGGGCGCCCCATTGTTGTTTGCAATGAAGAGCACCGTTTTCTGGTGGCAGAGCAGCTGCGTGAGGTCGGGGTGACTCCCTCCACCATCATGCTCGAGCCCGAGGGCAGGAACACCGCGCCAGCGGTAGCCCTGGCGGCCATCAAGCTGCTGCAGGCCGATCCGGATGCGGTGATGCTCGTGCTGCCGGCCGACCATGTGATTCGTGATGTGACGGCTTTCCATCGTGCCATCGGCCTGGCGTTTCAGGCGGTGGAGCGTGGCGCGCTGGTCACGTTCGGTATCGAGCCGGAAAGCCCTCACACGGGTTACGGCTATATCAAGCGTGGCAAGGCCATGGCTGACGTTAGCGGCGCTTATGCCGTGGAGCGCTTCGTCGAGAAGCCGAATGCCGAGACGGCGCAGTCATTCGTAGCGAGTGGCGAGTATGCCTGGAATAGCGGGATGTTCCTGTTCCAGGCCAGGCACTATCTCGATGAACTCAAAGCGTTGCGCCCCGACATATTCGATGCTTGCATGGCGTCGATGGCCAACGCTTCGAACGATCTCGACTTCACGCGTGTCGATGCTGCTGCATTCCGTGCTTGCCCGTCCGAATCGATCGACTACGCGGTGATGGAGCACACGACTGCTGCTGTCGTCGTTCCTGCGCAAATCGGCTGGAATGACGTCGGCTCCTGGAGTGCATTGTGGGATGTCGCCGAGCACGACGCAAACGGCAATGCCTGCCGTGGGGACGTGTATCTCGACGACGTCAGTAACAGCTATGTGCGCGCCGACGGGCGCATGGTGACGGTCATCGGCCTCGACGACGTAGTCGTCGTGGAAACGGCGGATGCTGTCCTGGTTGCCCACAAGGACCGCGCGCAAGACGTCAAGCATGTCGTCAACAGGCTCAATGCTGAGAAGCGCAGTGAATCCACCTTCCATCGGCGCGTCTATCGACCCTGGGGCAGTTACGAGGGCATCGATGCGGGGGGGCGGCATCAGGTCAAGCGCATCACGGTAAAGCCGGGTCAAAAACTGTCGCTGCAGATGCACCACCATCGTGCCGAACATTGGGTGGTGGTCAGCGGTACTGCCAAGGTGACCTGCGATGATAGCGTGCAGCTGCTGACCGAGAACCAGTCAACCTACATTCCGCTCGGTGCGGTGCACCGGCTGGAGAACCCGGGCAAGCTGCCGCTCGATATCATCGAGGTGCAGTCCGGCGCGTATCTCGGAGAAGATGACATCGTCCGCTTCGAAGACATCTACCACCGGGAAAAGTAATTCCTGCTTCATCGCGCAAATGACAACGCCCGGTACTGCCGGGTGTTGTCATTTGCGTTGCCGCTGAGGAAAAGGGGGGGCATTTTCGGTTACAATGCTTGCTTTTGCGAGACAGACGAAAGAGGAGTCCACTATGTCGATGGCTGATCGTGATGGCCTGATCTGGTACGACGGCAAGATGGTGCCGTGGCGCGAGGCCAACACCCATGTGCTGACCCATACGCTGCATTATGGAATGGGTGTGTTCGAGGGGGTGAGGGCGTACAAGACGGATCAGGGGCCCGCGATCTTCCGCCTGCAGGACCATACGGATCGTCTGTTCCGTTCGGCCCATATTCTTGGCATGAAGCTGCCGTTCACCAAGGAACAGCTCAATCAGGCCCAGCTTGATGCGATCAAGCTCAACAAGCTGGAGTCGGGTTACATTCGCCCGATGGCTTTCTATGGCGCTGAAGCCATGGGGATTTCCGCTCGTACGCTGTCGGTTCACGTCATCGTCGCAGCCTGGCCGTGGGGCACGTATCTGGGGCCGGAGGCGCTGGAGAAGGGCATCCGTGTCAAGACCTCCTCGTTTACCCGCCACCACGTCAATATCACGATGTGCAAGGCCAAGGCCAACGGCAATTACATGAACTCGATCCTCGCCAACCGCGAAGCGGAGCAGGATGGTTATGACGAGGCGCTGCTGCTCGATGTCGATGGTTTTGTTGCCGAAGGCTCCGGTGAGAACGTCTTCATCGTGCGCAAGGGCAAGCTTTACACGCCGGATCTGACATCGGCGCTGGAAGGCATCACGCGTGACACGATCGTACAACTGGCCGGTGAGCTGGGGGTTGAGGTGATTGAGAAGCGCATCACCCGCGATGAAGTCTACTCCGCAGACGAGGCATTCTTCACCGGTACGGCCGCCGAAGTCACTCCGATTCGTGAGCTCGACAACCGTGCCATTGGCGAGGGCAAGCGCGGGCCGATCACGACCAAGCTGCAGCAAATGTACTTCGACTGCGTGACCGGCAAGTCGGAGGGCCACCGCGCCTGGCTCACCCAGGTAAAGTGAGGAATCATCATGGCAGAAACCAAACAGCTCGACGAACGTTTCATTGAAATCAGCGACACAGACTTGCCTTTGCATTGCCCGATGCCCGATATGCAGAAGTGGAACGCGCACCCGCGCGTCTTTCTGGCCATCGAGAAGACCGGCGAGGCGCTGTGCCCCTATTGCGGCACGCTGTACAAGCTGAAGGGTGGCCCCAAAGCGGGTGGCCATCACTGAGTGGAACCAGAACCGGCGCTGAGGCGCCGGTTCTCATTTGTCACCCCGCATCGTCATATGACCAAAATTCTTGTTGTTGCCCCATCCTGGGTGGGGGACTGCGTCATGGCGCAGCCGCTGTACCAACTGCTTGCGCAGCGCCATCCCAAGCTCGAGCTTGACGTGTTTGCGCCGGCGTGGACGCTTCCGCTGTTCCAGCGTATGCCCGAGGTGAGCCGGGCCATTGCCAATCCATTTGCCCATGGTGAGTTGCGCCTGGCCGAGCGGTATCGGCTCGCGCGCGAGCTGCGCAAGGCACGCTACGACCAGGCCATTGTGCTGCCGAACTCCCTCAAATCGGCGCTTATCCCTTGGCTTGCGAGCATTCCCCTGCGTACGGGCTTTCTGGGCGAACAACGATATGGCCTGCTGAACGATTGGCGCAAGCTCGACGAACTGGCCTTACCCAGGATGGTCGATCGTTTTTCGGTGCTGGCGCAGCCCGGCCGCGACCGCCGGCCAGTGGTATCCCCGGAGCCACGCTTGACGGTGAACCCGGCTGACGCCCGCGCTGTGGCCGCGGGCCTGGGGCTCAGTCTCGAGCGGCCGGTGGCGGCGCTTTGCCCTGGGGCGGAATACGGCCCTGCCAAGCGTTGGCCGGCAAGGCATTTTGCCGCCTTGGCCAAGCTGTTGATCGAGGACGGTTACGCGGTCTGGGTGATGGGCTCGTCAAAGGAAGGGGAGCTAGGCGCCGAGATTGTCGGGCTTGCGGGCCCCGGTGCTGAAAATCTTTGCGGGCGGACCTCTCTCGATCAGGCAATCGACTTGCTGGCGCTCGCGCACGTTGCTGTGACCAACGACTCGGGCTTGATGCACGTAGCCGCAGCGCTGCAACGCCCGCTTGTTGCCGTGTATGGCTCCTCCAGCGCCACGTTTACGCCACCACTGAGCAAACGGGCGACAATTGTCTCGCTCAATGTTGAGTGCAGTCCCTGCTTCAAGCGTGAATGTCCGCTTGGACATATGAAATGCCTCAACGATTTGATGCCGCTTAGCGTGATGGGGGCCATCAAGCAGAGCCTGTCCGTGCGTATTCCTCTGGAATAAATTGCTCAAAACTTTCAATTGCCGCTGCGGCAATCCCTCCACAAACAGGCCGGCATGACGATCTGGTTTTCCTTGTCAGGGGATACGCGTTAATATCGCCCGATATTGCGGTAAATAATAATATTCATCTATTTGTGTTGGCGATTCCGGACGCCATCCATTCAGTGAATCGACGGGGCATGTCGACGGTGTTGCGCCCCAAGGGAGAGTACGATGGGCGGGCCGATGGGGCGCGACAGATTTGCCGTTCCTGGCGGGCATGTGCTGCATGCCCTGGTCTTATTGATCGTGTTGCTTGGCGCAGCTGAATTCGGCTATCTGTTCCGCTATGGCGAGGCGAATATTCCCCTGCTGTGGCCCCCCGCAGGGGTTGCCCTGGCCGCCTTGCTGATCGGCGGCATCCGTCTGTGGTGGGTTGTGGCGCTGGCCTCGCTTGTGTCGGGGTTGCTGCACGGCGACAACTGGCTCACAGGGCTTTGTCTTTCCCTTGGGTCATCGCTAGGGGCGGCGCTCAGCGCGCATCTGCTGCGCATGCACACCTCGGCGGGCAGCGAGCTCAAGTCGCTGCGTGATGTGATCTCGATGATTCTCGTCGGTGCCCTGTTCAATGCATCGGTCTCTGCCTGCTTTGGCGCGTTGGGCTTTTATCTGCCGCATATGCTGAGCCTTGGCTCGCTGAACGAGGTCTGGCTGATGTGGTGGCTGGCCGAAGTGGTGGGCATCTTGCTGACCATGCCGCTGGTGCTGGCGCTGCTGGATCGGCGACTCAACCTGCTGTGGAAGCGGCGATGGGGGGAGTTGGCGCTCCTCGCCACGCTCACGACGGCAATCAGCGCCGTGGTGTTTGGCAATGCATGGCTGCAGACGAGCCAGAATCTGGCCTTTCAATTCGTCATCTTCCCGCTGATCGTCTGGGGGGCCATCCGCTTCGGCTATGTCGGCACCGGCATCGTGGCGTTCCTGGCCTCGGTGATCGCGGCATCCACCATGCTGGTCCATGGCGTGGCGCCTGCGACGACGCATATCGGCACGACTTTTTTCCTGTTTGGCTTCATGTCGGTGATGGCGAGCGCAGGCATGATCCTGTCCGCCTCGATCGAGGAGCGCCGCAGCACACTGGAGGTGCTTGATGAAAATCGCAAGCAGATCCAGTCGGTACTGAACAACCTTCCCACACTGTTCTATATCAAGGATGTCAACGGGCGCTATTCGATCGTCAATCGGGCGTTTGCCAATCTGTTCGGCATGTCCGTGCGCGACCTGATCGGCAAGACCGAGCAGGATCTGTTCTCCACCGCCGAGGCGAAGCGGTTTCTCGATAATGAGCATGCCGTACGGCAAACACGGAAAAATATCCAGTTCGAGGAGTCGTTCGAGCTGTTCGGGCAACAGCATACCTATCTCGTCAACAAATTCCCGGTTTACGATCGCGACGGCAAGATCACGGGCATTTGTGCAAATGGCATCGACATTTCCGAGCGCAAGCGCACCGAGTCCGAATTCGTGGCCGCACAAGCCAGGTTCAGGGCGCTGGTGGAGTCGCCATTGGCAGGCATCTGCATCATCCAGAACGACCTGCTGGTGTATAGCAACCCCGAGCTGGCGGCGATGCTGGGCTATCGGCCCGAAGAGCTGAGCGGCAAGCCTTTCTACCCCTTTGTGCTGCCTGCTGACTGGGCCTTGCTCAAGTCGCAGATCGACTCCGACCAGTATCGCCGCACGCAGAACCTGCGTACCCGTTTGCGTATTCGGCCCCGTACAGGAGGGCCGATCACCGTTGAGCTCCATACCCGGCATTTTGAGTTTAATGGCCAGACTGCCGTGATCGGCTTGCTGCTCGACATCAGCCAGCAATTGCAGACCGAATACAAGCTGGGCCTGTTTGCCAAGGTGTTCGAGAGCGCGACTGATGCGATCTGCATCACCGACGCAGATGAGCGCATCGTGGCCGTCAACAATGCCTTTTCCCGCGTGACCGGCTACCGGCAGGACGAAGCGCTGGGCAAGGAGCTACGTGACCTGTCCGGGGATATTTCCCCCAAGAGCCAGTCCGACTTGCGAGCGAGCATTCTGCAGGATGGCTATTGGCAGGGCGAGCTGATCGGGCGCCATCGGGATGGCCACACCTATCCGGCCTGGATCAGCGTATCCGCGCTGCGATCCGATGCCGGGCATACCTCGAACCTGGTGACGGTATTCAGCGACATCACCTCGCTGAAGGAGGCCGAGTCGGCCAGACTCGAGGCCGAACGCAAGTTCCGCGCGCTGGTGGAGTTATCGCTGGTGGGGTTCTATATCGTGCAGGACGGGGTGCTGCAATATGTGAACCCGACGCTGGCGGAAGCGGTCGGTTATACGCAGGACGAAATGGTCGGCATGAATGTCGCGCAGGTGACGGCGCAGGAAGACCTGCCGGTGCTGATCGAAAACCATCGCAAACGGGCGTCCGGCGAGGTCGAGAGCGTGCGCTATACCTATCGCGCCCGCCATCGCGACGGCCGTTATGTCGATGTCGAGGCCCATGGACGTGGATTTGAATTCAACGGACGCCCGGCAATCATCGGCCTGCTCATGGACATCAGTGATCGGGTCAAGCAGGAGCGCGAGCTGCGGCTGGCGGCCAAGGTATTCGACAACGCGACGGAAGGGATTCTGATCACCGACGCCCATGCCGAAATCATTGCCGTCAACCCGGCGTTCAGCAAGATCACCGGTTATCCGGTGGATGAAGCGGTCGGTAAGGTATCGCGCATGTTCCGCACCGGGCCGAATCTCAAGGACATCAACCGCGACATGCTGATGAGCCTTGAAGTCGGCGGGTTCTGGCAGGGAGAGTTGCTCGATTGCCGCAAGAACGGCGACAGCTACCCCGCCTGGTTGAGCATTAGTGCCGTGCGCGATGCGCAAGGCAGCATCACCAACTATGTCGGCGTGTTTTCCGACATCACCAGCCGCAAGGAGGCGGAGGAGCGGCTGTATTTTCTCGCCAACCACGATTCGCTGACGCGTTTGCCCAATCGCAGTCTGCTGCACGAACGCCTGGCGCAGTCGCTCGCCCGGGCTCGCGAATTCAACCAGGCGCTGGCGGTCCTGTTCATCGATCTCGATCGCTTCAAGAACATCAACGACACGCTGGGCCACCACTCTGGCGACAAGCTGTTGCAGGCAGTAGCCAAGCGCCTGCAGGGATGCGTGAAGGAATACGATCTGATCGCGCGGCTGGGCGGCGACGAATTTACCGTCGTGCTCGAGAACGTGCCTGATGCTCAGCATGTTGCGGCGATTGCCGAGCGCATTCTGCATGCCCTGGGCCAACCGTTCGTGCTCGAGGCACAGGAGCTGTTCGTGACGGCCAGCATTGGCATCAGCATGTTCCCGAGCGATGGGCAGGATGCGCTGAGCCTGCTCAAGAATGCCGATATCGCCATGTATCGCTCTAAGGAGCTCGGCAAGAACACCTATCAGTTCTTTGCGTCTGAAATGAATGCGCTGGCATTCGAACATCTCGTCATGGAGAACAGTCTGCGCTATGCACTGGAACGGGGCGAATTCGAGTTGCATTACCAGGCACAGGTCGAGCTTCTGCAGCATCGCATCATCGGCATGGAGGCCTTGCTACGCTGGCGCCATCCGGAGCTCGGTCTGGTGTCCCCGGACCGCTTCATCCCGCTTGCCGAAGAAAGCGGCATGATCGTGCCGATCGGCGAGTGGGTGCTCACGACTGCCTGTCGCCAGGCCAAGGCTTGGCAGGATGCCGGCTACCCTCCGTTGCGCATGGCGATCAATCTGTCTGCTCGCCAGTTCCGGCCCGAGCATCTGGTGCGTGTCGTTCGCCAGGCCCTGAACGATTCGGGGCTGGAGCCGAACTGGCTCGAGCTCGAAATCACCGAGAGCATGATCATGCGCAATGCCGAAGAGGCAGTGCAGATCATGGTCGAGTTGAAGGAGATGGGGGTGCAGCTGTCGATCGATGATTTCGGCACGGGTTACTCGTCGCTCAACAACCTCAAGCATTTCCCGATTCACAACCTCAAGATCGATGGTTCTTTTGTCGAAGGGATTCCGACCGACGCCGACGACATGGCCATTACTGAGGTCATCATCTCCATGGCCAAGAAACTGGGGCTCAAGGTCATCGCGGAAGGGGTGGAGCGTGCCGACCAGCTGGAATTCCTGCGTGAACATGGCTGCGACCTGGTCCAGGGCTATATGTTCAGTCGCCCGAAACCGGCCGCCGATGTGGAATTATTGTTCTCGGCACTTGGCATTTACCAGGAGCAAAGCCAGAATGTGCTCCCTCTCGTTGTTAAACCCCAATCCTTGGAAATCGTTTGAGTACCAAAGTCATCTTCGGCTTTCACGCCGTCAACGCCCGCCTGCGCCATAGCCCCGACAGCATTCTCGAGGTGTATCTACTGGCGCAACGCACCGATCCACGCGCACGTGATGTCGAGCAACAGGCTGCACGGCAGCAGGTCAGGCTGTTGCCGGTCGACAGCCGCCGTCTCGATGGCCTGGTTGGGCACGTGCGCCACCAGGGCGTGGCGGCGCTGATCGATGCCGGCAAGACCCATGTCACGCTCGACGATGTGCTCGATACGCTGGCCGAACCGGCATTGTTGCTGGTGCTCGATGGCGTGACGGACCCCCATAATCTTGGCGCCTGCCTGCGGGTGGCCGATGCAATGGGGGCGCACGCCGTGGTCGCCCCCAAGGACAAGTCGGTCGGGCTCAACGCCACAGTCTCGAAAGTGGCGTGTGGCGCCGCCGAGGTGCTGCCATACATTACCGTGACCAATCTGGCTCGTAGCCTGCGGGAGATGCAGGAGCGTGGCGTCTGGGTAGCGGGAACCGCGGCGGATGGCGATACCGACCTGTTCCATTTCGAGCAGACGGGTCCGCTGGCCTGGGTGCTGGGGGCCGAAGGCAGCGGCCTGCGTCGCCTGACGCGTGAGCACTGCGACATCATGGTCAACATTCCCATGTTTGGTACCGTCGAGAGCCTGAACGTATCGGTCGCCTCCGGCATCTGCCTGGCTGAGAGCCGGCGCCAGCGGGTGCTTTCCGCCAAGCCGGCTTGAGCGGGTTCCCGTTTCCGTTTATACTGCTTCGTTTTCCACCCCCTTGCCTTACCGGAACGCATACGGAAGGCTTTAACCAAAAGGAGTGTTTATGCGTCATTACGAGATCGTATTCATCGTGCATCCTGATCAAAGCGAACAGGTGCCGGCGATGGTTGAGCGTTACAAGACCATGGTCGTAAACGGTGGCGGTACCATCCATCGCCTCGAAGACTGGGGTCGTCGTCAACTGGCTTACCCGATCCAGAAGGTACACAAGGCACACTACGTTCTGATGAACATCGAGTGCGGCCAGGAAGTACTGGACGAAATCGAGCACGCGTTCAAGTTCAACGACGCTGTTCTGCGCCACCTCACTATCAAGATGAGCGAAGCGGTGACTGAGCCTTCCCCGATGATGAAGGAAGAGAAGTCCAAGTCCCTGCTCGGCCAGGAAGCCAAGAGCGACGCCGCTGCGGCGTAACGTGTGTGAGTCGTAACCGGGTTGAGATTGAAGGCAGGCTAAATCATCTAGAAGCACTTCGATATACGCCAGCTGGTGTGCCAATCGTGACTTTCTCGATTGAACACCAATCCGAACAATTGGAGTCAGGCGTACAGCGTAGTGTTTCCTGCCACATCCAGGCAATGGCCTTGGGGGCTGTGGCAGAAAAGATTGCCCGAAGCAGGGGCGAAGCCAATGCCAGGTGCGGCGGCTTCATCGCCATGAAAAACCTGAAAAGTTCTCAGCTCGTGTTGCACGTAACCAGTATCGAATTCAGTTAAACGAGGTAAACATGTCCCGTAACCTGTTCAAGCGTCGGAAGTTCTGCCGCTTCACCGCCGAAGGCATCAAGCAAATCGATTACAAGGATGTCGATATCCTGAAGGATTTCGTCACCGAAAACGGCAAGATCATTCCTGCCCGTATCACCGGTACCAAGGCTCGTTACCAGCGTCAGCTGTCGACCGCGATCAAGCGTGCTCGCTTCCTCGCGCTCATGCCTTACACTGACCTGCACTAATTAAGGGGCCTGAACGATGCAAATCATTCTGCTGGAAAAAGTAGCTAACCTGGGCCAACTGGGTGATGTAGTCAAGGTCAAGGACGGCTTTGCACGTAACTTCCTGATCCCGTCGGGTAAGGCCAAGCGTGCTACCGAAGCTAACCTGAAGGAATTCGAAGTGCGCCGCGCTGAGCTGGAAAAGGCTCAAGCCGAGCAACTGGCTGCTGCACAAGTTCGTGCAGAAAAGCTGGAAGGTGCACGTGTCGAAGTCGCTCAGAAGGCTGGTGTAGATGGCCGCCTGTTTGGCTCCGTGACCAATGCCGACATCGCTGCAGCCCTGAGCAAGGCTAGCGGTATCGAGGTCGTCAAGGCTGAAGTCCGCCTGCCGGAAGGCCCGTTCAAGATGATCGGTGAGTACGAAATTACTGTTGCGCTTCACCATGACGTCGTTGCTAACGTAACCGTCGTTGTGGTTGGCGAACACTAAGCTTCGTCAGCTTGTACGATGACAAGGGGCTGCTATGCAGCCCCTTGTCTTTTGTGGATTCCGCTCGCTGTGAAGATGGCGTGCTTGAAATTAAAATAGTGTGTCGGCGCCCATCGGCTTTTGTTCACAGAGTCTCCTATGCCCCAATTCGACCTCTCCCCGATTCCTGATCAGGAAATGCAGATGATCAAGCTGCCGCCCCATTCGGTGGAAGCGGAGCAGTCCGTGCTTGGCGGCCTGCTGCTCGATAACCGCGCCTGGGACAATGTGGCTGGAGTCATCAGCGAGGGGGATTTCTACCGCCACGACCATAGATTGGTGTTCCGCCATCTGTACAAGCTGCTGGAGCTTGGCCACCCGGCGGATGTGGTGACGGTGGCGGAGTCGCTGGAGAAATCGGCGGAGCTACAGGAAATTGGTGGCCTGGCTTACCTGGCGGGGCTTGCACAGAACACGCCAAGCTCGGCCAATATTGGGCGTTACGCCCAGATCGTGCGCGAGCGCGCGATCATGCGCAAGCTGGTCGAGGTCGGAACCGAAATCGCGGACTCCGCCTACAATCCGATGGGGCGGGATGCCGGCGCGCTACTGGACCAGGCCGAGGCCAAGGTGTTCGAGATTGCGGAAAATTCGGCTCGTGGCAGGCAGGACTTCCTGACCATGCCACAGCTGGTGGCCGAGGTGGTCGAGCGTATCGACACCTTGTATAACCGTGAAAACCCGAACGACATTACCGGCATCCCTACTGGCTTCATTGACCTCGACAACATGACCTCGGGGCTGCAGCGGGGCGACCTGATCATCGTTGCGGGGCGCCCGTCGATGGGTAAAACCGCTTTCTCGGTCAATATCGCCGAAAACATCGCTGTCGATTCGGCCCTCCCTGTTGCCATCTTTAGTATGGAAATGGGCGGGGCGCAGCTGGTCATGCGGATGATCGGCTCCGTCGGCAAGCTTGACCAGCACAAGATCAAGACGGGCCGCCTGGAAGACGAGGATTGGCAACGGCTGACGACGGCTGTGGGCAAGCTGTCTGAGGCACCTATCTTCATCGATGAATCGGCGGGTTTGACCGCGCTCGAGCTGCGCGCGCGTGCTCGACGGCTGGCGCGGCAGCATGGCCAGCTGGGCGTGATCGTGATCGACTACATCCAGCTGATGGCGGGCAATCCGAACAGCCGCGATTCGAACCGTGCGGCCGAGGTGAGCGAGATTTCTCGTGCACTGAAGAGCCTGGCCAAGGAGTTGAAAGTGCCGGTCATCGCTCTGTCGCAGCTGTCGCGTAACGTGGAGAGCCGCCCCGACAAGCGCCCGATGATGTCGGACTTACGTGAATCCGGCGCGATCGAACAGGACGCGGACATCATTATCTTCATGTTCCGAGCCGAGTACTATGATCGTGAGAACGAAGAGCTCAAGGGTAAGGCCGAGGCCATCATCAGCAAACATCGTAACGGCCCGACCGGCAGCGTGCCGCTGACCTTCCTCGGTCAGTATTCCCGCTTCGAGAATGCTGCCTTCAGGCCGACGGGGTGGGGTGAAGAATAGCCCAACCTAACCGGGCAGCTTGATGAAGCCCGACTCGACCAGCTCGTCGAGCAGAAAGCCGTAGTCCTTGGCGCCCTTGCTTTTCGGGGCAAAGGCAAAGATGTCCTGGTTGTAGCCGGCCGATTCGGTGATCGACGAGTTTTCCTGAATTTTCGTTTTGCATAGCTCAGGCCCGTAGCGGTCTCGCATTTCGCCGATGATGTGCGCGGACAGCCTGCGGCTCGGCACATAGCGCGTCACCACGAAACGCCGGGGAATGCGCTTGTCAGCCAAGCGCGACATGGCTTCCAGCGTGTTTTCGAGTTGCGTAGCGCCTTTCATTGCCAGGTATTCCGCGGCGATCGGAATGATCATGCCGTCGGCGGCGGCAATGGCATTGATCGAGAGAATGCCGAGGAAAGGGCAGCAGTCGATGACGATCGGCACGCCGGAAGCCGCGAGCATTTCGTCGTAGAGGGCGTGACGTAGCCGCATGATGATGCTGCCGGTCTTGCGATACAGCGTATCGACCTTCGCCAGCTCGACGTGGGAGGGGATCAGGTTGACCCCGTTGGGTAGCGGCTTGACCAGTTCGGTCAGTGGTTTGTTATCTCGATAGAAGGCAAAGATGCTGTCTTCCGAATTGACCGTGACACCAGAGGTGGCCGTCAAATGGGCCTGCGGGTCAAGATCGATCATCAACGGTTCCATGCCGTTGTGCGCCATGGCGGCGGCGAGGTTCATCGCGGTCGTGGTTTTGCCCACGCCGCCTTTCTGGTTGAAGATGGCCAATATGGTCATAGCGCCTCGGGGCGGAATTGTTCGAATTGTCGGTAGACGCCAAGCGGCCCGATCGGCCTGCATTGTTGACCGATCGGGCATTTCTATCAACCGTTATAGAACTTCTGCCGCATAGTCCGCAAGGCGCGAGCGCTCGCCGCGCTGCAGCGTGATATGGCCGCTGTGCCCCCAGCCCTTGAAGCGGTCTACGACATATGTCAAACCAGAACTCCCTTCCGTCAGATACGGCGTGTCGATCTGCGCGATATTGCCGAGGCAGACTACCTTGGTGCCGGGGCCGGCACGGGTGATGAGCGTTTTCATCTGTTTCGGCGTGAGGTTCTGCGCTTCGTCGATGATCAGGAATTTGTTGATGAAAGTACGCCCGCGCATGAAATTCAGCGATTTCACCTTGATGCGGCTGCGAATCAGGTCGCGTGTGGCGGCGCGGCCCCATTCGCCGGCCTCCTGGTCGCTCTGGTTCAGCACGTCGAGGTTGTCCTCCAGTGCGCCCATCCACGGCAGCATTTTTTCTTCCTCGGTGCCGGGCAAAAAGCCGATGTCTTCGCCAACCGGTACGGTGACGCGTGTCATGATGATTTCGCTGTAGGTCTTGTGTTCGAGCGTCTGCATCAGGCTGGCCGCCAGCGTGAGCAGCGTTTTGCCGGTGCCGGCCTGGCCGAGCAGCGTGATGAAGTCGATGTCGGGATTCATCAGCAGGTTCAGCGCGAAATTCTGCTCGCGGTTGCGTGCCGTAATGCCCCACACATTATTTTTCTGGTGGGAATAGTCCTTGAGGATTTCCAGTACAGCCTGTTTGGCCGTCTGCTGGCGCACCATCGCATAGAACGGTTTTTCGCCCTCCTGGTAGAGCAGCTGATTGACCAGCATCGAGTTGCACAGCGGGCCACCGAGGCGATAGAAGGTGCGGCCGTTTTCCTGCCAGCTTTCCATGCCCTTGCCGTGCTTGTCCCAGAAATCGGCCGGCAGTTCCAGCATGCCGGTGTAGAGTAGGTCGGTGTCCTCGAGTACCTTGTCGTTGTAATAGTCTTCGGCCGCAAAGCCCAGCGCGCGGGCCTTGATGCGCATATTGATGTCTTTCGACACCAGGATGACTTCACGTTTCGGGTACACCTGCTGCAGGTGCATGACGACGCCGAGAATCTGATTGTCGGCCTTACCGACCGGCAGGCGCAACGGCAATTCGGCGGTAATGGCCTGGGTCTGCAGGAACAGGTGGCCGGCGGCATCGTGCTCGGTGCGCGTGGATAGCGCGATGCCATCTTCGATATCACTGCCGGCGGCGCTGACCAGTTCATCGAGGAAACGGCTGGCCTGGCGTGCATTGCGTGCGACTTCGGACATGCCCTTCTTGTTGTTGTCGAGTTCCTCCAGCGTCATCATCGGGAGGTAGACGTCATGCTCCTCGAAACGGAACAGACTGGTCGGATCGTGCATCAGCACGTTGGTGTCGAGCACGAACAGCTTGGTCTGACGCGTTTTGGTCTTGCTCTGTTTGGTGGCTGCCATGATCGATCTCTAGCTGGTTAAAAACGCAAAAAAAGCGGCCTGAGCCGCTCCCTTACAGGGTCTTCACGAAGCTGAGTACTGTTTCCACGTGGCCAGGGACCTTGACCCCACGCCATTCCTGCCGGATTGCTCCTTCCTTGTCGATGACGAATGTACTGCGCTCGATGCCGCGCACCTGCTTGCCGTACATATTCTTCAGCTTCATCACGCCAAACAGCTCGCAGACGGTCTCATCCGGATCGGACAGCAGCTCGAAGGGGAAGCCCATCTTATGCTTGAAGTTCTCATGGGATTTGAGGCTGTCGCGGGAGATGCCGACCACGTCGCAGCCGGCTGCCTGGAAATCCGCATAGTGCTGAGTGAAATCTGCCCCCTCGGTGGTGCAGCCGGGGGTGCTGTCCTTGGGGTAGAAGTAGATGACGAGGTGTTTGCCGCGGATGGCTTGCAGCTGGAAAGTCTTGTTGCCGGTAGAGGGGAGGGTAAAGTCAGGTGCAGCTTGATTCGGCATCGACATGCGCCTTACACAGGGGTGGATAAACCCGCAACGCACCGCAGAGCGTGTGGCCTGCTTTCTCGCGTGCGGCCTTACTGCATTGTTGTGTAAAGCTTGCGGCTTGGCAATACACCTGCCGATGAAACTTCGGTGACGGGCCGCTCGCCGGGCGACGCAGCCGTAATTCAGGCCAGGAAAGGCTTGCCCTGGAGTGCAAGCGTGCCGCTGCGCCCTTCGAGTTCACCCATTTCCACCACGTGGTAGGGCAGGGTGGAAAGGTCGAGGGTGTCGAACAGGTCGATGCACGATACCAGCTCGTGGCCTTGCTGTTGCCAGCCGGTCAACAGGGCCTCGAATACGGGTAGCAGCTTCTGCCCCTCGAGCTCGGCATGCAGGGTGTAGACATGGCCGGTTGCCGGGGGTGTGGCCGTTAGTGCCAGCAGGCGCTCGGCAACGTTGGCTGTGGTGATGCCATCGACACCAATCAGTTCGTCGAGCGTCGGCAGCGTGGTTGGCAGTTGTGGGCAGGCGATGATTTCGCCTTGATAGATCGGGATGAAGGGATGGTCGCCGCGCGTGTCGGAACAGTAGGCGAAACCGAACTCCTGTTCGAGGCGATAGGCATGCCGGTTCATTTGCCAGCCGGCCGCGCCGTGCGTGTGCGCCGCCTCGCCGAATATCTCCTGGAAACGCCGGGTGGCGCGCTCCATCTGCTTGCGTGTCCAGGCGGCATCCTGCTGCGCGACATGGTCCTGCCAGTCGATGTGATCGTAGGTGTGGATGCCGACCTCGAAACCGGCATCACGCACCGAGCGCATCAGGTCTCCGCAGCGGCGGCCGATATCGGGGCCGGGTAGCAGCGTGCCATAGAGCAGAGTCTTGATGCCGTAGTGCTCGACGACCGAGGTGCGCGACACCTTCTTCATGAAGCCGGGGCGGAATACGCGCTTGATGGCCCGGCCGGTGTGGTCGGGGCCCAGGCTCCAGAGGAAGGTCGCTCCGGCCTGATGGCGTTGCAGCACTTCAACCAGACGTGGAACGCCCTCCAGCGTGCCGCGGTAGGTGTCGACGTCGATTTTCAGTGCGAGTTTCATGAAAGCGGATGGCGGGTTTGAGACAGGTCGCGATTGTCGGCCAAAAGCGGCGCAGGAACAAGCCTAACCTATGCGGCTCAGGGCTTGGCTTGGCCGCATGAAAAAGGGGCTGCCTGAAGCAGCCCCCGATTCGCTAGCGGCGAATGCTTACTCGACCAGACGGCGTGCTTCGGCAACCTGGGTGCGGTAGGCGTCGAAGATGTAGCGCAGCGCTTCCTTCATGCTGAATTGCGGCTTCCATTCGAGATCCTGCATTGTGTTCTCGATCTTCGGTACACGGTTCTGCACGTCCTGGTAGCCCTTGCCGTAGTAATCAGCCGAGGTCACTTCGACCAGATTGACCTTGAGCGCGTTGTCGCGGTACTCGGGGTAGGTCAGGGCGAGTTCCAGCATCATCTCGGCGAGCTCACGCACGGAGAAGTTGTTGACCGGGTTGCCGATGTTGTAGATCTTGCCGGAGGCGCGATCATCCTTGTTCTCGATGATCTTCATCAGCGCGTTGATGCCATCGTTGATATAGGTGAATGCACGCTTCTGCTCGCCACCGTCGACCAGCTTGATGTCCTCGCCACGCACGATGTGGCCGAGGAACTGCGTGATCACGCGGCTCGAGCCTTCCTTCGGTGTGTGGATGCTGTCGAGGCCGGCACCGATCCAGTTGAACGGGCGGAACAGCGTGTAGTCGAGGCCTTCCTGCATGCCGTAGGCGTGGATCACGCGGTCCATCAGCTGTTTGGAGCAGGCGTAGATCCAGCGCGGCTTGTTGATCGGGCCGTAGATCAGGTCCGAGCCTTCCGGGTCGAACTCGCCATCCTTGCACATGCCGTAGACCTCGGAGGTCGATGGGAACAGCACGCGCTTCTTGTATTTCACGCACTGGCGGATGATCGGCAGGTTGGCTTCGAAATCGAGCTCGAACACGCGCAGCGGCTGCTGTACATAGGTGGCCGGCGTGGCGATGGCAACCAGCGGCAGCACGACGTCACATTTCTTGACGTGGTACTCGATCCACTCCTTGTTGATGGTGATGTCACCTTCAAAGAAGTGGAAGCGCGGGTTGTCGAGCAGGCCCGAAATCTTGTCGGTGAACATGTCCATCCCGTACACCTCCCAATCGGTGGTGTCGATGATGCGCTTCGAGAGGTGATGGCCGATAAAGCCGTTCACGCCGAGAATCAGAATCTTCTTCATGGTGGTTGTCCTTGGTATTGTCAGTCGGTCAACGCCCGCGGCTGGTGGCCGAAGCGTGCGATAAGATCGGCAGCCGTGGTCGGCTTGCCGGCAAGCGTGAATTCGAGCAGGCGCAGCACTTGGCCGTCGCCGCAGCTCGCGTAGATGCGGTCACCTGCCACGAACAACGCCGGGTACGCGGTGGCGGCTTTCACTGCGGGTGCGGGCAGGGTTCGCGTCACCAGCATGGGAAGCCCCGCAAGCCGGCAATGTGCGCCGGGGTAGGGCGGGGCCACGGCACGCACCAGGTTGTGAATATCCCGCGCAGGCTGTTGCCAGTCGATGCGGCCATCTTCCGCCTTGCGCCCGCCGAAGTAACCGCCTTGCGATAGGTCTTGTGGCGTCAGCTGGGCTGTGCCATCGAGCAGCGACGGCAGGCAGCGATAGAGGGTGATTTCCGCTGCCACCACGACCTTGTCGAATACCTGTCTGGCAGTGTCGTTGGGCAGGATGGGCACGGCCGTCTGATCGACAATGGCGCCGTTGTCAGGCTTTTCGTTCATCACGTGCAGCGTGGCGCCGGTCTCGCGCTCCCCGCGGATGATGGCCCAGTTCACCGGTACGCGACCGCGATATTGGGGTAGCAGCGATCCGTGCATATTGAAGGCGCCACGCTTGGGCACGGCCAGCAGCGGCGCCTTGAGCATGTTGCGGTAATAGAACGAGAACAGGAAGTCGGGCGCCGCCGCAGTGACAGCAGCCAGGGTTTCCGGCGTGTTCGGATCATCCGGCGTGATCACCGGGATGTCGTGCAGGCGGGCCAAGTCGGCCACGCCGTCGAACCAGATGGTTTCGTTGGGATTGTCCTGATGTGTCACCACGAGGCTGATTTCGACGCCTTGTGCGAGCAGCACTTCCAGGCAGCGTACGCCGACATTGTGGTAGGCGAAGACGACTGCGCGGCTCATGCGCGATCGTCCCGGTTTTCCAGCACGGCCTGGATGATGTAGCGCGGCCGGTTGCGGACTTCCTGGTAGATGCGGCCGATGTACTCGCCGAGCAGGCCGATGCCGAACAGCGCCACGCCGATCAGCAGGAAGGCAATTGCAAACAGCGTGAACAGTCCGCCTTCTTCTGGCCCGATGATCAGACGGCGTCCAGCCAGATAGATCACGAGCAGGCCGGAGACCAGCGACACCAGCATGCCGAGCATCGAGAACAGCTGCAGCGGCACGATCGAGAACCCGGTCATCAGGTCGAAATTCAGGCGGATCAGGCTGTACAGCGAGTATTTCGATTCGCCGGCGGCGCGCTCGTCATGACCGACGATGACTTCCGTCGGCTTCGAGGCAAAGGTATAGGCCAGCGCGGGAATGAAGGTGTTCATTTCGCTGCACTGGTTGATTGCATCGATGATATGACGATGGTAGGCACGCAGCATGCAGCCCTGGTCGGTCATCTTGATGCGCGTGATGCGTTCGCGCAGGCTGTTCATCGCACGAGACGCGACATGGCGCCAGGCGCTGTCATTGCGTTGGCGGCGGATCGAGCCGACGTAGTCGTGTCCGCGGTCCATTTCGGCGAGCAGGGTGGCGATGTCCTCCGGCGGATTTTGCAGGTCGGCATCGAGCGTTACCACGTAGTCGCCTTGTGCGTGCGCAAAGCCGGCAAGAATCGCCTTGTGCTGGCCGAAGTTGCCGTTGAACAGGATCACGCGCGTCACATCGGGCCGCTTCTGGAACTGCTCGCGCAGAATCGCCGGCGAGCGGTCCTTGCTGCCGTCGTTGATGAAGATGACCTCGTAATTGCGCCCGAGCTTGTCGAGCGCCGGGTAGAGCCGGTCGAACAGTGCCTGCAACCCGTCTTCTTCGTTGTAGACCGGGATGATGACGGAAACTTGTGGTTGCGCCATGGGAACGTCTGGAATGGATAACAAAAATTGTGTTGCGGGCAATCAGCCAATAACGCAGTTAGCGCATATTGGCTGACAGAACCTCATGGATATTCTGGCAGACTCGTTCGACGTCTGCCTCGCTCATCCGCGGGAACAGGGGGAGCGTCACGGTTTCGCGGCCGATTTTCTCGGCGTGCGGGTAGTCGCCCTCTTTCCAGCCCAGGCCGCGATACAGTGTGAACAGGTGCATGGCGGGGTAGTGCACGCCAATGCCGATGCCGCGTGCATGCATGATCTGGATGAATTCGCCGCGGCTGATGCGCAAGGAGTCGAGTGGCAGTGTGAGCTGAAACATGTGCCAGTTGCTGTTCTCGAAGTCCTCGACCGGCAGCCCCAGGCCCAGCGTGCGGTCGAGCTTGGCGAAATAGTGGCGTGCCAGCGCCTTGCGCTGCGCATTGAAGGCCTCGATATGCTTGAGCTGGTGCAGCCCGATAACCGCAGCGACATCGGTCATATTGTATTTGCCGCCGGTCACGTCCACATCCATACCCCCGTCCGGGGAGCGCACCACACCTTGCAAGCGCAGCTTTTCGAACAGCGGAATCTCGGATTCGTCGCGCAGCACCAGGCAGCCGCCCTCGGTGGTGGTGAGGTTCTTGTTGGCGTGGAAGCTGATCGAAATCAGGTCGCCGAAACTGCCAATACGGCGGCCACGCCAGGTGCTGCCCATGGACTGGGCCGCGTCTTCGATCACGCGCAGGCCGTGGCGTGCGGCGATGTCGTTGAGACGGTCACGATCGACCGGCAGCCCGGCCAGGTCGACCGGCATGATGGCCTTGGTGCGTGGCGTGATGGCCGCCTCGATACGATCCAGGTCGATATTGCGGGTGTGCGGATCGACATCGACGAAAACCGGCTTGGCGCCTGCGTTGAGCACGACATTGCCGGTGGCCACCCAGGATAGCGGCGTGGTGATCACTTCGTCGCCTGCTTGTATGCCGATCAGGCGCAGGGCGACTTCCATGCCGCCGGTAGCCGAATTCAGTACGCGCACCGGCCGGCCGCCGAAATACTCTGACAGTGCTGCCTCGAATTGCTTGACCTTGGGGCCGCTGGTGATCCAGCCCGAGCGCAGCACGTCGCCGACGTCGGCGATCGTGGCCTCGTCGAGGGTGGGGCGGGTGAAAGGAAGATAGTCCATGCCGATTAGCTCCGGGCCACGAGATAAACACCGATGATGATGATGCCGATGCCGCTCAGGCGCATCGCGCCGAGTGCTTCGCCAAACAGGTACCAGGCCGCGATGGCATTGACGACATAGCCAATGGACAGCATCGGATAGGCCATGCTGACTTCAACGCGCGATAGCGCCAGGATCCAGACCACCACGCTGACGACATAGCAGCTCAGGCCACCGATGATGTAGGGGTTGGTTGCCAGTTTCCAGCCCATGGGCAGCACGTTGCTGACGTGGAAATCGATGTGGCCGACGCTATTGGTGCCGGCCTTGAGCGCCAGTTGGGCGACTGCGTTGAGCAGGACGCCGGTCAGGATCAGGGCGAATTCGACGAGTTTCAAGGTTTGCTCACTACGACGCGGCGGGTGTCGGATGCAATGACACGCATGGTCAGTTGTTGGTTCTTTGCCAGGTCGGCATAGGTTTCGGTGGACATCAGCGCCAGTGCCTCCGGCTGATGCTGCCAGGCATCAGTGAATTCGCGCAGTGTGGCGACGGCCAGCTCGGGTTGCTGGTCGATGCCCAACGACAGCTCGTCGCGATAGTCGACCAGCGTCAGCGTGCGCTTGATGTAGAACGGCAGCGTCTGATCATACATCTTCACGCTGTAGAACGGCACGCCTGGTTTGAGGTGGGGCTTGATGTCCTGTGCCAGGAAGAATGCCGAGTTCGAGCGGGCAAGGGCGTTGTGGCCGTTCAGGAAGAGCGAGGTGGCGATGACGGAGGCAAACCCCATCGCGACAAACGCCGGCAGCACCTTGGCCGACCGCGCAAGCAGATAGGCGACCGCGAAGCCGGCTACGCCGGCCAGTGCGGCAACACGCCCCCACTGGATGTAGGCATCAATCATCGCACGTGGCGTGGCCTCGCTGCCGTAGTTGGCAAAGTGCGGAGCAACCGCAAATATTGCGGCCACGACGATGGCTGCCGCGAGCAACAGGGCCGCGTGCCTGCGCAGGCTCGCCGCTTCTACACGTGACAGGTAGTCACCCAGCAATATCGCGACGGCGGGAAAGATGGGCAGGATGTAGGCCGGCAGCTTGGACTTGGAGGTACTGAAAAACACGAAGATGAACACGCTCCAGATCAGCAACAGTAGCTGTGGGCGGAAGCGTTCCGTCGGCAGCTTGCGCATGCTGGCGATGAGGCTCTGTGGCAGCCATGTCAGCCAGGGCGTGATGCCGATCGCAAGGATCGGCACGAAAATCCACCACGGCGCCAAACGTCTTGCCGCATCGGTCGAGAAGCGCTGGAAATGCTCGTGGATGAAGAAGAACTGCAGGAACTCCGGGTTGCGCGCCGACACCAGTGCAAACCAGGGCAGGGTCAGGGCGGCAAAGATCAGCAGCCCCGAGAGCCAGCGCATGCCGAGCAACAGCCTGAATTGCCGGGTGGCCAGCACATACAGCACGAGCGCGGCACCGGGCAGTACCAAGCCAATCAGCCCCTTGGACAGCATGGCACCCGCCATGGCAGCCCAGGTCAGCCACATCCAGTTGCGCTGTGTGTTGGCCGATGCGCCATCGCGATGGGCCATGAGGAAGCCGACCAGTGCCAACTCCAGAAAGAAGGATACGCCCATGTCGAGCGTGTTGATGTGGCCGAGCGCGAGGTAATAGAAGCTGCTGCCCAGTACCAGCGCCGCCAGCAGGCCCGCGCGACGCCCGAACAATACCGAGCCGGCATACGCCGCGGCGACGATGCCGAGAAACCCGGTGAGCGCGGTCCACAGGCGGGCCGTCCACTCGTGCTCACCGGCCACATGGTAGGCCACAGCGGTCGCCCAGTACTGCATCGGGGGTTTTTCGAAATATTTGAGGCCGTTCAGGCGAGGGGTGACCCAGTCGCCACTGGCCGCCATTTCACGCGAAATCTCGGCGTAGCGCCCCTCGTCGGGTTTGACCAGCTTGCGGTAGTCGAGCTGGCCGAACCAGATCGCCACAAAAACCAGGATCAGCGCCCACAGGGTGCGTTTAGTCAGAGCGTCGTCTTTCAAGATATGCGGGTTTGCGAAAAGGGGCGATTCTAACACCGCCGGCGGTAAACCGGCTTAGCGCTTGCTTAAGAATGCCATCTGACGGCTGTGCTGCCGGTCAGCGTGCGCTGCGCAGCAGGACGATCAGGGCACCGCCGCCGCCGTCGACATGGCGGGCCTGACAAAAGGCCAGGACCTCGTCGCGCTGGCTGAGCCAGCCCGGGACCTTGCCCTTGAGTACCGACTCCTTGTTTTTCGAGCCGAGCCCCTTGCCATGGATGACGCGGACGCAACGGATGCCTTCCTGGCGGCTGTGGATCACGAAGGCCGCGAGCGCATAGCGTGCCTCGTCGACATTGTGGCCGTGCAGGTCGATCTGTGCCTGCACCACCCAGTGCCCCCGACGCAGCTTCTTCAGTGTGTCGCTGCGCATGCCATCACGCAGGTAGGCGATCTCGACACCGGTCTCCGGCCCGTCCTCCCACTCGTTCCAGTCGCTCATCGAGTCGATCAGAACCTGCTGCTCGTCCTTGATGTGCTGCCGTGGTATGGCTTTGGGCAAGGCTGCCGGCAGATAGAGGCGGCCCGTGTCGGGCAGGCGCTTGACACCCTTCATCGCAGCCTTGAATGCTGCCCGGTCACGCACCTCAGGTGATGCGTCGATCGCGGCTGGCCGGGCCGCTGCCTTGGGTGCGGCGAGCGTCTTGCGCAATGTCTTGAGGCGGGCGAGTGTCTTGTCATCCATGGTCGGCATAACGTCAAAAGGGCGGCTCGTAGCCGCCCCGTCATCGCACAAGCGGGCTCGGCTTACTTGTCGAGCGCGGCGAGGTATTTGTCTGCGTCGAGCGCCGCCTGGCAACCCGATGCGGCGCTGGTCACCGCCTGGCGGTAGATGTGGTCCTGCACGTCGCCCGCGGCGAACACGCCGGGGATGTTCGTCGCTGTGGCGTTGCCGCTGCGGCCGCCCTTGGTGATGATGTAGCCGTTTTCCATCTCGATCTGGCCAGCGAAGATGTCGGTATTGGGCTTGTGGCCGATCGCGATGAAGCAGCCGGTCAGCTCCAATGTCTTGCTTGTACCGTCGGTCGTGGATTTGATGCGTACGCCGGTGACGCCGGTCTGGTCGCCCAGCACCTCATCCAGCGTGTGATTCAATTCCAGCGTGATTTTGCCGGCCTCGACCTTTTCCTGCAGGTGATCGATCAGTATCTTCTCCGCGCGGAAGGTATCGCGGCGGTGAATCAGCGTGACGTGGCCGGCGATATTGGCCAGGTAAAGCGCTTCTTCAACTGCTGTGTTGCCGCCGCCAACCACGCAAACCTTCTGGTTGCGGTAGAAGAAACCATCGCAGGTGGCGCAGCCGGACACGCCCTTGCCCATGAAGGCCTGTTCGGAGTCGAGGCCCAGGTACTGGGCCGACGCGCCGGTGGAGATGATCAGCGCATCGCAGGTGTACTCGCCGCTGTCGCCAATCAGGCGAATCGGTTTTTCGGTCAGCTTGGCGGTATGGATGTGGTCGAAGATCATGTCGGTGCCGAAGCGCTCAGCATGTTGCTGGAAGCGCTGCATCAGCTCGGGACCCTGTATCCCTGCGGCGTCGGCGGGCCAGTTGTCCACATCGGTGGTCGTCATCAGCTGGCCACCCTGGGCCAGGCCGGTGATCAGCGTGGGCTTCAGGTTGGCGCGTGCAGCATAGACGGCTGCGGTGTAGCCGGCGGGGCCGGAGCCGAGAATCAGCAGGCGGGAGTGCTTGGCGGTCATGATCCTAATCGTCCTTAACTTTACCCAAAGCCGTATTCTAACAAGTTCGGGCAGGCTGCTCGTGTTTGTTGAGATTGATTTTAATCTATCTCTTGATAGAGATTAACTATTTCATTAAACGCTGATTTAAACAATAATCCGAGTTCCCCACGTCTTTGCTCCCATCAATAAAACCAGTAGGAAGAGACATGCAAAGTAGAAAAGACGTCATCAAGGGTTTGGCCAGGATACGGGGGCTCAAGGTCAGTCACCGGCTGATCTTCCTGGTTACCGTGCTGCTTGCGTTGTTGATGGCCGTCAGCGCGCTCTCGGGCATCGGCATCAGCCGCGCCAATCTGGCGACTCGTACCACGTATCAGGATCAGCTCGTGCCGATGGTTGGGCTAGGCAAGTCGATCAACGAGATCAACGAGGCCAAGACCAAGCTCTATCTGGCGCTGGAAACCCAATATGTGAAAACCGCGGATGAGTATTTTGCGGCGATCGGGCAGCATGAAACGCATGTATTCGAGCAAATGTCGACGCTGCTCAAGGCAAGCGGCGACCCGGAGGCCACCATGCTGTATCAGGCCTTTACGCGGCGTTTCGCCGAATACCAGAAACAGCGCGAGCAGGTGGTCAATCTATACAAGGACACCATGCGCCCCGACGCAATCACCCTGTTTCGCGGTGCCTATATGGAGACCTTCAATGCCCTGATCGACACCATCAACGCCACCTTTGCCTACAAGGAAAAGCTGGCCAAGGCACAGTACGAAACAACGGAGGCCGCGGCAACCAAGATCAGGGCCGTCAGCATGGGGATTGCCCTGGCCGGCCTGCTGATCGCCATCCCGCTGTCGTTCTGGATCATCCGTTCAATCACGCGCCCGCTCAATTTCGCGATTTCCGCCGCGGAAAAGATTGCGGCTGGCACGTTGACCAATGACATCCGCACGACCTACCTCGATGAGGTGGGCCTGCTACTGAAGGCGTTGGCGGAGATGCAGAGGCAACTGCAGGCAATGATACGCAATATGGGCACAACGTCGGGTGAGCTGAGCCAATCGTCCGAGGCGCTGGCCCATGCCTACCACAATATCGAGGATGGCTCCTCGCGCCAGAGCGAGGCGGCTGCCTCCATTGCCTCGTCGGTCCAGGGCATGGGGGCCAGTTTCGAGCAGGCCCATGACCGGGCCGAATCGGCGCGTCAGCGCTCGGCCGAAGCCGTGGAGCTCGCGCATAACGGACAATCGGTGCTGGCGGCCGCAACAGCCGAGATCGACCGCATGGCGCGTGCCGTCAACGACTCGGTCGAGGGGATCGCGCGGCTGGAACAGCATTCGCAGGAGATCAGCGGTATCGCCGGCGTGATCAAAGAGATCGCCGACCAGACCAACCTGCTCGCCCTCAATGCCGCAATCGAGGCGGCGCGTGCCGGCGAGTATGGCCGCGGGTTTGCCGTGGTGGCGGACGAGGTCAGAAAGCTGGCGGAGAAGACTACGCAGGCGACCAACAGCATCCAGTCCGTGGTGCATACCGTCCAGCAGGAGACCGCCTCGGTGGCCACGGACATGAAGTCGGGCGCACGCCAGGTGAGTGTCGGTATCGGCCATATCAACGAGCTCGTGCCGGCCTTCCAGAACCTGGCGCGTGGTGCGGAGACGGCGGAGCGTGACCTGGTCGAGCTTGTATCGAGCACGCGTGCCCAGCTGCAGACCAGCACCGACATCGTCAAGTCAGTTGGGCGTATCGCCGAGATGTCGGATGCGAGCAACCGTGAGATCGACAAGACCAATCCCATCGTGGCCGAGCTGGAGCGCCATGCGAAGGCGCTGGAAGTGGCGGTGAAGCGCTTTGTCGTCTAGCGGCGTTGATGCTTGAAGCCAAAGCCGGGGGCCTCCCCGGCTTTTTTGTGGACGACAGTAAGGCCGCGCTGGCATTCTTTCGTAACTGTAATGAAATGCAGCAATGAGAAATGAACCAGTAGCCAAGGGCCGTGGCGCCAACGGCAATCCACCTAATTGCTTCAACAACCTGGTTCGCGAAGCGGCAGAGTCTGATTGGCCTGGTGGTGTAGGGGAGGCGGCCAGCATCGTACCCTAGATTGTCTGGCACGAGGCAAAGTCGGCGATCAGCCACAACCGCTCGCCTGACATCTATTTCAGCCCGTCGATCAACCCTTACCATGGCTGCGAGCACGGCTGCATCTATTGCTACGCCCGCTGGGGTGTTCGGCAGGGCTGGATTCGAGAGCAAACTCGTTACCAGGCGTGGCCTGCTCGCGTGGCTGAGGGCCGAGCTGATCCGGCAACGCTTCGAGCTTGCCTGCCGGCGAGCGGGGTTGTTGAGGCAGCGGCTGGGTTTGGATTGCAGCCGTTTCCAGCCACCGCAAGGCGCTCAGCTACGTTTGTTCTGATTTTTTTCTGCGTCGACGACCATTTTGTGGAAGTACCAAGCATAGTAGCCCGCCATCCCGATGATGGTGGCAATGACGATGGCGCTCATGATGCCTACGTCGGATGACAGCAGTTCTTTCCACAATTCCATGATGTACTCCTGGGTGATATAACCATTGTATTAATAAGGTTATACGCTTGAAGGCCGGCCTGGTTTGACCTAAGTCAAGCTAGGACGGTGCGTGCGGAGTCATTGAGCAGATTGCAATCTACCTTGCATCGGGTTAGCGTTGCGCTTTGTCCCCGTTGGCTCTGCCATGCCTGATTTGATGTTGTCCGACGACCAGCTCCGCTCATTTGACGAGCATGGTTATCTGATTCTTCCCGGCCTTGCCGACCCGGCCCAGTGTGACGAGATGGTGCGCTTCGCTGCCCACGAGTTGGCGCGGGAAGCCATGCCCATCGAGTTCGAGGCGGATACGCAGTACCCAGGCGCGCCGAGCTCGCGCCAAGCGGAAGGCGGCAGGACTGCCCGCCGCTTGCTGCAGGCCTATGGGCGCAGCCCGATGATCTCTGCTTGGGCGACTGGCGCGGCGCTCGCATGGCCACTGAAGCAACTGCTGGGGCCGCAAACGTATTTGGTGCAGGCTCATCACAATTGCATCATGACCAAGCAGCCGCGCTTCTCCAGTTTGACCGGTTGGCATCGGGATGTTCGCTACTGGCATTTCGAGCGCCCCGAATTGATCTCCGCCTGGTTGGCGCTGGGGCAGGAAACGCCGGAGAATGGCTGCTTGTCGGTGATTCCCGGGTCGCACCACACCACGATTTCGACAGCGCAACTAGATCAGGCGCAGTTCCTGAGAACTGACCTGCCTGAAAACCAAAGCCTGATCGGGCAGGCCGTACTCGTTCCATTGAACAAGGGCGATGTACTGCTGTTTCACAGCAATCTGTTTCACTGCGCGGGCAACAACCGCACGACGCAAAACAAGCTGTCTCTCGTATTTACCTATCGCTCCGGCGACAACCTGGCCGCGGCCGGAACCCGTTCCGCCAGCCAGCCGGATATTCCGCTGTAGCCCCCCAGGCAGGCCGTATCGGTTTACCGTTCGGCCCGTCATCGCGTGCGACCAAGGCTGCACGGCCAGGCGGGGTGCCCGGGCAGTCACGGCCCTGTGGGGTGAACAGGATCCTGCCGATAGAAAAACCAAATGACATAAAGCATGACAGTTGGCATACTCGCTGACTAGAGTAATCCATCTAGTCGAGGCACGTGTGTCCAAGTCGCGCAATCTTTCCGTATCGCTCATCGCGTTGTTATTGGCTTCCTGTGGCGGCGGGGGCAGTTCGGGGGGCGATGCGGCGCCATCGACAGTATCGGTTTCCGGCATCGTGGCCGACGGCTATCTGCAAGGCGCCGTCGTATTCGCTGATTTGAATGAAAACGGGGTGAGGGATGACACCGAGCCCATGACGACAACGGACAGCGGTGGTGCATTTACCCTGCAGATGCCGTCGAATGTGATTGTTCCGACGCTGCTGGTGGATGTCCCCGCCACGGCGGTCGACCAGGATACTGGCCAGGCCGTCGGGCGGCCCTACCGGCTGAGCACCATTCCGGGCCAATATGGCACCATCAATCCGGTTACTACCATGCTCCATGCCGTACTGGAGACGCACCCCGGCATGGCCAGTGCGGATATCGAATCATATGTGCGTGACGTATTCGAGCTGAATTCGAAGTTCCTGTTCACTTCCGACTATCTGAACCCGCAGGACAACGTCCGCCTGACCACGACCCAGAATCAACAGAACCGCGCGGATGCCGCCAAGATGCACAAGGTAGCGCGCGTATTGGCGTATTACCTTGCACAGCAGCAGGGGGCCGCATTGGCTGCTTATGGCGGCCAGTTGCCGAGCGGCAAAGCCCGTACAATCTATGCCGTGCTGGCCAACGAGGTGCTGCAGCAGGCTGCGACGATTGCGGGCCAGCTCCCCGATGGCGATGCCACCTTTGATCCTGCCAGCATCAAGCTGACCTTGCCCTCTGTCACGGTGCAGCGTCTCGATGCTGCGGCCAGTCAGCTGCGCCTGGCGACCGATATTTCACTGGGGGAGGCGCTCAAGGCTTCCGATCTATATGTGTACCCCTACCAGAATGCGGCAGGCAACTGGGTCAAGCTGCGCGTGTATCAGGATCTGGCCTCTTCATATGGCGTCGTGCAATTGCGTACCCACAACTACCTGCTGTCGGCGGGGGGGGCGGTGGAGCAGCGGGACTACAGTGTCGTGAGTTATGCCGGCGTGGGCAGCCTGTTTGAAGGTGCCTATAGCTATGAACGCACTACCGGCCGCAGCACCATTGCCGGGCCGGGGGGGGCGGCACTGCAATTCAGCGTAGCCGCATACGATGTCGGCGGCGATCAGATCGGCAACACCGTCGATGCGGTTCGCACGCTTGGCTCCACTGCCGTCTGGCCGACGGGGGCCCGTGTCTACAAGGCGCTGATGACCAATGTTGCCGATTTCTATGGTCGTGCAGCCAATGCCCAGGTGCTGACAGGCAAGCTCCCTGATGCAATATTGGCTTGTTGCAGCGAACAGGGGCAGGACTATCGCGTCGGCGCGCTGGGCATGCGCTTCACGCGCACTGGTGTCGATACCTCGGGGCAGACTATCGGCACCATTCGTTTTTCGCGCTACGACGGGGCGACCGCAACGGGTCTTGACACCGCCGGTAGCTGGTCTGTCAGCAGCGAGTCGGTCGGCAAGGTATTGGCGCTGACCATTCCGACTGCGTATCGATCGCTGATGGCGGGCCTGGACAAAGATCCTGTCTTCGCCAGCAACCAGCACCCGCCTCAGTACGTGCTGTCCGGGGCGATGGACGGCAGTTCACCGACGGCGTCCTGGCGTACGCCGGCCGGGCGTGTCACGCCTGTGATCATGCTGAACCAGATCGCGGCAGACGCGCTGGAGCATGCGCTGGGTTATTGACCCGGTATCGCCCAGCAAAAAGCCCGGTTTTTACCGGGCTTTTTGCTTTGCATCAGGCATCGGGCAGCACGTAATCGTGAAAGCGCTCCCGCAGCTTGAGCTTCTGTACCTTGCCCGTGGCCGTGTGGGGGAGTTCATCGAGGAACACGATGTCGTTCGGCATCCACCACTTGGCAATCTTGCCTTCAAACCATGCCAGGGCCTCTTCCCGGCTCAGGCTTTGGCCGTTCTTGCGGACGATGACGAGAATCGGCCGTTCATCCCATTTCGGGTGGCGTATGCCAATCGCCGCCGCCTCGGCGACCGCCGGGTGGGACATCATGATGTTTTCCAGCGCGATCGAGCTGATCCACTCGCCACCCGATTTGATCACGTCCTTCGAGCGGTCGGTGATCTGCATGTAGCCGTCGCTATCGATGGTGGCGACGTCGCCGGTCGAGAACCAGCCATCGTCGCTATGCTCAGCACCCCGCTCGCGTTCGTAATACTGGCTGCAGATCCAGGGGCCGCGAACCTGCAGGTCGCCAAAGGCAACCCCGTCGTGGGGCAGCGGCGTGTTGTTCGCATCAATAATCCGCATGTCCACGCCAAACACCGGCCTGCCCTGCTTCAGCTGCAAGGGGAGCAACTGTTCCTGCGTGGCATCCTTGTGCTTGAATTTGGGCGCATAGACGGTGCCGACAGGGCTCATCTCGCTCATCCCCCAGGCATGCAGGACATGGCAGCCGTAGTCTTGAACAAAGCTGCGAACCATCGATTCAGGGGGGGCCGCACCGCCGATCACGACGCGGTTCAGCGTGCTTGGCCGATAATCGGTTTGCTTCCAGTGCTGCAGCAGGGCTAGCCATACGGTCGGCACCCCGGCGGTGACGGTGACGCCTTCCTGCTCGAACAGCTCGGTGAGGCTGGCGCCGTCGAGTTTTGGCCCCGGGAAGACCAGCTTGCAGCCGGTCATCGGCGCGGCATAGGGGATGCCCCAGGCATTGACGTGGAACATCGGCACAACCGGCAGCACGCAATCGCGCGCCGACAGGTCCAGCGCGTCGGGCAGGGCGATGGCCAGCGAGTGCAGCAGTGTCGAACGGTGGCTGTACAGCACGCCCTTGGGGTTGCCGGTGGTGCCAGACGTGTAGCACAGCGATGATGCCGTATTTTCGTCGAAACTTGGCCACTCGAACTGATCGTCCTCTGCTTCCAGCAACGTTTCATAACACAGCAGCCTGGGCAGCGAGCTGTCGGGCAGATGGTCGCGATCGGTCATGGCAACGAAGGCCTTGACCCCGCCAAGCTGCGGGGCCAGGGCTTCGAGCAATGGCAGGAAGGTGATGTCGAAGAACAGATACTGATCCTGTGCATGATTGACGATATAGGCAATCTGCTCCGGAAACAGCCGTGGATTGATGGTGTGGCAGACGAGCTCGCTACCCGAGGTGGCGAAGTAGATTTCCAGGTGGCGGTAGCCATTCCAGGCCAGTGTGCCGATGCGGTCGCCAGCCTGGCAGCCGAGCCGCTTCAGTGCATTGGCCAGCAGGCGGGTGCGACGGTGGGCATCGCGCCAGGTATAGCGATGGATGTCCCCCTCCGTGCGTCGGCTGACAATCTCGGTGTCGCCGTGCCAGCGCTCGGCATGCTGGATGAGTGCCGAGATTTGCAGGGGGGCGTGCATCATCAGGCCTGTGAGCATGTAGTTTCCTCCATTGGGTGGCTTGTCGTTGTGATGTGCGTTGCGAAGCGGCGCCATTGGCCACTATACGCGAGCGGCCACGAGCCGGCGCCAGATGCCTGGGCCGGGCGTCACTGCTTTTTCTGATCCTCGCCCGGTTTGGGTTGCTTGCGTCCATCCTTGATCCGCAGCGCAGCAAGGGGGCCGATGATCAACGCGACCGCGGCCACGCCAAAACCGATGAACAACAAGGTGTTGTCGTTTGTCGGGGCGAGCCGCATCGAGGTAGCCCGTGCTTGCTTGGCGGGCGCTGGGGGCGGGGTGTCAGGTGCGGCAGATAATGGCCCAGAAAATCCGAGCAGAGCAACGGCGAGCCATCTATATAAGAAACAGCGAATAGAGAAACGAGTCAAACCCAAACATCTCGATGGCATAATGTCCAATCCAAGCTACACTGATAGCCTGTTTCCATAGGCTGCCGCACCATTCCAAATGTCGACCAGGCATAAAAGGCTGGGGGCATGCCTGCCATGATGCGGTCACCCCGAATCCCTGCATGACGATACTCTCCGATACTCTTGATGCTAGCCCCCTGCCGAAGCGCAAGGCAAGCATGCTGAAGCTGCTGGCTGTGCTGGCGTCAATAATCGTGACAGGTTATGTGTCCGGCGAATGGGGCGGATTGCCCTGGGCTGTCGTGTGTACCTTGGCTTTCGCAGGCGCTGCCGCGGTGCTGTGGTGGGCGCTGCAGGGACAGCCCGTGCAGGCAGCGGCGACGGAAATATCGTGGCATGGCATGGTCGGCCGCGCCTCTGCCGCAGCCTTGCTGGTGGACCAGTCCTTGCATATTGTCCAGGCAAACGGGGCGGCTGCCGTCATCTTCCGCCTGCCTAGCGAGGAGGGAGCCGTCGGGCGAGCATTGTCTGATTTCCTGGTGGACGACGTCATCGATGCCGCTCAGGTCGAGGCAAGCGGGCCGCTGTGCGTGCCCAATGTCCGGGTCAAGTGCGGTGACGGGTCGGAACGCTGGACGGCACTCAACGCCATGCCCGCTCAAGGCGGGCTCCTGCTGCTGCAACTGCACGATACCACCGAGCAGCATCAACGCCTGATCGGGCTGGAAGACAGCGAGCAACGCTATCGCCTGATCGCCGAACATGCCAACGATATCATCTCGTCTCACAGCCTCGATGGGCGAATCGAGTTCGTTTCCGCCGCGTGCAGCCGGATACTGGGCTATTCGCAGGAAGAAATGATCGGCATCAATCCGCTTGATCTCGTCCACCCGGATGATCGTCTCGTGATGATACGCAAGCACGCCGAGGCGATTACCGGCGGCGACGGCAAGTCGGCCCAATGCCGTGTCAGGCGCAAGGATGGTGCCTATATCTGGGTCGAGCTCTATGGCCGGCTGATGCCCGGCGAGCAGGGCAACTCACGCGGCTTCGTGGCGGTGACGCGCGACATCACCTTGCGTCACGCGGCCGAAGCCGCACAACGCGAGTCCGAGCGCTTTCGCGCATTGTTCGAGCTGGCGCGCGATGAATTGCTGCTGATCGACAGCGCCGGGCGCATTGTCGACGTCAATCGCAATACCTGTGAACGGCTGGGCAAGAGCCGCGGCTGGCTGATCGGCACGCCGCTGGCGCAGCTGTTGACGACAGCGGAGGCTGATTTCTCCCTGACCGGCCTGCAGGACATCTATCTGCGCATCAGCCGTGGCGAGCAGGTGCTGGTCGTGGCACAGCAGATGGGGGCGGAAGGCGAGCCGATCGACGTCGAAGCGCTGTTCAGCGTGATCCGCCAGGAAGGGCGCAACCTGATGCTGGTTGCGGTGCGCGATGTGTCGCAGCGCAGGCGTATGGAGCGCGAGCTAATCGAGTCGCTCGGCGCCTTGCGGCTGTTGCACAACAGGCTGTTCGGCATCATCGAAGGCACAAGCGACCTGATCGCCGCACTCGATGGCGAGTGCCGCTTGATTGCATTCAATTCTGCGTTCAAACAGGCGTTCGAGCGCAAGTTCGGCACGCCGATCCAGCTCGGCATCAGCCTGCTCGAGCTGCTGGTCGACCGTCCGGAAGACATGGCGCGCGCGCTGACCAACTGGTATCGCGCCCTGTCTGGCGGCGTATTCAAGGATACCCAGGTATGGGAAGGGACCAGCAGCAACGTCGAGTACTACGAAGTCAGCTATTGCCCCCTGCGCGATGAGGTTGGGGGCGTCTGCGGTGCCGCCTACATCGGCCGCAACGTGACGCAGCGCATGGTGGCTGAGGATGAGCTCAAGTCTGCGCTGGATCAGCTGGAGACGGCGCGCAGTGACACCGAGCGGGCCAATATCCAGCTCAAGCAGGCAAACACCGAATTGCTGCGCCAAGCCAACCAGGACGGCATGACCGGCATCGCCAATCGCCGTTACTTCGACGAATACCTGGCGCTCGAATGGCGGCGCGCGTCGCGCCAGGGCGAATCGATCGCGCTGATTTTTGCGGACGTCGATTTCTTCAAGCTCTACAACGACCACTACGGCCATCAGGCAGGCGACGATTGCCTGCGCAAGGTTGCCGCCGCGCTGGCCAGCCAGCTGCACCGCCCGGCCGATCTGCTGGCGCGCTACGGCGGGGAGGAGTTCGTCATCCTGCTGCCCAACACCTCGCTGGCGGGGGCGATCTTCATCGCCGAGAGCATGCTCAAGGCCGTTGCCGCGATCGCCTTGCCGCACGCGCGTTCGACCGTGGCCGAGCATGTGACGCTGAGCCTCGGCGTGGCCGCGACGGCACCAACCGAGGCGATGGCCGAGGGTTACCTGTTGTATGGGGCCGATCAGGCGCTCTATGCGGCAAAAAAGGGCGGGCGTAACAAGGTTCACGGTAGCCCGATCTAGACGCCGTGTCTGGCGCAGGGCTGTACTTGCCTGCTGTGGGCCCGCGGCCCTGGCTGCGGCGAGCCTGCCCCTCGCCATGGGGAGGTGAGATGTAAACACCATGGCCAGAGTGCCATCAGTAAATTCTGATATTCGGCCGTATTGCTGGGATTGAAGCGCGTGGGCCTGCTATGATTCAGTGGGCATGCAGAAATAATGCTGGCCACCCACTACGGTTCGAGACTCGATGTGTCGATTTTTCTACTTGCTGTTGCTGGTCTGTATTGCCGGATGTGCCGAGGCGGCATCGCTGCATTTCGGCGTTGCCCCCTACCTGAGTGCCCGGACCCTGGTACTTGAATATGGGCCGATGTGCGATTTCCTGTCGCAGCAAACGACGCAGAAGCTCAGAATCGGTACGGCTGGCTCGTTGCGCGATTATCTGCGGCGTGTCGACGCCGGCGATTTCGATCTGATCCTGACGCCACCGCACCTGGCCCGTTTCGCGCAGCAGTCGATGGGGTTCCGCCCGCTTGTGGGCATCAAGTCGGATTTCTACGCACTGCTGCTGATACACCGCAACGACCCGGCGACCACGCTGAGCGACATCAAGGGGCGCACCCTCAACATGCCGGATCGGCTGTCGCTCGTCGTGCAGCAGGTCAACACGTTTCTCGGCGGGCTCGGTATCGATCCCGAGCGCGAGCTTCGCCTGCGCTACCACAATACGGACAACAACGCCGTCCTCGAGATGCTGCGCACCCCCAATGCGGTGGCGGCCACCTCGCGTGCCGTTTACGAGCGCATGTCCAATGACATCACCGCGCAGCTGCGTGTGCTGGGCAGCACCTCGAGCACGCTCAGCCTGGTATTGATGGTTCATCCGCGGCTCGATGAAGCGGTCGTTGCGGCGCTGCGTGACGCGATGAACCGTTTTCCCTATAGCGAGCCCGGGCTCGCCTATTTCAACCGGACCTCGTCTTACATCGTGCCGGTCGACGATGCCCAGCTGGCGGCCTACGACACGCAGCTGGCCTTCGTGCGCAAGGAGCTGTACGGAGGAGGCGGCCGGTGAAAAACCCGATACCGTTCCGCAGCCTGCGCTTCAAGCTGATGTTTGCCTCGACCGTGGTCGAGGTACTGATGCTGGCCCTATTGCTCGGCAACAGCATGCGCCTGATCGACACCGCCATGGTGGCCAGCACCGAAAGTGCGCTCGCGCAGCATGAGCCCTTGCTCAACATCGCGATCGCACCCTACCTGCTCGAAGGCGACTACGCCACCTTGCAGGACAACCTCAATGAAATCGTCGGCAGCAACGGCATCGAGTATGTCGTCGTGCGCGATCAGGATGGCCGGGTTGCCGCCAGCGCGGGCATTGCCAACGTCGACGCGCTGCCGGCGCCCATGGTGAGCGCAGCCGAGGCGCTCAGTGTGCGGGTGATGCACGTCGAGCGCCGGCTTGGCCTGGGCGGGCAGACGCTGGGTGTGCTGCGTTTCGGCCTCTCCACCGCCATCATGTCCGAAGCGCGGCAGTCGCTGCTCAGGCAGAGCATGGTGATCGCCTCGATAGAGGTGGCGCTGACGTTCATCCTGCTCAGCATGATTGCCTACTGGGTGACCGGCAGCCTGGGCGAGCTGATCGACAGCACGCAGGCCATCGCCAAAGGGCGGTATGACCTGCGCGTACCGGAAATCGGCCATGACGAGCTCGGCATGCTGGCGCGCAACTTCAACGACATGGCCGAGGCGGTCGAAAAGCAGATGGGCGCGCTGCATGCGAGCGAAAACGAATACCGCACGCTGTTCGAGCAGGCTGCGGTCGGTATCGCCCATATCACGCTGGACGGCGATCGCTGGCTGCGGGTCAACCGGACGCTGCGTCAGATACTCGGCTACGACGACGCCAGCCTGTCACACATGACACTGGCCGAGCTGTGCCGGCCGGAGGACCTGGAAAACCTGCGCGAGGCTCGCCGCGCGCTGCTGAAAGGCGAGCTGGAGATGCGCGAGGTGGAGTGGCAAATCCGTCGTGGCGACGGCAGCCTGATGTGGTCCCGCCTGACGGCATCGCTGCAGTATGACGAGCGGGGCGAGCCGCTCTACTTCATCTTCGTGGTGCAGGATATCGGCCAGCAGAAGCAGGCCGGGCTTGCCCTGCTGCGCTCGGAGGAGCGCTACCGTCGCCTGGTCGAATCCACCCAGGTGGTGCCCTGGGAGAGCGTATCGGAAGGCCGCCGCATCAGTTACATCGGGCCGCAGATCCAGCAACTGCTCGGTTATCCGATCGACCGCTGGTTCGAGGAGTCATTCCTGTTTTCCGTCATGGAGATGGAGGACAGCACGGTGGCGCGCGAGCAATTCGCCCGCCCCAATGCGGAGTTCGAATGCCGGCTGCGGCACCGCGACGGCCGGCTCATCTGGTTTGCCTGCCTGGTCTCGCGGATCTGGAGCGGCGATAGCGAGACCAAGCTGCAAGGCTTCCTGCTCGACATTTCGGCGCGCAAGGCGAGTGAGCTTGAGCTGGCCGACTATCGTGGCAGGCTCGAAGAGCTCGTGGAGCGTCGCACGGTCGCCCTGGAGGCCGCCAACAAGGAGCTCGAGGCATTCAGCTACTCGGTCTCGCACGATCTGCGTTCGCCTTTGCGCACCATCGAAGGCTTCGGCCAGATATTGCAGGAAGACTATGCGCCGGTACTCGACCAGACTGGCCAGGACTACCTGCAGCGCATCCGCGCGGCCGCATCGCGCATGGGTGAATTGATCGAAGCCATGCTGCGCCTGGCGCGCGTCAGCCGCACCGATATCCGGCTGGTGGAGACCGACCTGTCGGCCATCGTGAGCCGTGTGGCCGACGAGCTGCGCGCGCGCGAACCCGAGCGGCGAGTAGAACTGAAGATCGCGCCGGGCGTCCGCGCGCTGTGCGACCCGGACATGATGCACATCGTGCTGCAGAACCTGCTCGAAAATGCGTGGAAATACAGCGGCAAGATCGATCATGCAGTGATCGAATTCGGTGTCGAGCGCCAGGAAGGCTACGATGCCTATTTCGTCAAAGACAACGGCGCGGGCTTCGACCCGCAGTTCGCCAGCAAGCTGTTCGGGGTGTTCCAGCGCCTGCACAAGCCCGAGGACTTCGAGGGAACCGGCGTTGGCCTTGCCACCGTGCAACGTATCGTACACCGCCACGGCGGCCGTATCTGGGCAGAAGGCAAACCAGGGGAGGGCGCATGTTTCCACTTTACACTGCAACCGGTCACCCGCCTGATGGAGGCTTCGCTGTGAAGGCCCGCCTCTTGTCCGCACTGTTGCTGCTCGGCCTGACTGCGCCGGCATCGGCGGACATCGTGGCGGCCAAACGCTGGCTCAAGCGCGAATTCACGCCGAGCACCTACAGTTACGACCAGCAACTGGCCGAGATGCAATGGTTCATCGACGCCGCCCGCCCCTATACCAGTCTCACCGTGCGGGTGGCGTCGGAGGATATTCCGACGCATCGCTACGAGCGCGACGTGATGTCCAAGGCGTTCTACGAGATCACCGGCATCAAGGTGCAACACGACGTCATCCACGAGAGCAAGGTTGTCGATTCGGTGCTGACGCAGATGCGGACGGGCGAAAACCTGTACGACATGTACATCAACGATACCGACTCGATCGGCGCCCACTTCCGTTACGGCAGAACGGTGGCACTGTCCGACTTCATGCTCGGCGAAGGGCGCGATGTCACGCTGCCGACCCTCGATGTGCACGACTTCATCGGGCGCACGTTCGGTACGGCCAGTGACGGCAAGCTTTACCAGCTGCCGGACCAGCAGTTTGCCAACCTCTACTGGTTCCGCCACGACTGGTTCAGCCGGCCCGACCTGAAAAAGCGCTTCAGGGAGCGCTATGGTTACGAGCTTGGCGTGCCGATCAATTGGTCGGCCTACGAGGACATCGCCGACTTCTTCAGCAATCAGGTGAAGGAGATCGACGGCGTCCGCGTCTATGGTCACCTGGATTATGCGGCGAGCGACCCCTCGCTGGGGTGGCGCTTCTCCGACGCCTGGCTGTCGCTGGCGGGAACGGGCGACAAGGGCCTGCCAAATGGCCGCCCGGTGGATGACTGGGGGATTCGTGTCGATGGCTGCGTGCCGATCGGAGCATCGGTCGCGCGGGGCGGGGCCGTCAATGGCCCGCCATCGGTGTATGCCCTGACCACCTACCTCGACTGGAACCGCAAGTACGGCCCGCCGGAAATCCGCAAGCTGGCATTTGGCGACATTGGCGACTACCTGTTGAAAGGCAATGTCGCCCAGATGGTGTTCCTTTACACGGTGAATACCGCGGCGATGACCAAACCGGGGTCGGTGCTGGTCGGGCGCGACGGCAACCCCAAGTGGCGCTATGCGCCAAGCCCGCACGGTGCCTATTGGGAGGAGGGTATGAAGCTCGGCTACCAGGATGCGGGCGCCTGGACCATGCTCAAATCGACGCCATTGAACCGGCGCAAGGCCGCGTGGCTGTATGCGCAGTTCGTGGTGGCGCATTCGACCTCGCTGAGGAAGACGATCGTCGGGCTGACACCGATCCGCGAGTCGGATATCCAGTCCGAGGCAATGACCCAGCTCGCGCCCAGGCTGGGCGGGCTGATCGAGTTCTATCGCAGCCCGGCGCGCGTGGCCTGGACGCCAACCGGCACCAATGTACCCGATTATCCGCGTATGGCGCCGCTGTGGTGGCGCAATATCGACGACGCCGTCAGCGGGCGCAAAACGCCGCAGCAGGCGCTCGACAAGCTGGCCACCGACATGGAACAGGTGATGGGCGATATTGCCAAGGAAGGGCGGATGCAACATTGCATCCCCAAGCTGTCGGAACCGATGGAGCCGTCATACTGGTTCAAACAGCCCGGCTCACCCAAACCCAAGCTCGACAATGAACGCACGAAGCCGGAGACGGTCGCCTACGAAGCCCTGCTGCGTGCATGGCGAGAAGGGCGGTTGCGCTAGCGCTGCTGCCGCCGGAAAACAAAAAGCCACGCATCTGCGTGGCTTTTTTGTCGGCATGGCCGGTGCCTTACTTCTTGACGGCTTCCTTGACCTTGTCAGCCGCTTCCTTGGTCTTGTCGGCTGCCGTGGCGGTGGCTTCCTTGGCCTTGTCCACCGCGGTTACGGCGGCGTCCTTGGTCGCCTCCTTGGCGGTCTCGGCGGCCTGCTGCGCGCCTTGAGCCGCATCCTTGGCAGCGTCCGCCGTGGTCTTGGCGGCATCCTTGGCTGCGTCGCCTGCGGCCTGGCCGGCGGCCTTGGCTGCATCGGCGGCGTTGCTGGCGGCTTCCTTGCTTGCGTCTACCGCCTTCTCAGCGGATTCCTTGGCGGCTTCGATATTCTCGTTGCTCTTGCTGCAAGCAGCGAGACCAATGGTGGCGACGGCGATCAGGGCAAGAATCTTCTTCATAGCGTAAGCACTCCAGACGTTGTTGAACCTGTTTTACCGCGGCAATCGAGGGCTGGCGGACAGTTGCCCCAGGCGGCTAGTTAGGCGTGCAGTGTACGGCGCCGTCGATGAATATTAGATGAACGGAACGTTCAGGAACGCGGCCCGAGCAGCGCCAGCACATTTTCCGGCGGCCGGCCGATTGCGGCACGCTCGCCGTATACGACGATCGGGCGCTGGATCAGGCGCGGATGCGCCACCATCGCGTCGATCAACTGCTCGGACGACAGCGACGGCGCATCGAGCCCGAGTTCGCGGTATTCATCCTCGTCGGTGCGCATCAATTCACGCGGCGCAATGCCCAGAAGGCTCAGCAGGTGGCGCAGCTCGTCGGCGCTGGGCGGCGTCTGCAGGTATTCGATGATCTCTGGCGTTTCGCCGTGTTCGGTCAACAGCGCCAGCGTCTGGCGGGATTTGGAACAGCGTGGGTTGTGATAGATGCGGACGGTCATGGCAAACAATCTCCGGATTTTTGGGGCCGTTGCGCCACCGGGGCCGGTGGGCGCCAGCCGCGGCGAGTTACCGCGACGCGGCCCTGAATTTAGACAGGACGAGGCTCAGCACATAGCCCAGGCCGGCCAGCAGGATGATGGTCGCGCCGGACGGCAGATCGGGCTCGTAAGACAGCGCGAGCCCACCCAGCGTGAAGATGCTGCCGAGCACGGTGGCAATCAGCATGATCTTCGACAGCGAGCGCGACCACTGGCTGGCAATGGCCGCCGGCAGCGTGAGCAGCGCGATGACCAGGATCAGCCCGACCACCTGAATCAGCAGCACCACGGTAATGGCCACCAGGCACAGCAGCAGCAGGTAATAGAAGGTGACGTTGAGGCCGCGCAGGCGCGCGAATTCTTCGTCGAAGCAGACGGCGAGGAAGGGCTCGCGAAACAGCCAGACGAGGGCCAGCAGGATGGCGTCGAGCCCGGCCATCAGCCACAGGTCCTGGCTCGAGATCATCAGGATGTTGCCGAACAGGTAGCTCATCAGGTCGATGCCATAACCCGGTGTCTTGGCGACGAAAATTACACCAACCGCCATGCCGACCGACCATAGCGCGCCGATCAGCGTGTCCTCGTGCTCCTTCATGCGCAGATTGATCCAGCCGATCAGCAGGGCGGCGCCCAGCGCCGCCACCAGCGCACCGCGCATCGGGTTGTGGCCGAGGAAGTAGGCAACGCCCATGCCGCCCAGGATGGTGTGGGCGATGCCGCTGGCCAGGTAGCTGATGCGCTTGACCACCACGTAGGAGCCGATCAGGCCGCAACAGACGCTGGCGAGCAGGCCACCGAGCAGGGCGTATTGCAGGAATTGTTCGTGCAGCAGGGCGTCGAGGAAACCGGTCATGGGGTGGGGGCTGGCAAGGGGCGCGCGGTGGGCACCCGATTAATGATGGTGGTGCGCGATGGCGTGCACATGCTTGCCGTAGATGCGCTCCAGCGTCGCCGGGTCGATCGCGTCCGGCGCGTGGCACACCAGCTGGCGGTTGAGGCAGGCGATGCGGTTCACATAGTCGGAGATGAAGCCGATGTCGTGCGACACCACGACGACGGTCAGGCGGCGGTTGAGCTGGCGCAGCAGCTCGAAGATGTTCTTTTCGGCACGCACGTCCACGCTGGCGGTCGGCTCGTCGAGCAGCAACAGCTTGGGCTCGGTCGCCAGGGCGCGTGCAATCAGCACCCGCTGCAGCTGCCCGCCGGAGAGGGCGCCCACCGCACGCTGGCGCAGTTCCCAGACGTCGGTTTCGCGCATCGAGCGCTCGCCGATCTCGCGGTCCTGCCGGCTATAGCGTTGCAGCCAGCGGCCCGGTTGCATGCGGCCGAGCAGCACGGCGTGTTCGACGCTGATCGGGAAATCGCGGGCGAAGCTCGCATATTGCGGCACATAGCCGATCTCGCGCGCCGCCTGTTGCGGTGCTTGGCCCAGCACCTGCAGGCTGCCGCCGGTCGGCGCCAGCAGGCCCAGCAGCAGCTTGAGTAGGGTGCTCTTGCCGCCGCCGTTGGGGCCGACGATGCCGAGGAAATCGCCCGGATTGACGTCGAGGTCGACCCGGTCGAGCACCTGCGTGCTGCCGTAGGCGAAGTCGAGGGCACGGGCGGCGATCAATGGTGTCATGGCTGGTTGCTGGCGAGGTCGGCGGCGACGCGCTTGAGATTGCTGATCATGTCGGGGGCCAGGTCGTCCATGGGCAGCACCCGGGCGTCCACCGCGCGCGCAATGTTCTCGGCCGCGCGGCGGCTGAATTGCGGCTGCACGAAGATGGCGCGAATGTGGTTCTGCCTGGCGAGTTGAATGATGCGGCTGACGGTTTTTGCTCCCGGTTCCTTGCCTTCGTATTCGATCGGGATCTGCTGCAGCCCGTAGGTGTCGGCAAAATAGCCCCAGGCGGGATGGAATACCATGAAGCGCTTCACCTGGCCTGCCTGCAGTGTAGTACGGATGGACTGGTCGAGTTGGTCGAGTTCCGTCGCGAGGCGCTGGTAGTTGCGCTCGAACTCGGCCTTCGAGGCAGGCTCCAGCGCGGCCAGCGTATCGCGGATCTGCGCCGCCATCTGCTTCATCCGAGGCGGGCTGGTCCAGACATGGGGGTCGGGCTCGCCGGCGCGATGCTCGTGATCGTGCCCGGCCTCACCGGGCAACTCGAGCACGGCGTCACTCAGCCTGAGCTTGATGCCGGCCTTGTTGTCGACGATGCGCAGCGCCGGGTTGCCCGCCGCCACGCGTGCCAGCAGGCCCTTTTCGAATGGCATGCCGATGGCGAACAGCACGTTGGCGCGCGCCAGGCCCGCAACCTGGCTCGGCGTGGGCTCGAAGGTGTGCGGGTCCTTGCCGGTGCTGACCAGGGCGGTGACCGTGACCTTGTCGCCGCCGACGGCCTCCACCAGCTGTTTCTGCGGCATCACGCTGACGAATACGGTCTGCCTGGCCCAGGCCGGCGCCATGGCGAATGCAGCCAGTGCCGCGACGGCAAGCAGACGGGAGGAAAAGCGCACGATGGGAATCTCTGTATTTGCAACAAAGTTGCAAGAAGGCTGCATTATAGCCAGATGATCGAATGGCCGCAAAGCCAGCTATGGCTACAATGGAACCGTCGACACAGCGATTGGAGAGGCCATGCCTTACGTCAATATTTGCCTCGCAGGCGAGCTGTCGCGCCGGCAGAAACAGCAGATCGTGCGCGAGATCACCGATACGCTCGAACGCATCGCCGAGAAGCCGCGCGAATACGTCATGATCAGCTTCGACGAGTTGCCCGAGGAAAACTGGGCCCTGGCCGGCAAGTTGCTCGACGAGGATGCCTAATAGCCCGCCGTGAGCGGGTTGCCGTGCGGCTGGCTCGTTACGCGCTGGCCTGGATTTCCTTCAGGACTTCCTGCGCCGCGCGGAAGGCGTCGATCGCGAGCGGTACGCCGCAATAGATGGCGCTGTGCATCAGCACCTCGCGAATCTCGTCGATAGTTGCACCGTTGTTCAGCGCCCCGCGGACATGCCCCTTGAGCTCCTGCGTGCGGCCGAGCGCCGCCAGCATGGCCAGGGTGATGAAGCTGCGCGTCTTCAGGTCGAGCCCGTCGCGGCACCATACCGTGCCCCAGGCCTGCGAGGTGACGAACTCCTGCAGCGGCCGCGTGAAGTCGTCCGCGTTGGCGAAGGCACGGTCGACGAAGGCATCGCCCATCACCTGCCGGCGCTTGGCCAGGCCCTGCTCGAATTGATCGCTCATGTGCGCTCCAATGGGGGTAAATGAGCCGGCATTTTATCAGCCCTGGCCTGGCTCAGGGCTGCACCTCGTGCAGCGGATCGTCGAGCGTGTCGACCGGCAGCCTGCCACGGGCGACGGCCTTGCGGAAGGCCTCGTAATCGGCCTCGACCTGATCCGCGTAGCGCATCGCGTATTGGCCGATTGCCTGCGCAAAGGTGATGCTGCTGCCCAGATAGGCGGCGATGTCCGGGGCCAGTGCGCTCGATTTGGCGTGTGCCCTGGCGAGTGCCCAGGCGCAGCCACGAAGGTAGGCATTGAGCATGTCCGCGTCGTAGGTCTCGATCTGCGCGGATGCCTTCATGTCGCGCAGCTGGCGCACGTAGAAGTGCCGCCCGAACGGGCCGGTGCACCAGCCGAGAAATGCATCGCTGGCCGCCTGCATCAGCCGCTGGCCCTGAATCACGCGCTGGCCTTCGTGGCGTATCCGCGGGTGATCGACGTGGGGCGCCAGCACCGATGGCCGTGCCTCCTTGATCTGCATGAACAGCGGCTGGCCGTGGTCGTCCATCATCAGCACCACGAGGCAGCGCGTGCCGATGCTGCCCACGCCGACCATCTTGAACGCTGCGTCGAGCACCCGGTAGTGGCCGAGCAAGCGGCGCCGGTCGTCCTGCAGCGTGGCGCCATAGCCCTTGAACATGTCGGCGAGCAGCGCCTGCCAGTTTTCCGTTTCGAGCCATCTGTCGTGATTTGGCAGCATGGAGCTCGGGCTGTGGATGTGGAACAGGCTCGGCGGGGCGTCGCGCAGGCGCAGCTCGCCACCCACGCGCGTGGTGAGCTTGTCGAGCAGGCTTTCGTGAGTGCGCCCGCTGGCACGCTGCTGGGCCTTGTCCAAGCGCCTGTGCAAATCCGGGGCGTCGAACTCGGTGTGGAGCCGGTCGAAGGTCAGCTTGTCATACCAGACATCGATCAGGCTCATCGCCGCGTAGTCCTGCATATGCTGCTGGTAGCTGGCGGCGCAGCTCAACGCGGCATCCATCGCCTGCCTGTCGCCAAGCCCCAAGTGGCGTGCCGCGACGGCCGCGCTGACGGCAAGCCGCTTGAGATCCCACTCCCAGGGTGCGGGCAGGGTTTCGTCGAAATCGTTGATGTCGAAGATCAGATTGCGCTCCGGCGTGGCGAAGGCGCCGAAGTTCATCAGGTGCGCGTCGCCGCAGCACTGCACCGTCATGCCGGTGCTGGGCGTGCTGTCCAGATCGAAGGCCTGCAGCATTGCCGTGCCGCGCAGGAAGGTGAACGGCGATTGCAGCATGCGGCCATAGCGCATCGGCAGCAGGGCCGGCACGCGGCCGATGCTGCTGCGCTCGATCAGCGCGATGGGGTCGCGTTTGACCGCGGCCTGGTGCTCGGCATGGCTGCTGCGCGGGCAGCCCTGGCGCAGCGTCTTGCCGCGCAGTTGATGGGTTTCGCTGGCTTGCTTAGTCATGGCTGATTGGTGATCCGGGGGTATACTGGCCTTTTGTGTCTGCCTGGAGCTGGCACCTCGAAACAGCGCTTGCACGAGCGGCATCCTGCGTCGTCAGCCCACCCTGGCTTGCGGGTTGTGCTGGACTTCGCCTGCTCGTGGCGGCTTTCGCGGTGCCCGAGTATCAATATGCTACGTATTCTATTTCTATGCCTTTGCCTGCCACTCGCCTGGCTCAACGGCTGCGCAGTGGTAACCGCGACCGCGGCGGTGGCGTCAACGGCGGTCAGCGTCGGCGTGACGGCAGCCAGCGTGGCCACCGATGTTGCCGTCGGCACCGTCAAGGGAGCCGCCAAGGTGACCGGGGCCGCCATCGACGCGGCGAGCAGCCAGGGCGCCGATGCCGCGCCCGTGCCGCCCGACGCCGCGCAGTAGTCGCGACGGCCCATTAAGCTTAGAAAGCAACCTCGACAATTGCACGCTCATCTCGACCATGGAGATGCCCTGTAGCACTTTCCTGATAGGCGGCAAGCTCGTCCGCTTTCTGCCACCGCTGCGGCGCGACGGCCCCTTGCGGGTGCCCGTTGCCGGCCGGCCCGCCGTCAAGGATAGGGTCGAGTCGCTCGGCGTGCCGCATACCGAGGTCGGCCGCCTGCTGATCGATGGCCGGGCGGCCGCACTGTCCGCACGTCTCGATGGCGGTGAGACGGTCGAGGTATCGCCCTGGGCGGGTCTGCAGCCGACGGGTGCGGCGGCGCCACGCTTCATCCTTGATGCGCACCTGGGGCGGCTGGCCCGCCGTCTGCGCCTGCTGGGCCTCGATTGCGCCTACCGGCCCGACATCGATGACCCCGAGCTGATCGCGCAAGCGGTGGCCGAGCAGCGCATCGTGCTGACGCGCGACGTGGGTGTGCTCAAGCACAGTGTCGTCAGCGTGGGCGCGTTTGTCTATCACACCGATCTCGCGGGACAGTTGCGGGAGTTGTTTCTGCGTTTCGGCTTGCGCCATCACCTGCATCCGTTCAGCCGTTGCAGCCAGTGCAACGATCTGCTCGTGCCCAGCACGCTCGACGCGGTGCGCGAGCGCGTGCCGGCCCGCGTCCAGGCCTGGCAGACGCGCTATTTCTGCTGCCAGGGTTGTCACCAGGTTTACTGGGAAGGCAGCCACGTCGAGCGGATCCGGGCCGAAGTGAGCCGCACCCTCGCGGCCGAGGAGGAATGAATGCGCAAGCTGCTGCTGTTGCTGACGATTTGTTTATCCGCCTGCGCCACCATGAACGGCGACGAGTGCCGCGCGCCGGCCGGCATCGGCAACAAGGACGGGAGGGAGGGGTGGCCCGGCTGGCGCCTCGAACAGCATCGCGACAGCTGCCGCCGCGCCGGCGTGGCGCTGGACGAAGCAGCCTATCGCACGGCCTACGCTCAGGGCCTGCGGCTGTATTGCAGCGAATCCACCGGTTATCGCGAGGGCTATCTCGGCTACGCCTACTTTGGCGTCTGCGAGGGGGAGGGCGAACGTGCCTTTCTCAAGGGCATGGAGGCCGGCTTGCGTGCCCGTTTCGTCGAGGGCTACGGCGATTGCCCCGGCGGCATCTGGCGCAACCCGCATGCCTGGTGCCCGCACTGGTTCGAGCGCTAGCCCGTGGCGGCCGGGCAAAAAAAGACCCGCATCACGTGCGGGTCGAATTAACCACTGGAGATACACAAGCAGAAGGCAGAACCTTCTGGAACGTATAGTCCCACTATGTGTGGGGTTATGGTTTGATCAAGATCAAGCAATCCGGAAGCGCCGCCCCGCGCGGGCCGCGCATCAGGCTCCGCCCGCCGGGCTTGGCCATGGGGCCGCGTCAGTTGCCGGCTGCCAGGCGATAGCCGACGCCGGTCTCGGTCAGCAGAAACGCCGGTTGCGCCGGGTCGCGCTCGAGCTTCTGCCGCAGGTTGCCCATATAGATGCGCAGGTAGTGGTGTTGCTCGATATGGCTCGGCCCCCATACCTCGCGCAGTAATTGCCGGTGGGTGAGCACTTTCCCGCTGTGGCGGATCAGCGTCGCCAGCAGCCGGAACTCGGTCGGCGTCAGGTGGACCGCGCTGCCCGCGCGCGTCACCTCGCGGCTGGCCAGATCGACGACGACCTCGCCAAAGCGGGCGCTGGGGTGCTCGCTGTCGGGTGTTACGGTGCGCCGGCGCAGGTGGGCGCGGATGCGGGCCAGCAGCTCGGGGCTGCCAAACGGCTTGGTGAGATAGTCGTCGGCGCCGGCGTCGAGCGCGGTGACCTTGTCCGTCTCCTGCGTGCGGGCTGACAGGACGATCACCGGCACGCTGCTCCAGCTGCGCAGATCGCGGATCAGATCAACGCCGTCGCGGTCGGGCAGGCCGAGGTCCACGATCAGCAGGTCGGGTTGCCGCGTGCCGGCCTCGATCAGCCCCTGGCGCGCGTTGTCGGCCTCGTGCACGGCGAAGCCGGCGGCCTCCAGCGTAACGCGCAGGAAGCGGCGGATCTGCTTTTCATCCTCGATGACGAGAACGGTGGCGGCGATATCGTTCATGGCTCGGTCTTGAGGGGCGCGGCTCAGCTGGCCTCTGCGGTTTCCAGCGCTGGGGGTTCGCTGGCGGGCAGCGCGACAGTGAAGCGCGCGCCGCCGCCGGGGCGGCTATCGGCCCAGATTCTACCGCCATGCGCCTCGACGATGGCACGGCAGATGGCGAGACCAAGCCCGACGCCGGGCTTGGCCGACTCCTTTTCGCCGCGCGTGAACTTGTCGAACACCTTTTCTTCCATGCCGGCCTGCAGCCCCGGCCCGTTGTCCTCGACCACCAGGTGGACATCGTGCTCGGCCGGCTGCACCGCGATGCGGATGGTGCTGCCCGGCGGCGTGTACTTGGCCGCGTTCTCGAGCAGGTTGCACAACACGCGCTCCACCAGCACCGCGTCGAATGACACCAGCGGCACCTCGGGGGCGACCTCGACCGTCACCCGATGCTCGCGCAGCAGCCGTTCGCTGGCACGCAGGGCGCTGCCGATCACTTCCTCCGGCAACTGCCACTGCTTCGACAGCTGCACGCCGCCAGCCTGCAGCCGCGCCATGTCGAGCAGGTTGGTGACGAGCCCGCTCATGCGCATGGCCTCTTCCTGCATCGACGTCGCCAGCTCGCGCCGTGTCTCGTCGTTGAGGCCGGCATCGGAAGCCAGCGTGGAGGCGAGGCCCACGATCACCGTCAGCGGCGTGCGCAGGTCGTGCGAGATGGCCGACAGCAGCGAATTGCGCAGGCGCTCGGCCTCCATCGTCACCACCGCGTCCTGCGCCACCTCGACGTAATGAACCCGTTCCAGCGCCAGCGCGATCTGCGCGGCAAAGGTATCGAGCAGGCGCTGCTGCTCCGGCGACATGATGTGGCGCGGGTTGTCGGGCTGGATGGCGAGCACGCCACGCGTGCGCATCGGCGCCTTCAGTGGCAGGTAACGGGCGGCGTGGGCCGGCAGGGTGTAGGTGCCGAGGCCGGCGACCTCCTGATGGTCGTAGACCCACTGCGCCACGCCCAGGTCGGTCGTTTCGAGCACCTCGGCGCTCATCTCCTGCAGCGGCTGGCGCACCGCCTCGTGGCTGTCGGGCAGCAGCACGGCCACCTTGGCGTGGAAGGTGGCGCACAGGTGGCGGCTGGCGATCTCGATGATCTGCGAGGTGGCGAGCGCGGCCGAGAGCGCCTGCGCCATACTGTACAGCGCGCTGGTGCGGCGTTCGCGATAGGTGGCGATATGCGCCTGGTAGCGCAGGCTGGCGGTGAGCTGGCTGATCACCAGCGCCACCACCAGCAGCACGGCGAAAGTCAGCAGGTATTGCGTATCCGAGACGGCAAACGACAGGCGCGGCGGCACGAAAAAGAAGTCGAAAGCCGCCACGCTGAGGAAGGACGACAGCACCGCCGGCCCGTGGCCGTAGCGCACCGCCACCAGCACCACCCCGAGCAGGTAGAGCATGACGACGTTGGGCAGGTAGAGAAAGCTGGCGAGCGGGGAGGCGATCAGCGTGGTGGCGACGCTCACGGCCAGCGCCCACAGGTAGCCGCGTTTGCGCGCCTCGACCACCTCTTCGAATTCCAGGCTGATGGTGTCGGTGCTGGCGCGCGCGTCCGCCGGCTGCTCGGGCAGCTCATGGCCGACGACATACACATCGACGTCGATCGAGTGCCGGCCCAGCTCGTCGGCCAGCGATGGCCGCCCGATTGCCGTCCAGTAGCGGCGCTGGCTCTTGCCGACCACCAGCTTGGAGACATTGCGGCTGCCGGCGTAGCCGAGCAGCACGCTGCTGACATCTGGGCCGGCCAGCGTGGCGGTCTCGGCGCCGAGCTCCTGCGCCAGTTTCAGCGTCTGCAAAATGCGCTCGCGATGAGCGTCGGACAACCGCTGCAGCCTGGGGGTCTCGACGTAGACGGCGATCCAGTCGGCCTTGAGGCTGGCCGCGAGCCGCGCCGCGCTGCGTACCAGCGTGTTGCCGGCCGGGCCGGGCCCGACGCACAGCAGCAGCCGTTCCTTGGCCTGCCACACCTGGCTGATCGACTGATCGGCCCGGTAGTCGCGCATCTGTGCATCAACGCGGTCGGCGGTGCGCCGCAGCGCCAGCTCGCGCAGCGCGATCAGGTTGCCCTTGCGGAAGAAGTGTCTGGCCGCGCGCTCGGCCTGGTGCGGCACATACACCTTGCCTTCCTTGAGGCGCAGCAGCAGCTCGTCGGGCGGCAGGTCGACCAGCGAGATCTCGTCGGCCTCGTCGAAGATGCGGTCGGGCACCGTCTCCCACACGCGGATGCCGGTGATCTGCCCGACGATGTCGTTGAGCCGCTCGAGGTGCTGGACGTTGACCGTGGTGTAGACATCGATGCCGGCGCCGAGCAGTTCCTCGACATCCTGCCAGCGCTTGGTGTGGCGCGAGCCCTCGACGTTGGTGTGGGCCAGCTCGTCGATCAGGATCAGTTGCGGCTGGCGTGCGAGCGCCGCGTCGAGATCGAATTCCGGCAACTGTCGGCCGCGGTGATCGACCTGCCGTGGCGGCAGCCGCGCCAGGCCGTCGAGCAGCCTGGCCGTCTCGGCCCGGCCATGGGTCTCGACGATGCCGACAACCACGTCCAGCCCCTTCGCGTGGGCTTGCCGCGCGGCATTGAGCATCGCATAGGTCTTGCCGACGCCGGCACAGCCGCCAAAGAAGATCTTCAGGCGGCCGCGGTGCTGGCGGGCTTCCTCGAGCATCACTTTCTCGAGCAGTTGATCGGGGTCTGGGCGGGTGTCTTGCATCGTTCTTCGTGTCGTGTGTGCGGCAGGCCGGGGCCTGCCAGGGCTGCAGCGCCAATGCCGGCGCGGCTCCCGGCACGGCTGCAGGGCGCGTCGGCATTGCCTCGCAGGCTAGCGTTTCAATGCATCGAGGGCCAGGTTCAATTTCAGCACATTGACCCGCGCTTCGCCGAACAGCCCCCACTGCGGCGGCTCGGTATGGCGGCCGATCAGCGCTGCTACCTCGGCCGGCGCCAGCTGGCGTGCCCGGGCAACGCGCGCGGCCTGATACTGCGCCGCCGCCGGGCTGATGTGCGGATCGAGGCCGCTGGCCGAGGCGGTGACCAGGTCGACCGGTATCGGCGCGGTGTTGCCCGGGTCGGCTGCCTTGAGCGCGGCGATACGGGTGTGGACCGCGTCGGCCAGCGCCGGGTTCAGCGGGCCCAGGTTGGTGCCGCCGGAGGCGGCTGCATTGTAGGGCATCGGGATGGTGGCGGAGGGGCGGCCCCAGAAATACCGCGGCTCGGTGAATTGCTGGCCGATCAGTTCAGAGCCGACTGTTCTGCCGTCCTGAACGATCAGACTCCCTGCCACCTGGGCGGGGAACAGCAATTTGCCGATTCCCGTCGTCAGTAGCGGGTAGGCAAGGCCGGTCAGCGCTGTCAGCAGCACAAACAATGTCACCGCGGGGCGTAAGGTTTGTTTCATCACATATCACTCCTGATTCATCGACAGGCCGGGGACACGCCGGCCTGCCACACGTTGTCATGCCAGACCCAAGAGCCCGAGCGCCATATCAATCACCTTGATGCCGGCAAAGGGCACGATGATGCCGCCCAGGCCGTAGATCAGCAGGTTGCGCCGCAGCAGCGTGGCGGCGCCGAGGGCGCGGTAGGTCACCCCCTTCAGCGCCAGCGGGATCAGCGCGACGATGATCAGCGCATTGAAGATCACCGCCGACATGATCGCGCTCGACGGGCTGTTGAGCCCCATCACGTTGAGCGCGTCGAGCTGCGGATAGGTCGTCGCGAACATGGCCGGGATGATGGCGAAGAACTTGGCCACGTCGTTGGCGATGCTGAAGGTTGTCAATGAGCCGCGTGTCATCAGCATCTGCTTGCCGATCTCGACGATCTCGATCAGCTTGGTCGGGTTCGAATCGAGGTCGACCATATTGCCGGCCTCTTTCGCCGCCTGCGTGCCGGTGTTCATCGCCACCGCGACATCGGCCTGCGCCAGCGCCGGGGCATCGTTGGTGCCGTCGCCGGTCATCGCCACCAGCTTGCCCTCGCCCTGATGGCTGCGGATCAGTTTGAGCTTGGCTTCCGGCGTGGCTTCGGCAAGGAAGTCATCCACGCCCGCCTCAGCCGCGATGGCCGCCGCCGTCTGCGGGTTGTCACCGGTGATCATGACGGTCTTGATGCCCATCCGGCGCAGCTCGGCAAAGCGCTCCTTGATACCGCCCTTGACGATGTCCTTCAGCTCGACCACGCCGAGCACGCGCTGATCGTCCGACACCACCAGCGGGGTGCTGCCGCGGCGTGCGACATCGCTGACCGCCTGCTCGACCTCCTTCGGGAAGGGATGGCCCAGCTGCTTGGCATGCGCCCGCATCGCATCGACCGCGCCCTTGCGGATCTGCCGATCGGGCAGGTCGACGCCGCTCATGCGCGTCTGCGCCGTGAACGGGATGAAACTGGCGTGCAGTTCATGCAGCTCGCGGCCGCGCAGATTGAAGCGCTGCTTGGCCAGCACGATGATCGAGCGGCCCTCGGGCGTCTCGTCGGCGAATGAGGCGAGCTGCGCGGCGTCGGCCAGTACCTGCTCGGCCACGCCAGGTGCGGCGATGAAGGCGCTGGCCTGGCGGTTGCCGAGCGTGATCGTGCCGGTCTTGTCGAGCAGCAGCACGTCGACGTCGCCGGCAGCCTCGACCGCGCGTCCCGAGGTGGCAATCACGTTCGCCTGCATCATGCGGCTCATGCCGGCCACGCCGATGGCCGACAGCAGCCCGCCTATCGTAGTCGGGATCAGGCACACCAGCAGCGCCGTCAGCACGGTAATCGTGACCGGGCTGCCGGCACCGGCGGCGCCGACGCTGAAGATCGAGAACGGCAGCAGCGTCACCGTCACCAGCAGGAAGATGATGGTCAGCGCCACGAGCAGGATCGTCAGCGCGATCTCGTTCGGCGTCTTCTGGCGCTTGGCGCCTTCGACCATGGCGATCATGCGGTCGAGAAAGGCCTCGCCCGGGTTGACGGTGACGCGCATCACGATCCAGTCCGACAGCACGCGCGTGCCGCCGGTGACGGCCGAGAAGTCGCCACCCGATTCGCGGATCACCGGCGCCGATTCACCGGTGATCGCCGATTCATCGACCGAAGCCACGCCGTCGATCACCTCGCCGTCGGCGGGAATCACGTCATGCGCCTCGACCAGCACGACATCGCCCTTGCGCAGGCTGTTGCCGTCAGTCAGCTCGACACCGGATTCGCGGGTCTGGCCGCGCAGTTTCTTGGCGATGGCGTTTTGCTTGGCGCCGCGCAGGGCTGCCGCCTGTGCCTTGCTGCGGCCCTCGGCCAGTGCCTCGGCGAAGTTGGCGAACAGCACGGTGAACCACAGCCAGACGGCGGTTGCCAGAATGAAGCCGGCCGGCGCCTCGCCGTGCCCCGCGAGCGCCTGCACGAACAGGCCGGTGGTCAGGATGCTGCCGAGATAGACGACGAACATCACCGGGTTACGGAGCTGGATACGCGGGTCGAGTTTCCTGAACGAATCCATCAGTGCGGGTTTCAGCAGTGTCGGGTCCCACAGGCCCTGGCGGGGCCTGTGGCTGCGCGGCGGGGGCGTGTCGTGTTGCTGGTGGCCCGCGAGGGCTGCCAGATGTCGTTGATCCTTGGGATTCATGTTTTTCCTCCGCTCAGCGCGCGAACAGGGTCACGTGTTCCGCCACCGGCCCGAGTGCCAGTGCGGGTACATAGGTCAGCGCACCGACCAGGATCACCGTGCCGACCAGCAGGCAGATGAACAGCGGCCCGTGCGTGGGCATGGTGCCCGAGGTGATGGCCAGCCGCTTCTTCGCGGCCAGCGAGCCGGCAATGGCCAGCACGGGCACGATCACGCCGAAACGGCCGAACCACATCGCGATGGCAAGCAGGATGTTGTAGAACGGGGTGTTGGCGGACAGCCCGGCAAAGGCGCTGCCATTGTTGTTGGCGGCCGACGAGAAGGCATACAGCACCTCGCTGAAGCCATGCGCGCCGGGGTTCAAGATGCCGGCCTTGCCATCGGCGGCGGCGACGGCGATCGCGGTGCCGATCAAGACCAGCGCCGGGGTGATCAGGATGGCCAGCGAGCTCATCTTGATGTCGAAGGCTTCGATCTTCTTGCCCAGGTATTCCGGCGTGCGACCTATCATCAGCCCGGCCAGGAACACGGCCATGACGGCGTAGATCAGCATGCCGTAGAGGCCCGAGCCGACGCCGCCGAACACCACCTCGCCGAGCTGCATCAGCCATAGTGGCACCAGGCCGCCCAGCGGCGTGAACGAGTCGTGCATCGCATTGACCGCGCCGCACGATGCCGCCGTGGTGATCGTCGCGAACAGGCTGGAAGCGACGATGCCGAAACGCGTTTCCTTGCCTTCCATATTGCCGCCGGCCTGCAGTGCGCTCGCCAGCTGATCGGTGCCGGCCAGCGCGCCCGGGTTGCCGCGCGCCTCGGCCCACACCGCCACGGCGTACATGACGACGAAGATCACCGTCATCGCGCCGAGTATCGCCCAGCCCTGGCGCGCGTCGCCGACCACGCGGCCGAACACGAAGCACAGCGCCGCCGGGATCAGGAAAATCGCAAGCATCTGTACGAAATTCGACAGCGGCGTCGGGTTTTCATAGGGATGCGCCGCATTGGCGTTGAAGAAGCCACCGCCATTGGTGCCGAGCATCTTGATCGCTACCTGCGAGGCCACCGGGCCCATCGCCAGCATCTGCTGCTGCGTGGTGACCGATTCCATCTGCGGCTTGCCGTCGGCGCCGTTGACCGGCTGGCCGGCCGCGTCGAGCCTCGGTTGCTCATAGGTGACGGGCTGCACGGTGTGCACCGTCTTGTAGCCATCGACGTTCTGGATCATGCCCTGGCCCATCAGCACCACGGCGATCACCAGCGAGATCGGCAGCAGGATGTAGAGGGTGGAACGCATCAGGTCGACCCAGGCGTTGCCCAATGTCTGCGTGCTATGGCGCGCAAAACCGCGGATCAGCGCGATGGCCACGGCAATGCCGGTGGCGGCGGAGAGGAAGTTCTGCACCGCCAGCGCTGCCATCTGCGTCAGGTAGCTCATCGTGGTCTCGCCACCGTAGCCCTGCCAGTTGGTGTTGGTGACGAAGCTGATCGCGGTATTGAACGATGAATCGGGCGAGACCGCGCCCATCCCCTGCGGGTTGAGCGGCAGCATGCCCTGCGTGCGTTGCAGCGCGTAGACTGCCACCACGCCGATCAGGTTGAACACGATCAGGGCGACGGCATAGGCCTTCCAGCCCATTTCTGCCTCAGGTTTCACGCCGGCGGCGCGGTACGCCAGGCGCTCGACCGGCCCCGCGATCCGGGTCGCCAGCGACGGCCTGCCTTCGAGCACGCCGGCCATGTAGCGGCCCAAGGGCCAGGCCAGCGCCAGCAGCGCGCTGAGATAAAGCAAGAGTTGTAGCCAGGCCTGCATGGTCATCAGAATTTCTCCGGCTTGAGTAGCGCAAAAATCAGGTAAGCGAGCAGTAGCGCCACGCCGATGCCCGACATCAGGTAGAGAAAGCTCATCGTGGGGTCTCCAGGTTGCCGCAGCCCCTCGCGAACAGCCAGATGGCCGAGCCGAAGGCTGCCGTCAATGCAATGTATAAGATGTCCATTTCATCTCGCTCAGTGTGGGCGCGACGAGGCTCGGCGCATCGCGCCGGCCCCCGCGCCAAGCGCCCGAATCAGGGCATTTACATGCTAGGCGGCGGCGGGTAAAGAACGGGTAAAAGCTTGGCCGCGGCGTATAAAGAATGTGTAAAACCAGCAACTGCCAGTCGTCGTGCCGACGCGCCGGCAGTTGCCGCACGGCGGCAGTAGCGCTATCTTGGTGCAAGACAAAGAGGCGGCATGCCACAAGCAGCACACCTCGCCACACGAGACAACATCTTGCCCACACTCCCCGCATCGCTGCGTTTCATCGAACGCGGCTGGCTCAATGCCAACCATGTGCTGTTCCTGCATCGCGACGGCAATGTCCTGATCGACAGCGCCTACTGCACCCATGCCGATGCCACCGTCAAGCTGTTGCGCGAACCGGGCGCGCTCGGCGATGCGCCGCTGGCACGCGTGCTCAATACCCACTGCCATAGCGACCACATGGGCGGCAACGCCAGGCTGCAGGCCGAGTATGGCTGCGAAGTCTGGGTGCCGGAGGGCGAGCGCGCGCATCTCGAACACTGGGACGGGCAGGCCCTGTGGCTCGATGTCGCGGGCCAGCAGGCCGAGCCGTTCCGCGTCGATGGCCTGATCCGCGCCGGCGACACGCTATTGCTCGGCGGCACCGAGTGGCAGGCCGTCGCGGCCCCCGGCCACCGCATGGAAGCGCTGATGTTCCATTCACCCGAATTCAGGCTGCTGATCTCGGGTGATGCCCTGTGGGAGAACGGGCTCGGCGTGGTCGAGCCGACCGACGAGCGCTTTCTCGACGCCGCCATCGACACGCTGGACGTGATCGGCGAGCTCGACGTGGATTGGGTCATCCCCGGCCATGGCCGCCTGTTTGGCGACGTGCCCGCCGCGCTGGATCGCGCACGAAGCCGGCTGCGCGCGCTGGAGGGCGACCCGGTGAAGCGGGCCAAGGCGATGATGAAGGCGCTGCTGATGTTCAACCTGCTGGAAAAGCAGCGCATGCCGTTGGCCGACATGCCGGCCTATCTCGACGGCCTGGCCTTCTACCGCGACATGAACCGGCTATACCTCGGGCTCGATCACCGCGAGCTGGCCGAGATGCTGGTCGGCGAGCTGCTGCGCGTGCGTGCGCTCGATCGCCAGGGCGACTGGCTCGTGCCGCTGGTCGCGGCCTGAGCGCCTGTTTTCGATTTGTAGCAGGCGGGCGCCAGACCCGCCATCCAACCCGAAGAAGGAAAGCAAATGACGCAAGACAAGCTCAGCCATGTCGTCGGCCGGCGCGATCTGCCGCTGATCGAGGACACCATCGGCCGCTATTTCGACAAGACTGTCGCCCGTTTCGGCGAACGCGAGGCGCTCGTGGTGCGCCACCAGAACGTGCGGCTCAGCTATCGCGAGCTCGGTGACAAGGTCGAGCAACTGGCCGCGAGCTTGTTGCGGCTCGGCCTGCAGCCCGGCGACCGCATCGGCATCTGGTCGCAGAACAACGCGGAATGGGCGATCACCCAGTTCGCCACGGCCAAGGCCGGGCTGGTGCTGGTCAACATCAACCCCTCGTACCGCGTGTTCGAGCTCGAATACGCGCTGAACCTGGTCGAATGCAAGGCGCTGATCCTGTCGCCGCAGTTCAAGAGCAGCGATTACCTGGCGATACTCGCCGAGCTCGCACCGGAGCTGGCTACGGGCACGCCGGGCCAGCTCGGGGCCGCGCGGCTGCCGGCACTGCAATGGGTGATCCGCATGGGCCCGCAGCGCACACCCGGCATGCTGAATTTCGACGAGCTCTTGACCCCCGCCGGCCCCGATGAGCTTGCCCGGCTGGCGGCACTTGCCGACACGCTCGACCGCAACGACGCGATCAACATCCAGTTCACCTCGGGCACCACCGGCTCGCCCAAGGGCGCAACGCTGACGCATCGCAACATCCTCAACAACGGCTATTTCGTCACCGAGGCCATCGCGCTGACCGAGCACGACCGCATGTGCATCCCGGTGCCGCTGTACCACTGCTTCGGCATGGTCATGGCCAATCTCGGCTGCATCACGCACGGTGCGACCATGGTCTACCCATGTGAGGGCTTCGACCCGCTCGCCGTGTTGCAGACGGTGGCCGAGGAGCGCTGCACCGCGCTCTATGGCGTGCCGACGATGTTCATCGCCGAGCTCGATCACCCCGATTTCGCCCGCTTCGACCTGGCCAGCCTGCGTACCGGCATCATGGCCGGCTCGCCGTGTCCAATCGAGGTGATGAAACGCGTGATCGGGCAGATGCACATGAGTCAGGTAACGATTGCCTATGGCATGACAGAAACCTCGCCGGTGAGCTTTCAGAGCGCGCTCGACGATCCGATCGAAAAGCGGGTGTCCACCGTGGGGCGCATCCACCCCAATGTCGAGGTCAAGGTCGTCGGCCCGGACGGCAGCACGCTGCCCTGCGGCGAGCCGGGCGAGTTGCTGACGCGCGGCTACTCGGTGATGCAGAGCTACTGGAATGCGCCGGCCAAGACCTCCGAGGCGATCGACCCGGACGGTTGGATGCACACAGGCGATCTGGGCGTGATCGACGCCGACGGCTACTGCAATATCGTCGGCCGCGCCAAGGACATGGTGATCCGCGGTGGCGAGAACATCTACCCGCGAGAGCTCGAAGAATTTCTCTATCGCCATCCCAAGGTGCGCGACGTGCAGGTGGTCGGTGTGCCCGATGCGAAATACGGCGAGGAACTGTGCGCCTGCATCATCCTCAAGGACGGCACGGCGGCGAGCGAGGAGGAAATACGCGAGTTCTGCCGGGGCCAGATTGCGCACTACAAGGTGCCGCGCTATGTGCGTTTCGTGACCGAGTTCCCGATGACCATCACCGGTAAGATCCAGAAGCACATGCTGCGCAAGCGCTTCGCCGATGAGCTCGGCCTGGCGGAGCAAAAGACGGCCTGAAGCAGCGTTGCCGGGCGTGGTCGCAGCCATACCCGAATGCCAGCTTCAAACCGGCCGCGCCGGCTTGCCTGGCCTGACAAGGGGCCGCCTATTCGGGCGACCCCTTGTCGTTGCTGGCTGGCTCAAGCCTGAACCGACAGGCCCTTCTTGCCGTTTGCGTCGTCCTTGCCGACCTGGGGCAGATCGACGTGGCGCGGCCCGCCGGGCAGGTCGAGTAATTTCAGCGCGAGATCGCCCAGCAGCTTGAGCGGGTTGCCGTTGTCCTGTGTCAGATCGAGCTGGAAGGGCTGGCGCACCGGCTCGGCCGACAGTTGCGACAGCAGGTCGTCCGCCGTCCCGGCAAACTGGCTGCGCAAGCTATCCTGCGTGCTGGTCTGCGGTAAGGCGGCTTGCTGAGTGTTGCCGGCTGTCTGCGGCTGGGCTGCCTGCTGCGCGTTCCCCGCCGCTGGCAAGGAGCGCTGCTGGCTGGCCGCGTAGGCCGCCTCCTGCACCGAGGCGTAGCGGACCTCGATCTCGAATTCGAAGCTCTGGCCGTCGGCTGTCGTCAGCGTGCCGTGGCCGGTGAAGCTGCTGCTGTCCTCAAGGCGGAATGCCGCCGCCACATCGGTGCCCTGGCTGGTCTTGCTCAGTGTTGCCGCCGCGCTGGCGGTGCTCGACGCCGATAGCTCGAACGAGTCGAAGCTGACCTTCATGCCCTTGGCCTGGTCGCCAAACAGTTGCTGGGCAAAGCTGCCGAGAAACTGCTGCGCCATGTCGAGCGTCGCCACGCCGAGGTGATTTACCCGTTGGCCGAGCGGGCTGTTCTGCGGTGTCGCCTGCGCCTGGTTGCTACTGGCGCGGGCCAGCCTGCTGGTGTCGGTGGGTTGCGCGAGCGGGTAGGAAGCAAGCCCAGACGCGCCAGTGGATGAGATGGGCAGCGTGTTCATGGCAGTCATTCCGGAGGGGATGACATGTCATCGGCAATCGACGGCAATACTTGAGCCCAGCTCTAAAAATTTTTCTGCCGATTCATCGTCTTGTTCATCGTCTTGTCGTACCTCTCGCTATCTAGTGCCGGCCAGCCTTCCGGCTCCGGCTGGTCTTTAGTTGCCGCTCGGACTTCAGCTGTCGGAGAAATTGCGCTGCCACACCGGCGCCAATGCCGCGATCGCGTCGCCACGCGCGGCGATGGCCGCGATCTTCGGGCAATTGCCGGCAAACCAGTCCCGTCCCGGCCGCCACTGGCTCATCACGGTCAGATACAGGTCGAGTGCGGAGAAGCTGTCGCCGAGGCACCATGAGCCGTCGCCGAGCTGATGTTCGAGTTGCACCCACAGCCGTTTGCGGTGTTCGTCCGTGCTTTGCTTCAGGGCGCGCCCCGTGGCCTCGCTGCCGACCCATCTGGCCGGGTCGTCGCCATAGGTGAAGGTGGGGTAGATCGCGCAAACCAGGAACTGCAGCCAATGCAGGAAACGGGCACGCGCCGGGTGCCCGGCAGGCGGCACCAAGCCCGCCTCAGGTGAAACATCGCCAAGATGGAGGAGCATCGCCGCGCTCTCGCTGATCCACTGCCCATCGGGCAATTGCAGCACCGGCACCTGGCCCAGCGGATTCACGCTCAATAGCCGCTCGCGGCTCGGGCCTTCGTTCCAGTACTCGGTATCTTCGATGGTGAAGGGCAGGCCGCTCAGCACCAGCGCCGCCTCGACGATGGCGGAGCCGCAGCCGATGCCGCAAATCAGGTGGTAGCTCATTTCATCTCCCTGTTATCGGCAGCTCAATGCTCGGACCTGCTCATGGCGGAAACAGCCGACAGGGTGGTCGTTGACCATGCCGGTGGCCTGCATGAAAGCGTAGCAGATGGTGCTGCCGACGAACTTGAAGCCGCGTTTCTGCAGCTCACGGCTCATCGTGTCGGATTGCGCCGTCTTCGCCGGCACCTCGCTGCGGTCCGCCCAGCGGTTCTGGATCGGGCTGCCGCCGACGAAGCGCCACAGGTAGGCATCGAGGCTGCCGAATTCGTCCTGCACGCGCAGGCTGGCCTGGGCGTTGATCACCGCCGCGGCCACCTTCTGGCGATTGCGCACGATGCCGGCATCCTGCAGCAGGGCTGCCTGTCTCGCGTCGTCGTAGGCCGCGACCGTGGCGATGTCGAAGTGGTCGAACAGGCGCCGGTAGTTGTCGCGCTTGTTGAGTATGGTCGACCACGACAGGCCGGCCTGCGCGCCCTCGAGTATCAGGTATTCGAACAGCGTCTGGTCGTCGTGCACCGGCACGCCCCATTCCTGATCGTGGTAGGCCTGATAGGCGGCGCTGCCATTGCACCAATCACAACGTTTGATGATGTCCATCAGAATATTTTCCGCAAAAGCCGAAAAAACCGGCGTATAAAAACGGGGCCGCTGGAGCTTTTTCCGAGTAACCGGCCACGAGGCCGGCAAAGACATATAACAACAGTCTAAGCCCTGTTACCGCTTTATCTGGAACACGGGCCCACTTGCGAGGATGGAGCTTCATGAATTACCAAGAATTCCACCAATGGTCGATTTCCGACCCCGACAGTTTCTGGGCGCAACAAGCCGAGCTGGTCGACTGGCATGTGCCGTTCAATCACACGCTCGACTACCAGCACCCGCCGTTCACCCGCTGGTTTGTCGGCGGGCGCACCAACCTGTGCCACAACGCGGTCGACCGCCACCTGGCGGAGCGCGCGCAGCAAAACGCGCTCGTCTATATTTCGACCGAAACCAATACTGAAATAAATTACAGTTTTGCAGAGCTGCACGCCGAGGTCAATGCCTGCGCGGCGGTGCTCAAGTCGCAAGGCGTCGGCAAGGGTGATCGCGTGGTCATCTACATGCCGATGGTGCCGGAGGCGATCTTCGCCATGCTTGCCTGCGCGCGCATCGGCGCGGTGCACTCGGTGGTGTTCGGCGGGTTTGCCGCCCACAGCCTGGCGAGCCGTATCGACGATGCCCGGCCGAAGCTGATGTTCACCGCCGATGCCGGCATGCGCGGCGGCAGGGTGATCGCCTACAAGCCGCTGGTGGACGAGGCGCTGCGGCTGGCCGAACATCCGCCGGCCAAGGTGGTGATCGTGAATCGCGGGCTCGACCAGGGCATGCAGCGCGTCGATGGACGCGATGTTGATTACGCCACGCTGCGCGCCGAACACGAGGGCGCGCGCGTGAGCGTGGAATGGCTCGAATCCAGCGATCCGAGCTATATCCTCTACACCTCGGGCACCACCGGCAAGCCCAAGGGCGTGCAGCGCGACACGGGCGGCTATGCCGTGGCGCTGGCGGCCTCGATGAAATATATCTATTGCGGCAAGCCCGGCGACACGATGTTCACCACCTCCGATATCGGCTGGGTGGTCGGCCACTCGTATATCGTCTACGGCCCGCTGATCGCCGGCATGACCACGGTGGTTTACGAAGGGCTGCCGATCAATCCCGACGCGGCGATCTGGTGGAAGATCGTCGAGCAGCACAAGGTCAACGTGATGTTTTCGAGCCCGACGGCGATCCGCGTGCTCAAGAAGCAAGACCCAGCCTGCCTGAGCCGCCACGACGTAACGAGCCTGCGCGCGCTGTACCTGGCCGGCGAGCCGCTCGACGAGCCGACCTCGCGCTGGATCAGCGATGCACTCAAGGTGCCGGTGATCGACAACTACTGGCAGACCGAAACCGGCTGGCCGATCCTCTCTGCCCAGCCCGGCATCGAGAAATCCGACAAGAAATTCGGCTCCCCCGGCTTCCCGGTCTACGGCTTCAACGTGCGGCTGCTGCACGAGGGTACGGGCAAGCCCGTCGGCACCGACGAGAAGGGCGTGCTGGTACTGGTGCCGCCGCTACCGCCGGGCTGCCTGCAGACGATCTGGGGCAACGACGAACGCTTCGTCAACACCTATTTCAGCAACTTCAACGATCTCGTCTATTCGAGCTTCGACTGGGCGCGGTGCGATGCTGACGGCTATTACTTCATCCTCGGCCGCGCCGACGACGTGATCAACGTCGCCGGCCACCGGCTCGGCACGCGCGAGATCGAAGAAGCGATCTCCTGCCACGCGGCGGTGGCCGAGGTGGCGGTGGTCGGCGTGGCCGACGAGCTGAAGGGGCAGGCAGTGGTGGCCTTCGCCGTGGTGCGCGACCCGGCACGGGTGGCGGATGCCGAGGGCAGGGTGGCGCTCGAGAAGGAGATCATGTCCACCGTGGATGCCCAGTTGGGCGCAATCGCGCGGCCGGTACGGGTGCATTTCGTCGCGCTGCTGCCCAAGACCCGCTCGGGCAAGCTGCTGCGGCGCTCGATCCAGGCGCTGGCGGAAGGGCGTGACCCGGGCGACCTGACCACGCTGGACGACCCATCCGCGCTCGAACAGATCCGCGGGGCCGTGGTCGCCGGCTGACAATCGCTGCAACACCTTGCTGGGCGGGGGTTCCCTCCCGCCCTCGCAGCCACCCCCCCCC